>CAJCII010000085.1 GCA_903970335.1 Bacteroidota bacterium | reverse complement strand
GACGGTGGAATATTTGCTGACGGTGCCGGAGAAGATCATAGCGCCACCGGGACTCTGGCCGGTGAGTTGGTTGAGATTATTATACGACGAGCTGGTGACCACGCCATCGATTTGTTCGGCGGTGCGATTACCGACCGCGTCCCGATTTTGACCTCTCGCCCCAAAAGTCAACACGCCAACCAACTCCCCCGCAACACCTTCCACTCAATGCCCAGTCTGACCTAAAATTGCAGCACATTTAGGCCAATTTCAGCCCCGACGCCGCAGGAGCCGCTCCCTCCATGGCAAGGACTCGAACCGCCGCTACTCGATCTCGTCGGGGAGGGGGATGCGGGTGACGAGGTCGGCGGGTTCGGAGCGGACGTCCTGGAGGACCTTGTTGTAGTAGATGCCGATGATGAAGCCGTAGTAGCGCCCGACCGGTACTTTGTTCGGGCCGGTGTCGCCGGGGATGGGCATGAGGTAATTCACGCCGAAGGGTTCGCTGGTCCGGTTACTCCAGAAGAGGAAGGTGTCGTCGAACGCGCCCTTCTGCTGAGCGAGGTCGGGGACGAGGGTGCTGTCGGGGAGTTGCTGATAGAAAATGACGTAGGGCTGGAGTTTTTTCTGGTCGAAGGTCGACTCCAGCGACTTCCTCCGCATCAGGCTGGCGCGGAGGTGGAATTGGGCCTGGCCGTTGACGGTGTCGACCGGGGTTTTCTCGACCGAATCGACGTAGATTTGGCGGGGATAGTTCGAGGGGGCGCTGAGCGGGTCGGCATCGTGGCTGCCGAGGAGAAGGACGTGGTCCTTGGCGACGGCATAGACGGTCCCGACGGCGGGGCCGATATCGACCAGGCGCTGCCAGTAAATCTTGGCGCGAACGGGGTCGTTCATCAGATAATAGGTCTCGGCGAGGTTCTTCAAGGTATTGGGATTGCGCGGGTCGATGTCCTCGGCCTTGATCAGGGTATCGACGGCCGATTCGAGCGCGTGCTGGTGGAGGAAGGCCAGGGCCTCGTCGTTGAGGTTGTCGATCTGCCCCAGCTCGTCGTTGACGCCGGGCACTCTCAGCAGCGCGGGGTGGGCGTCGAGGGAGGGAATCAGGCTCGGCAGCATGGGCAGGTCGAGCCGGGACGGGCCGTTGTCCGGCGGGGGGCGATTTGAAGTGGGATTGGTCAGGGCCAGCGCGCCCGGATGGGCCTTGGGTGGATTGACTTTGACCGAGACGACCATGGCCCGGAGCCAGAAAACGGAGATGAGCATGCCGACTTGCAGGACGACCACGGCGACGACGAGGTAGACCGCGACCGAATACGTTTTGGGCCGCAGACGCTTGGCATGCGGCGGAAGCGCTCGGCGAGGCTGGGGGGAGGGGAGTCGGGTCACGCGGAAGAATGCCATCAGGCGATGAAACAAGTCTTTCAGGCCCGTAAAGATGCCCCATTGGGGGAGCCGAGGCAATACCTATGCATCGTGCCGGGGTTGTTGCGTCACACATTTGACACGGGAAGGAGTCGGGTTATTTTCACCATGAAATGCCAAATAGCCCCTGCGCGTCACCGCTGCCCGTCTAGGCAGCTTTTTTTACGACCCGCACCCTCCCTCTCCCCATGAATACCATCGATCTCGATCATCGCGCCTTTACTTCTCCCGGCCAGGGTTACTGGCCCGAGGCGACGCCGGAGCAATGGAACGACTGGCAGTGGCAGATGCGGAACAGCGTGAAGACCCTCGGCCATCTGACGGGCAAGCTGCAGCTGAGTCAGGAAGAACATGCGGGCGTCCTCTTGGCCAACACGAAGCTGGCGATGGGGATTACCCCGTATTTCTTTAACCTGATCGATCCGTTCGATGCCGACTGCGCCATCCGCCGCCAGGTCATCCCGCGGATCGAGGAAATGACCTACGAGCCGACCGACATGGCCGATCCGTGCGGCGAGGACCACGACATGCCCGTGCCCGGCCTGGTGCACCGCTATCCGGACCGCGTGCTCTTTCTCGTCACCGACCGGTGCGCTTCCTACTGCCGCTACTGCACCCGCAGCCGGGTGGTGAGCGGCGTCGGCGAGCAGGAACTGGAACTCGATTTCGACCGCGCGATCGATTATCTGCAAAAGCACACGGAAGTGCGCGATGTCCTGCTCTCCGGTGGCGATGCGTTGCTCCTTTCCGATGCGCGGCTGAAAAGCCTGCTCTCGCGGCTGCGGGCGATCGAGCACATCGAATTTCTCCGCATCGGGAGCCGCGTGCCGATTTTTCTGCCGCAGCGGATCACGCCCGAACTGTGCGCGATGCTCAAGGAATTCCATCCGCTCTGGATGAGCGTCCACGTCAATCATCCGAAGGAACTGACGGTCGAGGTGCGCGAGGCACTGGGGCGTCTGGCCGATGCGGGGATTCCACTCGGGAACCAGTCGGTATTGCTCAAGGGTGTGAACGACAGCCCGGCGGTGATGAAAATCCTCGTGCAAAAGCTCCTGCGGTGCCGCGTCCGCCCGTATTATCTTTACCAGTGCGACCTCATCCAGGGGTCGTCGCATTTGCGCACGCCGGTGAGCAAGGGACTCGAGGTCATCGAAAGTCTGCGGGGGCATACGAGCGGTTACGCCATCCCGCAGTACGTGATCGACGGACCTGGCGGCGGCGGCAAGATTCCGATCAATCCGAACTACGTGGTCGCGCGCACGCCCGACAGCCTGGTGTTGCGCAACTACAAGGGGGATATTTACGAATATCCCGAGCTGGCTGCAGCCAGCGACAAGCCGCAGGAACCGACACCGGTCTATCGCCATCTCGAGTTTATCGATCCGATCGAGGAACGGGAGGAGATTACCTCACGATCCTGGCGGGCCGGGCGGCGGGACTGATGACACTTCTCAATTCGATTTAGACTTTAGCATTTCGTCAGTTGCTGAGCTTGTCGAAGGATCGATTCAGGAGGCAGGGATCGCAGTTTCCTGCGATGATCTCTGAGGCCTTTTTTAGGAAGCTTGGACAAGCTTGAGAAGAGTCTCGGGATGACGAAGGGCTGAGGAAGGCGGTAATCAGCGGAGGTCGTAGACGGCCGCTACGTTAAAAGCCCTATCTACCGACCGGTAGGTATCTTTTTTTGTTGACGGAGCACGGGCTTCTGCGAGCGTGGGAAGCATGGGGAAAAGCACCACCGATCCACGGCAGCGACTGCTGCACGCGGGGCTGAAACTCTTTGCCAACCGTGGCTATGCCGGCACGTCGGTGCTCGACATCACGGAAGAAGCCGGGGTGACGAAACCGACGCTCTACTACTATTTCATGAGCAAAGCGGGACTCTTTCAGGCGCTGGTTGACCAGGCGATGGACGACCGGCTCCGGTTGATGCGTGAAGCGGCCCCACCGGAAATGGACACGGTGGCGCAAATGACGGGGATCATTGTGGCGGTGACCCATTTTTCCCGGCGTCAGCCCGATCTCTTGCGTCTCTGTTTTTCCATCACCTTTGCCGCACCCGGCGAAATTCCCACCGGCCTGAGGAAGCACGACAAGATGCACGAATCGTATCAGTTCGTGCGGGAAATCGTCGAGACTGGACGGCAGCGGGGCGTGCTGAACGACGGCTTCAGCGTCGATGAGCTGACCCAGGCTTATTTCCACCTGATCCAACATTCGACCGTCCTCGGTATTTTAGAATCGACGTTCCAGAAAATGAAACCGGCGTGTGTCATGCCACCTCGGATGGAACCGCGACGTTTGGTGGAGTTATTCTTGAGCGGAGCGGAGAGCAAAAAAAAATCGTCGCATCATGTCCTGGCGCCGAAACGTCCAACGCGACTGGCCAAAGCGGCGGCGGTCTGCCTCGCCCTCGGCATTTCGATCGTTGCCGCCAAGGCCCAGACGACCAACGCAGCGACTTCCACGACTCCGCCTGCAAGCGACGTATCTTCGACCAATGCACCCGATGCCAACGCGGCGCCGATGGTCACGCTGCCGCCGACGACAAACGCGCCGCCCGACCTGGCGGACGTCCGTCCGGTACCCGCAGCGGTGAAGGCGAGTCACCCGGAACTGGCGACGGTATCGCCGATTGCGGACAATGCCCACGATCCCCACGCGCTGGACCTTCAGACCTGCTTTCAACTGACGGCGGTGCGGGACGATTCGCTGAAAATCAGTATGCAGGACGTTTACGTTGCACAGGCGCAGTTGAGCCAGTCGATCGCGGCGCTCTGGCCGACGTTCACGGCGACGAACACGCAGGAATTCCTGCATTACCGGAATTCGGGGGGAGAAGCGACCAGTATTCTGGGCGACTCGACGATCAGCGGCGCGCGGAACTATACGTCGCAGTCCCACGTCACGATGAATTACACACTCTTCAACGGCGGGCAAAACTGGAACAACGTGGGCGCGAGTTCCGCGGCGATTGCGGCGAAGCGGCAGACGCTGGCGCGGGACTACCAGACGATTTATCAAAGCGTGGCGCAGGCTTTTTACGACGTGCTGCAGTACGAGGGCGACATGTCGATTCAGTCCGACCTGATCGATGCATTGAAGGCACGGGTGGACGACTTACAGGACCGGGTGAGGCTGGGGCGGTCGCGGCCCTCGGAATTGTTGCAGGCACAGACCGACCTTGCCAATGCCAAGGTGACGTACGAGCAGCAGCGGGGGTCGCAGAACGCGGCAAAAGAGACCCTGGCCTTCTACATCGGCATTCCGTCGAGCGAATTCAAGCTGAAGGAGATGCAGAATTTTCCGAGCGCGGAGCAACTGGAGTCGTACCTGCAAAAGAGCGGAACGCGCCCGGACGTTCTCTCCCAACTACAGAGCCTGCGGCAGGCGGAGCGGAATCTAAACGTGGCCGAGGGGCAGTTGCTGCCGACGATCACGGCGCAGGGAGATTTTCTGTCTTCGCAGGACCCGGCGTCGAACCAGATCGACGCCACGATGACGCTGGAGGCCTCGATGCCGATCTTCGACGGGGGACTGATCATCGGGCAAATCCACCAGAACAAGGAGTTGGTGCGGCAAAGCAAGCTCAACGTCGAGCAGTTGCAACGGACGGCGGACAAGGACACGCGGACGGCCTACGCGAACTTCAACGCGAGCGTCGCAAAGGTGGTGGTGTTGCGCGAGGCCGCGCGGCTGGCGGCGAAGAATCTGGAGGCGCAGGTGGACGATTATCGCAAGGGGGTGGTGAGCAATCTCGACGTGCTGACCGCGTTGCAAGATTACCAGAGCGCACGGCAGGGGCTGCATGACGCCAACATGCAGGCGCGGCTGAACCTGATCAATCTGCACGTGGCGGCGGGCATGGCGGCGACGGGGCCAAACGCGAACAACCAGGCGCTGCCGACCTCGACCGGCACCACGCGCTAACTGCATGGAAACGCCTCCTCCCACGGCAAACCGGTCCATCGTGGCGCGGCAGGGGACGTCATTCGCTTCGCTGGCGGACCTCTCGATCCGGCGACCGGTCTTCGCCTGGATGCTGATGGCGGCGCTGATTATTTTCGGGGCGATCGGGCTTTCGCGACTGGGAGTGAGCGAGCAGCCGGGCGTGGATTTTCCGGTGCTGACGATCAACGCGACCTGGAGTGGCTCGGCGCCGGAGGTAATGGAAACGGAGATCGTCGACAAGATCGAAGAGCAGGTGATTTCGACGCAAGGCGTGCGGGACGTGACCTCGCAAATCCAGCAGGGGCAGGCGTCGATCACGCTCGAATTCGAGATCAACCGGGACATCGATGCGGCGCTGACGGAGGTGCAATCGAAGCTGAGCAATGTTTCGCTTCCGATCGGCGCGGATAGACCGACCATCGTCAAGAGCAACCCGGAAGACCAGCCGATTCTCCTGCTGAGCGCGTCCTCGACCACGCGGGACATCCACGCGCTGACCGAGTACCTCGAGCTGAACATCACCGATCAACTCAAAATTCTGCCGGGCGTGGGCGAAGTCACGCTGGCCGGTTACCAGCAGCGCAATCTCCGCGTCTGGGTCGACAACAACAAGTTGAAGCCGCTGGAGTTGACGATGCTCGACGTGAAGACCGCGCTGCAGACCGAGCAGGTGGAGGAAGCGGCGGGTTACCTGGAAAATGCGACGACCGAATTCAATGTGCGCACGATGGGTGAAGGCGTAACGCCCGAAGCGGTGGGCAATATCCAGATCAAGAAACGGGGCGGCGAGGCGATCTACAATTCCAACATTCGCATTCGCGATGTGGCGCGGGTGGAGGACGGGCTGGACGACATCCGCCACATGGCCATCGTGAACGGCAAACCCGGCATCGGGATCGGGATCAAAAAGCAGCATGGGGTCAATTCGGTCGCCGTGGCCGAAGCGGTGAAGGCGCGCTTGGCGGAATTGCGAAAAACGCTGCCGCCGGACATCACCATCGACGTCAACTTCGATAGCAGTGTGTTTATCCAGGACGCGATCCACGAGACGGAATTCACGCTCATTCTCTCGGCGGCGATCACGAGCCTGGTCTGCTTTCTTTTCCTCGGTTCGTGGAGCTCGACCTTCAACGTCCTGCTTTCGATTCCGACCTCGGTGATGGGGACGTTCATGGTGCTCTATTTCATGGGCTTTACGTTGAATTTTTTCACGCTACTGGGCCTGTCGCTGGCCATCGGGATCGTGGTGGACGACGCGATCATGGTGCTGGAGAATATCGTGCGGCATCGCGAGATGGGGAAGAGCAAGGTGCTCGCGTCGCGGGACGGAGCGCGGGAGATCACGTTCGCGGCGCTGGCGGCGACCATCGCGGTAGTGGCGATTTTCCTCCCGGTGGCGTTCATGAGCGGGATCATCGGGCGGTTCTTCTTTCAGTTCGGCATCACCATCTCGGCGGCGGTGTTGCTTTCGCTGGTGGAGGCGATCACGGTCACGCCGATGCGCTGCTCGCAATTCATGGGCAAGACCCGCACGGGCTACGCCCATTGGGCGGCAAGCCAGTTCGATAAATTCGGCGTCGTTTATCGCGGCGTCCTGAGCGCATGCCTGGACCACCGTTGGCTGGTCATTCTCGTCTCGACGGCGATCTTTGTCCTGTCGCTGGGACTGGCTTACGAGCTGCCGAAGGAATTCCTTCCCCGGCAGGACCAGAGCGCCTTTCTGATCCGCATCCAGACACCCGTGCGTTCCTCGCTCGCGTTCACCGAAGGGAAACTGGTCGAGGCGGAAAAAGTCCTGAAAGCGCATCCCGAGATCGACCACTTTTTCTCGACCATCGGCGGATTTACCAGCGATACCGGCGCGGCGGATGGAACCGTCACCGACGGCCAGGTAAACAGTGCGCTCATCTACGTCACGCTCAAGCCAAAGACGCAGCGCACCCTCGGGCAATTCACGCTCATGGACGAGTTGCGCAAGGAACTCGGCGCCATCCCCGATATGCTGGCCGTGCCGCAGGACCTGGCCTCGCACGACTTTGTGGCCGGACGCGGCTTCCCGATCGAACTGAACCTCCGCGGTCCCGACTATGCCGTCCTGGAGCAAAAGTCGCAGGAAATCATCGCAGCGATGAACCAGACCGGCGAATTCCGCGACATCGACACCGATTTCCGGACCGGCATGCCGGAAGTCCGCATCATTCCCGACCGCGAACTCGCCACGGAATCGGGCGTGACCGTCGATACCATCGCCAGCACGGTCGAGGCGGCCATCGGCGGCACCGTGCAGGGTGAATTCACCAACAAGGACCGGCGTTACGATGTGCGCATGAGACTGGAGGGCGGGCAGCGCGTCAGCCCGGAAGACATCATGAACCTGGACGTGCGGACCGACTACGACGAACTCATCCCCATTTCAAGCGTGATCAAGACCGAGACGGTAAGCACGTACCAGACGATCGCCCGGAGATTGCGCGAGCGAGCGATTTCCATTTTTGCCAACGTCGCGCCCGGCACGTCTCAGTCCGAAGCATTGGACCGTGCCGAGGCCCTGGCGAAGCAGGATATGCCGGTCGGTTACCGCGTTTTTCTTGGCGGTGGCGCGCAGACCTTTCGGGAAACTTTTGCGAGCCTCTCCTTTGCTTTATGGCTGGGCATCGTCGTTTCCTATATGGTGCTGGCCTCGCAATTCAACAGCTTTATCCATCCTTTTGCGGTCCTGCTCTCGCTGCCCTTTTGCATTAGCGGCGCGTTCCTTGCGCTTTTGCTGACCGGGCAGTCGATCAATCTCTACAGCCTCATCGGCCTGGTCCTGCTCATGGGCATTGTGAAGAAAAATTCAATTCTCCTCGTCGAATTCGCCAACCAAAAAAGGGTCCTCGACGGTCTTTCCGTCCGCGACGCGATTCTCTTTGCGGGCCCGGTACGCCTTCGCCCCATCCTGATGACCTCGCTGGCGACCCTGGCCGCAGCGATCCCCCCCGCGCTGGCCTTCGGGCCGGGTGCGGAAAGTCGCATTCCGATGGCCATTACCGTGATTGGTGGCGTGCTGGTTTCGACTTTTTTCACGCTGCTGGTGGTGCCTTGCGCGTATAGTCTCATGGCAAACCTCGAAGGTAAATCGCACCCCGAGGCCGAACTTTACGCGGCGGTCTCGCGGCCCCCGATGCGTCCAGGTCACGAGCATGATGCCACCTCTTCCCACCCCGCGACAGAGACCAACGGTTCCTCTCCCCGGAGATAGTCTGCCATGACTTTCGCCGAGATCTCGATCCGCCGTCCGGTCTTCGCCTGGATGTTGATGTCGGCGCTGATGTTTTTCGGCGCAATCTGCTTCTCTAATCTCGGCGTGAGCCAGTTGCCGGAAGCCACGCAACCGGTGCTGACCATTTCCGCGAGCTGGAACGGCGCCGCGCCGGAGGTGATGGAGACCGAAATCGTCAACCCGATCGAAGAGGCGGTGATCTCCGTGCAGGGCATTCAGGACATCGAGTCGAACATGCGCGAGGGATCGGCCAGCATCAAACTCACCTTCTACACAAACAAGAACATCGACGCGGCCTTGCAGGAAACCAACTCGAAGCTGTGCTCGGTGCAACTGCCCGACGATGTGCTGCCGCCGACCATCTCCAAGATCAACACGGACGACAACCCGATTATGTGGCTGGCGGTGACCTCGACGAAACGCTCGTTCAAGGACGTGCTGACCTACGTCGACCTGAATTTACGCGACCGCATCCGGGTCATTCCGGGCGTCGGCAATCTGATTCTCGGCGGCTGGTCCGACCGCAATCTGCGCGTGTGGGTCGATAACGACAAGCTACTGGAGCGCCAACTGACGATTCTCGACATTCGCAACACGCTCAAAGAGGAAAATAGCGAGTCTTCCTCCGGCTATCTCGAAAACGACAAGCAGGAGTCCAATGTGCGCACCATGGGCGAGGCGCTCTCGCCCGAGCAAATGGGCAATCTGCTCATCACCCAGCGGGGCGGTGCCCGCATCTACCACTCCGATATTCATCTGCGGGATGTCGCAACCATCGAGGACGGTCTGGACGACACCCGGAGCCTGGCGCGCAGCAATGGGATGGTCACGCTCGGCGTCGGCATCCAGAAACAGCATGGCGAAAACGACGTGAAGGTCGGCCAGGCGGTGCGCGATTTCGTCGATCAGATCAACAAGGAACTGGCCGTGAACGCGCCCGATCTGCATGTCGATGTCAACTTCGATGGCACCCGCTTCACCGGCCAGGCCATCGCCGAAACGGAACTGACCGTGCTCCTCTCGGTCGTCATCACGGGCCTGGTCTGCTGGGCGTTTCTCGGCTCGTGGACCTCGACGTTCAATGTGCTGCTCTCGATCCCGACCTCGGCGCTGGGGACTTTTATCGTCATGGACATGCTGGGGTTCACGATCAATTTCTTCACGCTGCTGGGCATGTCGCTGGCCATCGGCATCGTGGTGGACGACGCGATCATGGTGCTGGAGAATATCGTGCGCCATTTCCACATGGGCAAGACGGCGCGGCAGGCGGCCCTGGACGGCGCGCGCGAAATCACCTTCGCCGCGACCGCCGCGACCATCTCGGTCATCTCGGTCTTCATTCCCGTCCTGTTGGTCAACGGCTTCGTCGGCGTGTTTCTTTTCCAATTCGGCATGACGATTTCCACCGCCGTGGGCCTGTCGCTGCTGGAGGCGATCACCCTCACCCCGATGCGGTGCTCGCAATTCATGACGGCAAAGGAGGACGAATCGCGTTTCGCGCAATGGGTGAACCGAGTCCTCAACTCCTGCGCGCGCGCGTACCGTCGAACGCTCGAATTCTGCCTGGGACATCGCTGGAAAGTCGTGACCGTCGCCCTCGGATTGTTCGCACTCTCGCTGACCTCCGTGCAATGGATCAAAAAAGAATTCATGCCTCCCCAGGACATCGGGGTGTTCATCATTAATTACCAGACGCCGGTCGGGTCATCGCTCGAATTCACCAGCAACAAGGCGGAGGAACTGGAGAAAATTCTCAAGGCCGATCCATCGATCAGCCACTATTTCGTGAACATTGGCGGCTTCGGCGGCGGCGAAACGAACAAAGGCATTTCGTTCGTCACACTCAAGGACCGCAGCGAACGCACCGAAAACCAGGAAGCCGTCATGGATTCCATCCGCGACAAAATCGCCAAAGACATCCCCAACGATTTCAAAGCGTTCATGCTCAATCCCTCGGGCAGCTTTGGCGGGGCCAAGCGGGGAACGAGCATCGAACTGAGCGTGCGGGGCGGCGACTACACCGTCCTCAAGGAAAAGGTCGCGGAGATGACGAAACGTTTTTCCGACAGCGGAATGATGACCGATGTCGATACCGACTTCCGCGATGGCGTTACGGAAGTGCATGTCGAGCCGGACCGGGAGAAAGCGGCGGCCAGCGGCGTCAGCGTCCAGGACATTGCGGACACGATCAATACGGCCATCGGCGGCGTGCGTCAGGGCTATTTTACCAATGGCATCCGCCGCTACGATGTGCGGATACGTTTGCGACCGGAGCAATGGCGGACCACCTCGGACATCGACAAGCTGCTCATCCGCACCGGGTACGGCGAACTGATTCCGCTTTCGTCCGTGACCACGGTCACCGAGGAGAAAAAGCTTCTCTCCATCACACGGGAAATGCGCGAGCGGGCGATCAACATCTATGCCAACGCGGCCACGGGCAAGTCGCTCGACCAAGTGATGGCTTTTGCCCGCCAGACCGCAAAGGACATCCTGCCCGATGGCTACACGCTGAACGAGGTGGGCGCCTCGAAGGATGTCGTCGATGCGTTTGTGAGCTTCATCTTCACCCTTGTCATGGGCCTGCTGATTTCCTACATGGTCCTGGCGGTGCAGTTTAACAGCTTTATCCATCCGATCCCGGTGATGATCGCGCTGCCGTTCTCCCTCACGGGGGCCTTTCTTTCGCTGCTGCTGACCCACAACTCGCTCAATCTTTACAGCTTCATCGGCATCGTCGTGCTCATGGGCATCACCTTGAAAAACTCGATCCTGCTGGTGGAATTCTTCAACAAACAACGACGCGAGTACGGGCGCACCCTGCGCGAGGCGATTCTCGAAGGCGGCCCGATCCGGCTGCGTCCGATCGTGATGACCTCGGCGGCAACGGTCGCCGCCTCGATCATTCCGGCCCTCGGCATCGGACCGGGCGCGGAGGTGCGCGTTTCCATGGCGGTGGTGATTATCGGTGGGGTGTGCGTTTCGACGCTCTTTTCGCTGATCGTCGTGCCCTGCCTGTACGAGATCCTTGCGCCAAAGCATGACCGGTCGCAGCGGGTCCGGGAAGAACTCGACGAAGCCGACGCGCGCACCGGTGAAGAAGCGGAGTTGGAGTACTCGCAAGACCATCGTTGACCACCCCTATGAGCCACGACGAAAAAATCCCGCCTCAAGCTCCGAAAACGACGACCGACGCGAAGGAACAAACCGACCACCATTGTCCCGTTTGCGGTGCAACTCTGCTTCAGGAGAAATGCAAGGTCGTCTGCCGCAGCCCGCAGTGCACCTACCGGATCGTCTTCAACTGCTCGGAGTTTTAGGCCCGGAATCCGGTGCAGGGGGAAGCGGCCCCGTGCCGCCGAGATCGCCATTGACGAGTTTGCGTGCCATCGCGAAGGCCTCGGCCTGCGTTTGTACCGTGCCATCGAGCTGGGCCACGCGGATCGCCTCGATAATCTTGCCCATGGCGCGGCCCGGCAGCACGCCCATGGCCAGCAACTCGCGTCCGCTGATCAACGGCGGTGGGTTGATTTCCTCGACGCTCATCGTTTCGAGCTGCCGCTTGAGGAAGTCGTAGTGCTTCAGGTCGCCATGCGAGCTTTCGCAATCGATCCGGTGCAATTCCAGTTCGAGGAGAAAAGTCGGACGCATCATCATCCGCTTGAGCGTGGCGGGTCGCATGTGGGGCACGTCCTTGAACTGCATGTGATGCTGCACCATTTCGCGCACGGTCTGGATCGTCTTGTTGTCGTAGCGCAGACCCGTCATGATTTCCTCAGCCATGCGCGCGCCGACGCTTTCGTGCTCGTTGAATCGGATGCGCCCGTTTTCATCGACCTTCGCGGTCGGCTTTTTACCGACATCGTGCAACAGTACGCCCAAGGCAAGTTCCAGGCTCGGCTGCTCGATCTTCGAGAGCATCAGGCGGACATGCTGGTAAACGTCGCCCTCGGGATGAAACTGGGGCGGCTGCTCGACCCCGTGTAGTGCGGCAATGTCGGGCAGGACTTCTCGGAGCAAACCGCTTTGGTCAAGCAGATCGAGACCGATCTCGGGTTTGTCGGCGGTGAAGATCTTGTTCAGCTCGTCGCGGATGCGTTCGGCACTGACGGTGCGGATCGACGGTGCAATCCGGCAGATGGCCTCCCAGGTGCCCGGTTCGATCCTAAAATAAAGCCGCGTCGCAAAACGGACCGCGCGCAAGAGTCGCAAGTGGTCCTCGCCAAAGCGGTCGTCCGGGTTGCCGATGGCGCGGATGATCCCGGCCTGCAAATCGGCTTCGCCTTGCACGTAGTCGATCAGCCGTTCGGCGATCGGGTCGAAAAACAGACCGTTGACGGTGAAGTCGCGCCGCTGGGCGTCCTCCTCCGCCGTGGCAAAGCGGACCGATTCCGGATGACGTCCGTCCCGGTAGGGGCCGTCCTGGCGAAAGGTCGCGACCTCAAACGATTCGCCGCCCGCCATGACGCGCACCACGCCGAAGCATTTTCCGGTTAGGTCGGTGACGCGAGGGAAGAGCTTCTGTACCTGATCGGGTAACGCGCTGGTGGCGATATCGTAGTCCTTCGCCCCCTTGCCGAGCAAACGGTCGCGGACGCACCCACCGGCGAAATAGGCGACATGCCCGGCCCGCTGGAGTTGTGCGACGATGTCTCGTGCCAGGGTGTTCATCAGCGGGAAAGCAGAGGTTCGACCTCCTCCACATTCGGAGCGGGTGCATGGGTCTCGTGTCGGTATAGAAAGTAAAACGGCCCGCCCAGCAGACTCCAGATCAGATTGAGCGCAAAATAGGTCATGGAAAAGGCGAAGGCATGTTCCTTGTCGATACCGATGAGGGAAAAAAACTGGATAAACATCCACTCCCGCCAGCCAATGCCGGAGATGGTGATCGGCAGCGCAATGAGCATGTTGACCATCACGAGGCTGGCGCAAAAAGGGAGCGGTGCCAGTGGAATATTAAGCGACCGGAGCACACAGCACCCCATGATCACCGAGCAGAAGTGGGAGGGCAGCGAACCGAGCAACGCGAGGACATTTACCCCAATGGCTCGCGCGGTCGTCTCATAAGCGGAGAACAGCGAGGCGCTTCTTTTGCCGAGGGGAAGGCGTTCCAAAAAAGACCGCACCTTGTGGTTGGTCAACAGATATGGCCCGACACAGGCCAACACGGAACCGACCACGCCGCCCAGAGCAAAAAGGTAAAAAAGGCAGGTCAGAATCTTGGTGTCATGCCGGGAAAACAGCAGGCCGAGTTGGGTGAACGAAAGCGCAACCCCGAACAGCAGGAGGGCCACCAGACCGATGACCCGGTCGACAATGACGGTGAAGGCCACGGCGGCCTTGCGCTCGGGGACGGCCCGTGCAACGTAAAAAATCTTGATCACGTCGCCGCCGGTGGTGCCGAGCAAAAAGGCGCTGAAAAATTGCCCGATCATCGTGAGTTCGAAGGTGCGCCAGTAACGCATATGCACGCCATGTACGCCCAGCAACATGCGCCAACGCCACGAGATGACGAACATCACCGGCGTAAAGACCAGGAAGCCCGCGATCAACCAGCTCACCCGCACCGTGGCGAGAATCGGCCACAGCACGGGCAGGTTCATCTTGTTCAACAACCAGGTGATCAGCAAAACGGAAACCAGGGTCCGTAAAATCAGACCGAGGCGGCGGCGAATGAATTCCATAAGTGGCGACTGGCAATGATCTGCTCCTCCGACGTGTTGGGAGACAGCTCCAATACAGCGATAGCGTTTTCCGGGACAAGGGGCAAGAGCGAGGAGAAGTCGATCTCGCCGTGGCCGAGCGGCAGGTGGTCGTCCTGCGGTCTTTCGCAATCGTGAATGTGGCAACCGATCAGTCGCGGCGCCCGCAGTTTCAGCGTCTCCGCGTGCGAATGCCACCCGAGGAACTCCTTGCGCGCGGAGTGCCCGAAGTCATGCCAGTAACCGACGACCTCCCTGGGGAAAGCCTCGAGCACCTGGACCATTTCCTCCTCGTGCGGGAACTCCTCGAAAACCTCGCGGATTTCAAACCCGAGCCGCACCCTCATCTCGCCCGCCATCGCCACCAGCGGATCGAGGCATTCCTTGACCACGGGCCAGACCCGCTCGAAATTTTTCTTCCGTTGCTGCACCGCCCGGACCTTGATCTCCGCATAGCGGCGATCGAGAAAGCGGCCCTCGAGGTAAAGCTTCTCCAGCTTGTCGGTGACCCCGGAAGGGCCTGCCCGCCCGAGGTGAAACACCACTGCGCTCGCACCGAGTTTCGAGGCCTGCCGGATCGTCTCCTCGCTCGCCTTGCGGGCCGATTTACGGACGATGGGGCGGGGATCGGAAAACTCGTAGCAATTCGGATTCGGACGAAACACGCTCGTCGGCACCGGACAGAAGTTGTGCAGCGACCGAATCTTGATCAGGTCTTCCTCCCACGCCTTCAGGACGCCCGGCCAAAGGGAAAAGCGCACGGCATGACCCAGTTCGACGGCGGGAAAACCGAGCTCGCGGATTTCCTTGAGCATGTCGTAACCGTCCGTGTGACGGTGAGAATTCCAGCAGGTCGATAAAGCCAACGGCAGCATGAACTACCTTACGCTACCACGCCCGCGCCCGCCACGTCATGTCGAACTTGCAGCGGCTCAGGCGGGACGAACCGAAGCCCGGGTCGCAAACCGGCCCAGCAGGAGCTCCCGGTCCAGCGCCAGCAGCAGCAGCAGGGCGAAAAAGAGGTCCCCGGTCATGGCGTTACGCAGAAAATGCCAGGTCGGCTCCCATGGGGGCAAGCCCACGGTATTGGCCTGCCACCAGCCCGCCAGCGTCGGTGCGTAACTGGGTGTCATGCCCGCCGCGATGTCGCTCCACCAGGAGAAGGTATTCGCCACGATGTAAAAAAGGAACGAACAGACCAGACTGCCCGCGATGATTTTCCCCAGCGATTTATGCCGGGCAATCAGGATGCCCAAGCCACCGGCGGCGGCATAAAAGGCGAAGGAGATCAGCGTCCACCACGAGAACATGGAGCCGGAGCCGTCCGTGAGGGCGTTGACCCTCAGGAAGGCGAGATCGGTCATCAGCATGGTCAGCGGTCCGACGAGCCAGCCCCAGCGTCGCGGGAGATACATCGCCCCCACATAGGCGATGGCCATGAGCGGAGAGATATTGGGCATCGCGCTGGGGAAGTAATTGCCGAACAAACGGAGGACGATGCCGACCAGGACCAGCATGGAGGCCACGTAGAGAGGGGAGATTTCGCGCTTCATAGAGGACTAGCTACTAAAGCTTCCAAACGGGGGAAAGGCAAGCTACCAACTGGATATGAACCGGATTCCCTGCCGATTCCTGCTCGGCGCCCTTGCCGCAACCTGCCTCGCCGCGAGCGCTTGGGCCGACCCGCCGGTCGCTTCGCACGACGATTCCTTTACCATGGACGGGCTGTTCAAGGCCGATGTTTCCACGCTGACCGACACGCAACTGGTCGCCCACCCCGATCTACCTCTCGTCGCCGATAAAAACCTCCTCTGGTGCGGGACACTGCAACTGGCCTGGAACAAGGCGATCGGTCTCGTCGGCGAAAAACTCAAGTTCGCCAATCAGCCGCCCGAGGTCGATCTCCTCAACCGGGAAGACTTCACCGATGCCGATCTGGCTTCCGATAGCTATGTCGCGATGGCCGACTTCGAGCGCAATAATGTCGAGGACGAAATCCGCGCCGCACTCGAAAAGACCTTTCACGGCGCCGCCTCCCCGGAATTGATTCCGGACAAGCCGCTCCATCCGGGCCCGGACGATTTCCTCGCTTATGCCTACCTCTACAAGAACCTCGCGTTTGCCGATCCATTTGCCGACAACGATCCGATTGTCTTCGGCACCACGAAGGTGGCCAGCTTCGGCTTTACCAAGGAGCTGTACCGGATTCCAGACGCTGTTTTCGACCAAGTGTCGATCTACGACTACAAATCCGAGAACGACTTCATTATCAAACTGAAGACGAAGTCGCCCGACGATGAGTTGATCCTGGCCAAAATCGCCCCCGGCCCGACGCTGCAAGAGACCATCTCGCGCACGCTACAGCGGATAAGCCAGAGCAAGGCCGCCTTCGTAAATCGGGAGACAGATCAGTTGGCAGTGCCCAAACTTAATTTCGATCTGAGAGGAGATTTCCCGGAGCTGGAAGGTCTCCTTTTGGAACCAAGTCCCTCCGCTCATGTTAAAAATTTGATGACCACCGAAGTAAAACAACTGATCCGTTTTCAGCTCAACGAGAAGGGCGCAGTCTTGAAATCGGAAGCAGCCATCGCCGTCTGCGCGGCGGCCATAGAATTACCTCCCAAACGCCACCTCATGATCTTCGACCGCCCCTTCCTCATCCTCATGAAACAGGCCAAGTCCGATCGGCCCTACTTCGCGTTGTGGATCGGAAATGCGTCGCTCTTGGTTCCGGCCCAGCCGATCGACCAGCCTTAGAGAATCACTTTCAGCAGTGCCTCGGTCTCGGCGAGATTGGCAAAGACATGGGTCGGTTCCAGTGCGGTCAGTTGCTCGACCGTGAAGGCCCCGGTCGCGACGGCAATCGTTTTCGCCCCGATGGCCTTGCCGCAAGCGACATCGTGGGGCGTGTCGCCGATGATGTAGACCCGCTCCGGCGGAAAATCGATGCCGAGGGTCTCCTTGGCGCGGGCAAGGGCGAACGGCCCAAGTTCATTGCGGATATGGCTGTCGTCCGCGAACGCGCCGAATTCGAAATAGTCCCAGATACCGAGATGGGTCAGCTTGAGCCGAGCGCCTTCCTTCAGGTTCCCGGTGAGCAGGGCCTGGTGAATTTCGGGATGGGCGTGCACGGCGTCGAGCGCCTCCCGGATGCCGACATGGAGGTAGGGCTTGACCATCGGCAGCGTCTTCGGCAGGAGGGCGAGGTACGCGGCCCGGAACCGCGCCTGTTCCTCCGGTGTTGGCGGCACGCCGAGCCACTCGAGCATATCGCGAGCGATGGAGGTATCGGTGCGGCCCCGCAAATCGACCGGAAGTTGGTCGTGCAAATCGCGTCCGTAGACGTCGTGCACCATCATGAGCAGGGCGCGTTCGCCCGCGCGGTCCATGTAGACGAGCGTGCCGTCGATGTCCCAAAGGAGGAGTGAGTCGTTCATCGAAATCGAAGCGAGCCTACATGGCCATCGAGGAGAAGCCCGAGTCGACGTAAAGGGTTTGACCGGTGATGGCGGCCGCGCCGTCCGAGGCAAGGAAGAGGCCGGTGGCACCGAGTTCCGCCATTTCGACATTACGGCGCAACGGCGCATGGGCCTCGTAGTGCTTGAGCATCTCGGTGAAGCCGCCGATACCGCGCGCGGCCAGCGTGTTCATCGGCCCCGCGCTGATGGCGTTGACCCGGATTTTTTTCGTGCCGAGATCGCTGGCGAGATAACGAACGGAGGCCTCGAGAGCTGCCTTGGCCACGCCCATGACGTTGTAATGCGGAACGACGCGCACCGCGCCCAGGTAGCTCATGGCGATCACGCTTCCGCCATTTTGTTCCATGAACGGCAACGCGGCGCGGGTCAGGCCGACGAGCGAGTAGGCGCTGATGTCGTGCGCGGTAGCGAAGGCCTGGCGCGTGGTGTTGACGAATTGACCGGTCAGGGCCTCGCGCGGGGCGAAGGCGACGCTGTGCAGGAGGAGGTCGAGCCGGTCCGTCCGTTTGGCGACCTCGGCGAAGAAGGCGGCGATCTGTTCGTCGGAACCGACATCGCACGGATAGATGGGCGTATCGGAGCCGAAGGTGCCCGCGAGTTCCTCGACGTTTTCCTTCACCCGCTCGCCCTGGTAATTGAAAATGAGCTTGGCGCCCGCCTGGTGCCAGGCCTGCGCGATGGCCCAGGCAATGCTGCGTTTGTTGGCGACGCCGAAGATAACACCGGTTTTACCGGCCAAAGGTAGATGACTCATGGCCCTCCATGATGCAAAGGACGCTCCCGGAGAAAAGAGGAATTATTGGAAATTGGCCCGAAAGGCAGCTTCGCGGGCACATCTCCTTCTTCCCCAGGCGATCCGAAGTGGGGCAGTCCGGTGACTACCCCACAAGAAAATTAGAACGAATAGCCGAAGGAGAGCTTCGGGCCGAGCGCGTCGATCGGGTGATTCGCAAACTGCGGCTCGGAGAGACCGGCGTTGGAAACGTGCTGATACTCCACGCCAAGACGCACAAACCAGTCGTCGTTGATGTTGTATTTGGCGCCCGCACCGACTTCGAAGGAGAAGTTGAAGTCCTGCCCGAGACCGCCCCAGGCCGGATTCGAGTCCGCAAAGCCGATGCCGACCCCGCCCTCGGCGTAAGGAACCAGCTTCCAGCCCGGTTGGACGAAGTTGTAGCGGGGCCCGACAAGAATACCCTCATAATGATTCTCCGGTCCATGCACGATCTGCTCGTAGTCGCCCCGGAAGTAAAACTCCGAGTAACCGCGGAAAACGCCGCCCGCGAAGTTATCGAGGCTGACGTCGTCGAGCTTGAGGCTGGCCGTGAGGCTGATCGGAACAATGGTGTAAGCTTGATTCGGCTGACCGCTGCGGACGTTGGAAAAAGTGACGCCGGACCCAAGTTCGAATGTCCAGTCCTTTTCGGAACAGCAGGACAACGGCTTCATTTCCTTGGTGTCGGTCATTTCCGTGCCAGCCATCGCGCGTGGCAGCGACAGCGCCAGCACGGCCAGACACAACCACAACGTTTTCGTCATCCCGGCCCCGAACAGGGAAGACACAGCACACTCATTCAAATTCCTCATAACGTATGAAAATAAATAACTAGTTCGCTTTGGCAAACGATTTCTTGCATCCGCAGACAATTACTTTCTCCACCGGCCATGCTTCGCCCACGGCGCAAATCCATTGTCTTTTCCCTCTTCCCCTCTAAGATGAAGCGAACCGACCGTCTCTTCCGTATCTATGAAACAGTTTTTCATCACGTTTTTCGCCAATCTCGCCGCCCTGCTCTTCGTCTTCGGTGGCCCGATGCTCCTCCTGCTGATTTTGATCGCCGCCTCTTTTTCGTCTTCGCTCAAAAACAAGCACACCGTCACCCTCCAAAGAGGAACGATCCTGGTCATGGACCTCTCCATGAACGTGAGCGACTCCCCGGAACATGCCTCGGACAACAGCCCGTTTAACGGCGCACTCGGCGGCGACGATACCCGGAGCATGACCTTGCGCAGCCTGCTTTCCGCCCTGAAAAAAGCTGCCCGGGACTCCCGCATCAAGGCCCTCTTCATCGTCGGTTCCTTCGAGCCGACCGACTTCGGCACCGGTTACGCGGCGCTCAAGGAATTGCGCGAAGCGATCCTCGATTTCGAAAATACCGGGGACCACAAGCAAGTCTACGCCTACCTGGAGGCACCCTCCACCCGCGACCTGTATGTCGCCTCCGCCGCCAACACCGTCTACCTCAACCCCTACGGAGAAATCGAAGCGCCCGGCCTCGCCGTGGTGAAGACCTACTACAAGGACGGTCTGGACAAATTCGGAATCGACGTCCAAGTCACCCGCCACGGCAAATACAAGTCGGCCGTGGAGCCTTTCATCCTCGATAAAATGAGCCCCGAGGACCGGGAGGAAACCCAGAAACTGATCGACGACCTCTGGGGCGAGATCGTCACCACGGTGGCGGACACCCGGAAAATGGACCCGGCGGTCTTGCAGCAACTCGTCGATACCGACGGCTACATCCAGCCCCAGCACGCGCTCGACGCCCACCTCGTCGATAAGCTCAGTTACTTCGGCGATGTCCTCAACGACCTCGGCAAAATCGCCCCGGCGAGCGACTACGCGAAAATCCCCCTCCCCTTCCAGCAAATCGCCATCGGCGACTACATCAACGCCAGCCGCACCCCGCGTCTCTTGGGCGAACGCGGCGGCGACAACCAGGTGGCGGTCCTGTATCTCGAAGGAGAAATCGTCGACGGCTGGGGCGACACGACCAACATCGGCGGCGACCGTTTCGCCGCGGAACTCCGCCAGTTGCGCAAGGACAACGACGTCAAGGCCGTGGTTCTCCGCGTGAACAGCCCGGGCGGCAGCGCCTTCGCCTCGGAGGAGATTCAGCATGAGGTCATCGCCCTGAAAGCAGCCAAAAAACCGGTCATCGTCTCGATGGGCGCCTATGCGGCCTCGGGCGGTTACTGGGTCTCGACCTACGGGGACCGCATCTTCGCCGAACCGAACACGATCACCGGCTCGATCGGCGTCTTCGGCATGTTCTTCGACGCGCAAAAATTGTTCACCAATGTTGGCATCACCTTCGATACGGCCAAGACCGGAGCTTACGCCGACTTCGAGACCATCTCCCGTCCGAAAACCGACGCCGAGATGGCCCTCGCCCAGGCGCGGGTCGAAGACCTCTACGGCAAATTTCTCGACAAGGTCTCCAACAGCCGCGGCATCGACCGCACCAAGCTGGACGAGATCGCCCAGGGACGGGTCTGGACCGGCAAGGACGCGCTGGACCTGAAGCTCGTCGACGAAATCGGCGGCCTGAACAAGGCCATCGCCTACGCCGTCCAGAGCGCGAAGTTGAGCGACTATTACGTCAAGGAATATCCGGAAAAGGTCACCTTCGCGGACACGCTCGAGCAGCTTTTAAGCAACCAGGAAGAACCGGTCTCCCAAATCAAACCCGATCTCCGCCTCAATCCCGCCGCCCTCATCAAGCCCGATGTCCTCACCCAGCAGTACCTCAAGGCGGAAGGCGAATTGAAGACCCTCCAGGAATTCAACGACCCCATGGGCATGTACGCCCGGATGCCGCTCGGCTGGGACATCAAATAGCGGCTTCCCGCCCCCGACTCATACCATTTCCAAGTTGATTTTAGACTAAACGAAACGTCCTCTTGAGGAGCGGAGCGCAGCGGAATCGAAAGATCGGCTCCCCTCAGAGTTGCGAACATTCTCCGGGAGCTGATCGACAAGGATGACATTTTTAGGTCGCCCCCTTGGGGCAATGGAGTTGTGCGGGAAGGGCACAGGACCAAGCACGGCAGTTCAAGGTCGAAAATCCAAATCCGCCGCATGCTCGCCCCCTATTTTCAAAGGTCAACACCCCAACTTTCTCCCCCGCAACGCCTTCCACTAAATGCCCAGTCTGACCTAAAAACGCAGCACATTTAGGCCAATTTTAACCACAAAACCGGGCCTACCCCAACGACCCATCCGTGATGGCCCCGAGGTGGGCCTGGCTGACGTGGTCGGCATACTTGGCCAGAACGCCCCGGGCCTTGACCGGCTTGCGGAGCTTGAGGGCCTTGCGGCGCTTGGCCATTTCGCGGGTCGGGACCTCGAGGTCGAGGGTGCGGGCGCGGGCGTCGATGGTAATGGTGTCCCCATTCTTGATGAGGGCGAGCGGGCCGCCGAGGTGCGCCTCGGGCGAGATGTGCCCGACGACGAAGCCGTGGGTCCCGCCGGAGAAGCGTCCGTCGGTGATGAGGGCGACGTCCTTGCCGAGGCCGCGTCCCATGATGGCGGAGGTGGGGGCGAGCATTTCCCTCATGCCGGGGCCGCCCTTGGGTCCCTCGTAGCGGATGACGACGACATCGCCCTTCCTGATCTTGCCGCCGAGGATGGCCTTCTGGGTCGCTTCCTCGGAGTTGAAGACGCGGGCGGTGCCGGTGAAGCGTTCGCCTTCCTTGCCGGAGATTTTGCCGACGGCGCCCATGGGGGCGAGGTTGCCGTAGAAGACGACGAGGTGGCTGGTGGGCTTGATGGGGTTATCGAAGCTGCGGATGATGTCCTGGCCGGGCGGGTAGGGCTTGACGTGGCGGAGGTTGTCGGCGACGGTCTGGCCGGTGACGGTGAGGCAGTCGCCGTGGAGGAGGCCCTGGTCGAGGAGCATTTTCATGAGCGGGGTGAGGCCGCCGATGCCGACGAGGGCGGCCATGACGTATTTGCCGCTGGGCTTGAGGTCGGCGAGGACGGGGACGCGCTTGCCGATGCGGGTGAAGTCGTCGAGGGCGAGCTTGACTCCGGCGGCGTGGGCGATGGCGAGGAGATGGAGGACGGCGTTGGTGGAGCCGCCGAGGGCGATGACGACGGTGATGGCGTTCTCGAAGGCCTTGCGGGTCATGATGTCGAGCGGGCGGAGGCCGAGGTCGAGGAGGCGATGGACGGCGGCGCCGGCGTTGCGGGCGTCTTCCTTTTTGGCGGAGGAGATGGCGTTTTGGGCGGAGCTGTTGGGGAGGCTCATGCCGAGGGCCTCGATGGCGGAGGCCATGGTGTTGGCGGTGTACATGCCGCCGCAGGAACCGGCGCCGGGGATGGCGCAGGCCTCGAGGGAGGCGAGGTCGTCGCCGGACATTTTGCCCTGGGCGTGGGCGCCGACGGCCTCGAAGACGGAGACGATGTCGACGTCGCGGGTCTGGAAGCAGCCGGGGAGGATGGTGCCGCCGTAGACGAAGACGGCGGGGCGGTTGAGTCGCGCGATGGCGATGAGGCAGCCGGGCATGTTTTTGTCGCAGCCGCCGATGGCGACGAGGCCGTCGAAGAGTTCGCAGCCGGCGACGGTTTCGATGGAGTCGGCGATGACTTCGCGCGAGACGAGGGAGTATTTCATGCCCTGCGTGCCCATGGAGATGCCGTCGGAGATGGTGATGGTGTTGAAGATGAGGGGCTTGCTGCCGGCCTTGGCGACGCCTTCCGCGGAGGCGATGGCGAGCTGGTCGATGTGGATGTTACAGGGGGTGACCTGGCTCCAGGTGGAGGCGATGCCGACTTGGGACTTGGCGAAATCGCCGCGCTCGAAGCCGACGGCGTGGAGCATGGCGCGGCTGGGGGCGCGTTCCGGCGCTTCGACGAGCGGTCCCGACCAGTGGCGATGGAGGGCGGGGCGGGACTTGGCGGATTTTTTGGGCGATTTCATGGGGAGGAGAGGATACGAAATTGCGGGGCGGCGAAAAAGCGAAATTGTGGAGGGGGGAGATGGAGTCGAGGGTAGGAGCGTAATTTTTTAACAGGAAAACATGAAGACATGAAATCAGGAAGGGGAAGTGTGGTCCGTAGAGGCAGGTATGTTTCCCAACTCCGGTGGAAGGCGCTATCTAGCGATAGCGAGGGGGCTTACAGCAGTTGATCGAGAAGGATTTTAGAGGCTATCAACGTGATGATAAAGGCGTAATCGACTACCTGTCCGTCTTTCAAAATCAAGACTATCGACCAAATATCATTGTCAACCCATCCAGCATGTACGCTGCAATAGCCTCGAATGTAGTCCTTAAATGTCTCGTCGCCGTACTGTCCTCTTTGAATACTGCAAGTAAAGCCAAGCGTGGTCAAAATTTTAACGGCTTCGTCGCGTGAGGTTCCTACCGGAACCAGCTTTTCAATTTGCTGCTTTGCTATCTCTGTGTTCTCAGATAATGGAAAAGTATGGGAGCAGCCGCACAGCAAACATGCTACGAAGGCAAGGAACAAGGGTCTCATGCTAGAATAAGACTACTTGAATTCAATGGAGATCAACGAGAGGTCGTCTTCGAGGGGGAGGCCGTGGCGGAGGGCGCGGATTTGGGTGAGGAGGACGTCGAGATCGACGGGGGCGTCGGTGGGCAGGGTGCCGAGCAGGGGGACGAATTCGTCGAGGGTGAAGCTGCGGCCGTCCTCGAGGGTGAGTTCGTAGGCGCCGTCGCTGAAGAGGAAGAGGCGGGAACCGGGGGGGATTTCGCACACTTGCTCCGGGTAACGGCTGCCGGGCATGCCGCCGATCATCATGCCGCGGGCGAGGAGTTTTTTCGGGGCGGGTCCGCCCGGCTGGTGGAGGATGGCGGCAGGGTGGCCGCCGCTGCCGTAGGTGAGTTTACGGGTCGAGGGCTGGTAGACGCCGTACCAGAGGGTGAAGTAGCGGTTGTTTTGCTGCTCCATGGGGAAGGCCTGGTTCATGGCGCTGAGGACGGCCTGGGGACTGCGGGGGTCGAGGCCCTGCATGGCACCGGAGCGGAGGACGTTCAACGCCGCGACCGACAGCAGGGCCGCGCCGACGCCGTGGCCGCAGACGTCGAGGAGGTAGAGGGCGAAGTGGTCGTCGTCGATCCAATGGTAGCCGAAGGAGTCGCCGCCGAGTTCGCTCGAGGGGACGAAGCACCATTGGACGGCGAAGGGCTCCGAAAGCGGCGCGGGGAGGAGAGACTTGAGGTAGTCGGCGGCTTCCTTCAATTCCTCGTCGAGCCGCTGCTGTTGGGTCTTGATGGTAGCGAGGAGGCGCTGTTCCTGGTCGCGCAGGAATTTGCGTTCCATGCAGGCGCGGATGCGGGCCTTGAGGAGGGCGGGGTTGAAGGGCTTGCGGAGGTAGTCCTCGGCGCCCGCCTCGATGCCGGCGACGACGGAATCGGTGTCCTGCGGTCCGGCGAGGAGGACGACGGGGAGATGTCGGAGGGCGGGGTCCCGCTTGATTTTCGACAGCATGTCGATCCCTTTTAAGGTGGGGAGATCGACAGCCCAGAGAATCATGTCGAAGCCGCCGCGGCCCAGATGGGCGAGCGCCGCCGGGCCTGCTTCCTCCGTTTCGACGGCAAAGCCGTCACGCTGGAGGTTGCGGGCGAGGATGTCGGTGTTGAGGCGGTCGTGATCGACGATCAGGAGGCGCCCGGTAACGGTCTTGGGCCGGTCGGTCGATTGCTCGAGGACGTACTCGAAGAGCTGGCGACCGAGGGCGGAGCGGATACGCTTTTTGGTGGCGGCAACCTCGTCCGAGCCGAAGAGTTGGTCGAGCGGTCGGCGCGAACGTCTGGCGGGCTGGCCCGTGGGAGATTCCGGGGTCGCGTCCATGGCTTTAAAAAATAGAGCGGGAAGGGGAGGCCCGCAAGGCGGGGCTAGGCCTGGGCCTGGGCCACGGCGGAGGCGGTATCGTGCTCGATGGCGACGACATCGCCGATGCCGGAGGCTTCCAGCACTTCGTTAACGAGAGGCTGGGGATTGAGCAGGATTAACTTTTTCTTTTCCTGTTTGAGCGACTTGGCCGCGCTGAGAAGAATACGCAGTCCCATCGAGCCGAGAAAAGTGACGCCGGAGAGATCGACGATGGAGTTTTTTTTGCCGGCCGCAGTGTAACCGAGGAATTTGTTTTCGATCTGGCCGACGCCCGCGATATCGAGCTTTCCGACCAGCGCAATGTGACTATAGGTGGCGTCCGAGGTGATGACATTTATTTCCATGGCGATTTTCGATTTGTGTGTTTTCGATGGGTTACCGGCGAGTTTGGACAAGGGTGACAGTGTGCGACTGCGGAGGTAATTTCAAGAGCAAAGAGGAGGTGTGGGGACGGGGTGGTTTCGGCGGTCCCGCCGAGCGTTTCGCAAATCGCAGGGTGAGGTTCAGGCCCAATCCGGTGCCGTCGAAGCGGCCCGAATGGCCCGGTTATTTGGCGGAAGGCGCGACCGGGCCAGCCAGGACTTGCGGCAGGTCTTTCTCCAATCCATCGGCGATCGTTACCGGGTTGGAAACGATATCGACCGAGGCCGAATCGAGACCGTCACGCTTGGCCGTCACGGTAATGGTGCCGGGAGTCGTGGTCGAGCGAACGGCGACGCGGTTGATGCCGCACTCCGTGTTGAGGTAGAGGTTGTTCGTGGAGCCGGGAATCCCGCTGTTGTAGCCGCCGCGCCAGATCGCCGGGCCCGAGCAGGTGAAGTCGATCCGCGCTTCGTCGGTCGGGCAGCGCTCGCCTTTGTCGTCCACCACTTCGACATCGAGCAGGGCAACATCCGATCCGTCCGCCTGGAGGCCTTTCGGTCCCAGAATGGGTGTGAGCTTGATGCTCTTGGGCGCTCCGGCGGTGGTCAATGTGTCTTCGCAGGCTTCGGCTCCGTTATTGTATCCGACAGCCTTGATTTCACCCGCTTCCCACGCGATGGCGGGAAACGCGAAGAGATAGCCGGTGGTCGCATGATCGACTTTGCCCTTGGACTTTCCGTTCACGAAGAGTTCGACCGAATCGCAGTTGGAAACGACGTACATGGTCTTGGTCGTACCGGCCGGATAAGTCCAATGCCCGACGATATGGATGTCGGGCTGGTCGTTCTGCATGACGCGATAGGCGTAGTAGGCCTGCTTGGGTAGCCGCACGGAATCGACCTTGCCGCTGACGCGACAGACTTCGCTGCTGTCCTGGCGTCCGTCCGCGTTGGAATCCGAGAAATAGATCGAGGCATAACCGGCCCATTTGGCATGGGCGGAATCGGGGTTGGAAATCCGGTTGCGGTAGTAATCGTCGTAGCGCCCGACCGCCGCCACGGTAAAGCTTTCCGAGTTCCAGTTATAGGTGTCCTTCGGCCCCGGCTTGAAGCCGAAGTGAGGCGGGGAAAAATCGTCCCAGAAACGCCGGGCGGCCTCGTCGCGGAAATCTTCGGCCTCGAGAAAAGGCCCTTTGTCGCGGCGCTCTTCGCTGTAGGTGCGGAAGATGTCCGTCGGCGTCTTGCGTTTGTCCTTGGCGTCATCCTGGCCGATCATGATGCCGAAGTATTGGGCGTAGGGTTCGGCATCCGGTTTGATGTCGCGGCAGCCCATGGCCCGGCCACCGCCGGGGTCGTATTGCTTCCTTAAATCGACCATCTGCTTCATGTGGTCGCCGGAAATGCCGTTGTTGCCCGCCTCCCAGAAAAGGATGCCGGGGTGGTTGCGCATGTAGATGATCGAGTCGCGCATGACTTCGACGCGCTGGTCCCATTGGCGACCCATGGCGTCGCCTTCCTTGTCGCCCGCCGGGCAAATGTTGACGATGCCGTATTTATCGTAGGAATCTTCATCCACGCGCTGCGGGGTGATGTGCATCCAGCGCACATAGTTGGCGTGGCTCTGCCGGATGAGCGAGGCGGTGAAATCGTGCATCCAGTCGGGATAGGCCTCACCCAGACCGGCCCAGTCGTCGCTGGCGCGTTGGGCGTACCCTTTCAGGTAAACGAAGCTGTCGTTGATGTACACGCCGCCAGTTCCCGTGCCGCCCTTGAATTCGGTTTTGCGGAATCCGGTGCGGGTTTTGCAGACATCGACGACCTTGTCGTTGACCTTGAGGATGGTGTAGACGTCGTAAAGGTAAGGGTCGGTCGGGGACCACCAATGGGCATTGGTGAGATGGCCCGTGGCGGTGATATCGTCGAGCTCTTTCGCGACCATGTCGGAGGGGTCCGCAGTGAACGAGGTGCACAGATTGCCCGAGGCATCGACGACATCGACCGAAAGGGTGACCACCTGCTGATCGCCCTCGTTTTTCACCTCGGAAACGACATTCAGGTCGCAGGTCTTGTCCTTGATCGAAAAATTGCCCGGGTAGATATAGATGCCCGTGGTCTGGAGATTTTCATAGAGGGGCAGCGTCTGGTAGACCTTGCCCGTCAGGTGCAGCCGGACATCGCTGTGCAAGCCGCCGTAGTTGGGATTAAAGGCGTTCGAGTCCCACTCGTAGCCGGTCTTGGTGGCTTCTTCCTGGTAGCCCTTGGTGTTGTCCGCCTTGACCGCGATCACATTGTCCGCTCCGCCGAAATTCACCAGGGACGTGATGTCCAGCCCGCAGGCGGTGACGCCGTTTTCGAACTGGCCCGCAGGCTTGCCGTTTACGAAAAAGTGGCCCGCCTGCCGCATCCCCTCGAATTCGATGAAGACTTTCCCGTCCTTCGCGCTGTCCGGAAGCTTGAAGTGCTTGCGATACCAAGCCGGCCCATGATACTCGCCGACATCGCCGCTGCCATGGTTGATGATATTCCGGTAGCTATCGACGTCGTTATAGGTATGAGGGGTGCCGACATCGTCCCACTTCGAATCGTCGAAGTCCGCCGCATCGGCTCCCGGCACGTCCTGTTTGATGAACTTCCAACCCGGATTGAAATTATACGTGACCCGGGGAGAATCCGGCGGGGTGTAAGCGCCGTCGGCCCGAAGGAACGAGGGGGTTGCCAGGCAGGCAAATCCGGAAAGAAAAGCGACTAGATAGTTGAAGCGGCTGATCGGGAGCATATTCATATATGGGCTGGAATCGGTTAAATTTAAAGATGGTTTTAAGTGTAACCGCGACTTTCTGGATTAAGGGCAAAAATGAAGGAAAGTTGCGTGAAATGAACGGAGCGTAATTATTTTTATGGGGATGAGGGCGCAGCCGACGTTATCTCGACCGACGCTGGGGAGAGTCCGTCTCCGCTCGCCGTGACCGTTATCGTTCCGGGTTGGTCGGTGGCTTGAAGTAAAATCGTCCCGATTCCACCCTCGGACGGTACGCTGGTTGGGCTGACCGCTCGTGCGGGGCCGCTGACCGTGAAGGTCAGGTCGTTTTTCGCCTCGCAACAGAGATGGTTCTGCCCATCCAGCACCCGAGCATGGACGAAAATAACATCCGCCCCGTCTGCGGCAAGAGGTCGATTGTGCAACGCCGGTTCCAAGGCCAGTTTGGCTGGGGCGCCGGGGGTAAAGACACTCTGCTGCGCAACTGCCTGATTTTGAAGGTAACCGACAGCCTTCAACTCTCCGGCCTCACCCGGAACTTGAGAGAAGGTGAAGGCTGGATGCGTAACGTGCGAGCAATTGCTGCCATCCCACATGGTTGAGGCATTGTAAGCCGAGTCGGGGCCGTGATCGGGGGGGTGCCGGGCGATGGATTTTCCATTGACGAACAATTCAACCTCCTCGCAATTGCTAAACACGACGACCCTGCCCGCAGCCGCCGCAGCTTGCGTCCAAGTGTTGGCAATCGCCACCATGGGGCCGGCTTCAATGCCCGCCCCGGCGCTGGCGGCAGCGGGATCGCGCTGGCTCTGAAAGAAATAGTAGATCGGTTTGGGCAGGCGGGTGATATCGGCCATGCCGGAGGTCTCGGTGTCCCGGTCATAGCCCCGGTTGTAATCGAACATAACCCACGTTGCATCGCCAATCAGGGCCGGAGCCAGGGCCATAAGTTGGTTGTGGGTGTAGGCAAAATTCCAGGCCTGGAGCAGGAGAGCGTCGTTGCCATCGGCCCGCGTTTTCCGCGAGGTGATGGTTTTCCCGTTAATCCAGTCCCCGTATTCGCGTACCAGGTAAGGCATATCGGCCTGGACCGCGAGGTTGTAGGCATTGTGGACGAATCTCGGATATTGCACGTCCCACGTCTTGGGCCCCGCCTCGTCGCCGCTCGTGAGGGAATCCGGGAATTCCTCCTTTGCCACCGCCGCGCTCCTTTGACAAAATTTCGATGAGGTATGTGTCTCATTCAGATTTGTTTCCCAGAGGGCGATGCAAGGGTGGTTGCGGTCCCGCCGGATCATCTGCCGGATATCCTGCACGACATTGTCCTGAAAGGTCGTATTCGAGTTGAAATATTGCCAGCCCGGCGTGCATTCGATCGCCATTACCCCGAGTTCGTCACAGGCATCGTAGACCGAGGGGTCTTGAGGATAATGGCACAGCCGCACGGTATTAAAGCCCGCATTCTTGATCAGCCAGATGTCCCGATACTGTGCGTTGGCGGAAACGGCGTTGCCGACCCACGGATATTCCTGGTGTCGGTTTGTGCCCATTAATCGCACCGGTTGACCGTTGATTTCGAAGCCGTCCTGCCTCGACACGCTGTAGGTATGGATGCCGATTCGGGTCGTGGCTTGGTCGACCAGCACTCCACCGCGAAATACTTCCGATTTGAGCACGTAAAGATCGGGGTGGTCCGGCGACCAGAGCTTCGGACTCGTCACCGGGATGCTCTGCTCGATTTCCTTCTCTTCTCCGGCCTGGAGATCGAAAGGAGCCGGCTTCGCCTGCGCCACCGCTGCCCCGGCCATGTCGATTAACTCCTGGCGCACTTCGCACTCGGATGAGGCCGTTCCCGTGGCTTCCAGCTTCACGTCGGTCTTGATCTTGACCGTCGCGCTGTCGCCGGAGACTCCGTCATAGGTCACAAAGACCCCACCGCCGGCCACTTGGTCCACCTCGATCGGATTGGTGATGTGAAGCTTGTCGGTGACGTGCAGCCAAACGTCGCGGTAAAGCCCGGAATAGTAACAAAAATCGAGCTTGTCCAGTGGCTTGCCGGGAGGGACGAGCGGATCGGGACGGTTGTCCAGTTTGACCACAATCGTGTTGTCGCCGCCGTAGTTCGCCACCTCCGTCAGGTCGACGACAAAACCGAGATAGCCGCCCGAGTGCCTCATGACGTATTGATTGTTCACCCAGATATCGGCGATCTGCATTGCTCCGCCGAATTCGAGGGTCACCCTTTTGCCTTTCGCATCCGCCGGAACGGTAAACGTCTTGCGGTAGTAACAGACGCCCTGCCACGAATCGGTGACGTCTTTCGGTTCGATAAACGCCGTGTGCGGAAGTGTGACCTTGTCCCACGTGTTCCCCGACAGGCTGCTCATCTCCTGCTCAAGGTCCTTGTTGGCCGGAGCCGGAGGCGGCGACGAATCCAGTCGCACAAACTCCCAGCCAGCGTCGAATTTTGTCGTCGAAAAGGCCAGCGTATCGTCCGCCACGGAATTCCGGAACGCGACTGCAAGCAGGAAGAGGTAAAAAACGAATCGGAGATAATTCATAACGGTATGGGTCGTTTAACCTCGGTTCATTCTAAAAGTTGCTCCTACGGCTCCGACTCGATCTTGATCGTGTACTGCACCGGGACTACGAGCGCCGCTGCCGCCGCGAACAGCTTCCCCTCCTGCGCCATCCCGTCGGCGACGACTTTTTCCAAATCGGCCCCCGAATTCGGCGCAATGGTCTTGAAGACCGGAACATTGTGTATCAATTCCTTGACGAGATGGGTCTCCTGGGCTTGCTGCGCCTGCACCGCGGCATGAACCTTCCGGAATTGGTCGCAAAACGGATTCACCAGGAACTCCGCCGCCAGATTGATTCCCTTCGCCAAGTCCGCTGTGGAAAACTCCTTCGTCGTGGTACCCCACGTTACTTTCGCTTTGCTCCCCTTCAGTCCCTTCACCACCAGCAAGTACCGGTTCAAGTCCTCATTGAACGGAAAAAATTTCAGCATACACGCTTCGTTCTGGTCCGGCTTGTCGGGATCGCCCTGAAAACAAAACGGGTACCGAGTGCTCTCCACCTCGACCAATCCCATGGAACCACCGGTCTGATCACCCGACAACGCAAAGCCAGTAATCGTCTGTCCCGGTGTTCCTATGGCTTTGCCTGCAGTCATGTCCACCGTGATCGTTCCGATCGCTCCGTCGCAACCCAGGCTCTTAAGGAACGCGTACGCCATCACGATCTGTCCGTTGTTGTTCGGATGGACTCCGCCCCCGGCAATCAGTTGATAGGTCTTCCCGTATGCCGCCTTAGCCTTCGCGTTTACCTCCATCATCGGCGTGTAGACATCCGCAAATCCGGTCCCCTCCTTCTGCGCCACCTCCATCGCGATTCCCCGCAACGCCGCCAGCGTCTTGTTGTAGTCCTCGGCGGCGTAGGGCATGTTCGGGTAAAATGCGGCAGCGTCCACGCAGCCCGGCGAACCGACCACAATCGACTTTACCCCGCCCGCCTTCAGCTTCTCCACCACTGCCGTCATCGCCTGCCGGTAGGTGTCGCCGGTGGCCTGCGTCATGGTCGCATAATTGCCGTCGTTCATCCCGTAGCAGGTCGTCACGACCGTGGGTTTGAACGGCAGTACCTCGTGGTCGATCCGCGCCAGAAATCCCCCAGCTTTCTCGCCGCCCCACCCGAATTGTGCGCACCGCAGTCCCGCTGCGGGCTGGCACATCAGGAAGTAGTCCTCCAGAAAAACCGAATAGAGCTTCTGCTCCGTGATCGAATCGCCGCAGATCGCCACCATGTCGTTCGGCTGCAAAACCAAGGTCGCCCGCAGGGGCACCGCAACCGAAACCAGGACGAGGGTGAAAAAAGCCGCAAGGATTTTCATAAAGGAGGGGTGAGACGCCATGGCGGGCAGCACCATCGAAGCGACTTTTCCGCAGGCCCAAGGGCATTCGGAGAATCTTGTCCCGTTTTGAAAAACTGGACGCCAAGTTCACGGCTTTCATTCACATCGCCCTTAGCTTTGATGCGCTCCTTTAGCGTAACACGCCCCAGAGTGCCTTGTCGTGAACAAAGAAGAAAATTTTCAGAAAAAATCGTCGTCATCAAATTGTAGCAAAGAAGTCGGCAAATGATCGCAATCGCAGCATACAAAACGTCCTCTTCGCCTTGATCCATTTCCAATTTAAATCCTCCAAATGACAACCATCGCCCGCCTCCTGCCTTCCTTCACTCAAACCGGTTCCTCGCTGGTAACGCTTCCTGTTTTTTCCCTGCGTCGCTGGGCCGGGGCGCTTTCCACCGCAGGTGTCGCAACGGCGATGGCCGTTTTGGGGGCGAGTCTGGCACAAGGACAAACCTATAGCACACCGGGCAACTATACCTGGACTTGCCCGGCCGGAGTTACTTCGGTTCAAGTCGAAGCTTGGGGCGGCGGTGGCGGCGGCGGCGGGGTGAACCAAAATTACGCCGAAGCGGGTGGTGGTGCGGGCGGGTCTTTCGTGAGCTATGTGGCATCAGTCACGCCCGGCAATGTTTATCAACTGACCGTCGGCGCGGGAGGAACGGGAGGAGCGGGCGGTACCGCTACCGCAACCAACGGAGGGCAAGGGGGATCTTCCTATTTTGGCAATTCCACGGCAGGAAGCCCAACGGGCGCGGTCGTTCTGGCCGTGGGTGGTCCGGGTGGACTTTTAAATAGCACGGCAGGAACTGGCACCACTCATTGGTCTGGATCGAATGGCGGAACCGCGACCAGCTCGGGAGACCTTCCGGGTTCAGGTGCAATCGTCTACCCAGGAACCAGCGGGGGGAATGCCGGAACAGGAAGTAACGAAACATCGGGCGCGGGTGGAGCGGGCGCTGGGCTTACGGGCAGCGCAAACGGCGGCGCAGGTGGCGCGGCCCTGACTTCCGCGGGTAACGGCAATGCGGGTACGGCTCCGGGCGGCGGTGGTAGTGGTGGTCTACAGAAAACAGGCACCTCCAATGGCACCGGTGGCGCCGGTGGCAGCGGTCAGCTTGCTATTATCACCCCAATCTTTGTGACCGGTACGCCTACTCCAGTCTCCACGATCCCGGGAACCGCC
>CAJCII010000084.1 GCA_903970335.1 Bacteroidota bacterium | reverse complement strand
CTGCTCGCCGCATTCGGCCCGCTCGCCCTCTCGGCCCGGGCGCAGGACGCCATCCCCCCCGCCGCGCCGCCGCCGGACCAGACCGCGCCGTCCGCCACTCCGGCTGCGCCATCTGCTCAGCCCACTCCATCCGACACCTCCACCAGCACCGCCCCCGCGCTCCCATCGGGTAGCCTTGTCGTCACCACCCCCGCCGCTGCGCGCTTCGACTCCGCCATGGTCGCCTTCGCTGCGGGACAATTCGCCGATGCCGTCGTCGCCTTCTCCGGTTTCGTCCGCGATTTTCCCCAGGACCGCCATCGCGAGGAGGCGCTCTATCGCCTCGCCGAATCGTACCGCAACCTCGGCCGCACCGACGACGCCCTCGCCGCCTACACCTACCAGTGCCGGACCTATCCCGACGGCCCGCTCCGCGTCAACGGCGAGTTGCGCCGCGGCGCGATCCTCTTCGCCGCCGGCAAATATGGCGATGCCATTCCGTGTCTCCAATTCGTCGCCGACAAGGGCGATGGCGAATTGCAGGAAGCCGGAAAATACCTGCTCGGCCGCGCCGACCTCGCCACCCAAAAGGAAGCCGATGGACGCGCCCTCCTCCAAGGGCTGGTCGATCAGTCGCCCGCCGGAAAATTCGCCGGCGATTCCGCCCAGGCCCTCGCCCAGTTGGACGACGCACAGGGCCAGTTCCCCGACGCGCTCGTTCTCTGGCAAAAAGCGCTCGCGCTTGCCGTCGATCCGTCCGTGCAGGCGACCGTGGCGGCCCGCGGCGGCTGGTCGGCCCTCCAATCGAAGCAGTCCGACGCCGCCGAAAAGCTCTTCCGCGCCGCGCGCCAGTTCGGTCCGGGCGGAGATTCCCGCAAGGTGGCCAACACCGGGCTGCTCCGCCTCCTCTTCCAGCAAAAACGGTACACCGAGTGGCTCGCCATTTACCTCGTGGAAAAGGACAAGACGCTCGACACCGCCCGCGCCGAAATCCTCTACGATCTCGGCCACGCGCAATTTGCAATCAAACACTGGCCCGACGCGGTCTCCGCCTTCGACGCCTATCTCGCCGAGTTCGGTACGCAGGACGAGGCGGTGACCGCCGCCTACGAGCGCTTCCTCGCCCTCACCCAAATCGACCGCGCCAAGACCCCCGACGACGCCGAGGCCTATCTCAAGGCGTGGCCCCAATCGCCTTACCGCGCGCGCGTGCAGTTGCTCGAGGCGCAGGAATTGTCCCGTCAGAAAAAATTCGCCGATGCGCTCCCGCTCTGGGACAGCCTTTCCCGCGAACCCGCGCAGCCCTCGTTGCCCCACCCGCAGATTCTCCTCGAACTCGCCCGCACCTACGACGAGCTCGGCGACTTCCCCAAGGCCGCCACGGCTTACCAGGCCTACCTCGACGAACTCGCCGCGCATCCCGGCGGTAATCCGAAGCTTCTGGCGCAGCAGGTCTTGTCCGCCGAGGCCCGCCTCGCCGTCTGCCTGCAAAAATCGAATCGACTTCTCGCCGCCACCGAAGCCTGGCAGGCCGTGCAATCGCTCGCGCCGGAAGGTTCCCGCGAACAACAGATGGCGCTCGAATCGCTCGGGCTGATCTATGCGCGGGGCGGTCCTCCGCAGGAGCAGGCGATGGTCGAGACCTTCAAGAAACTGCTGAGGGAATTTCCGCAAAGCAAACTCCGCGCGCTCGCCGCCTTTTCCGTCGGCGATTCCCTCTTCAAGAATCGCGACTACACCGGCGCGGAGCCGCTGCTGCTGGAGGCGCGAAATTGGGACGGCACGACCTGGCTCCAACCGGCCACGCAGCGACTCGTCCTCGGCGCCTATGGCTTGAAGGACGACGAAAAGACCATCGGCTACCTGAAGGAATACGACACAATTCCCGTGCCGACCGATCCGCAGGCCGCCCGCGAGGCCCGACTCCCCGCCGCGCTCTTTTATTGGCTGGCCGAGACCGCCCGCAAGGCGGAGCGCTGGGACGAGGCGGAACTTTACTACACCCGCGTCACCCAGGACCCCGATCCGGGCGATCTGCTCGCGGGCGCGTGGTGGCAACTGGGCGAAGTCTGCGGCCAGCGCAAGGAGTGGGCCTCCGCCGTGACCGCCTACGAGCGCTATCGCGACCTCAAACCCGATGCGAAGGACGCGACCGTCGTGCTCCTCGCCGAGGGCCGGGCGCAACTCGGCGCACTGAACTTCGACGCGGCCAAGTCGCTCGGCAACCAGGCGCTCCTCCAGGAGCCGGAAGGACCGAACAGCGCCGCCGCGCGGATGCTGCTCGGGGAAGTCGCCTTCGCCACCCAGAGTTACCCCGAGGCCGCCCGGCTCTTCGCCACGCTCGCCGTCCTCTTCGACGACCCAAAGATCACCCCGCAGGCGCTCTCCCGCGCCGCCGACGCCTTCGATAAAGCTGGCGATGCCGCTTCCGCCGCGCAACAACGCCAGAAGCTCAAGGACAAGTACCCGGATTTTCAACCCGTCCCGTATCTCTGAACCCGATTACAAAGATTTAAGCCCGAAAACTTGAAACCTTGGCGGGTGGGATCAGTCTTACTTAGTATGAAAAAGACCTCTCTTCGACTCGCCGTGCTGGCTGGCGCGGCCCTTGCCTTTTTGGCGCTCACACCCAGCCAGGCGTCGGCCTCCGTTTCCATCGACTTCCAAGTCGGACCGCAGGGCCCGCCGCCGCCCCATTTTGAGCACCGCTGGGCCCCGCCCTATCGTGACGCGGTCTGGATTCCCGGCCACTACGAGTGGGTGCATGGCCACTACGACTGGGTCGGCGGTTACTATGCCTATCCTCCTCACCACGGCGCTCATTGGGTCGCGCCCAGCTACGTGGTCCGTGGCGGGGTCTACTACTACCGTCCCGGTCGCTGGGCGTACTAAATGCCCAGTTAAGGTAGAAAGGGCGGGCGGCGTTGCCTGGCTTGGAGACCACGGGCGCCGCCCCGGCTTATGCTTCTATCTACTCCACCTTGGCGTGCTCCTGCCACCGATCGATCCCGAGCACGAGCATCAGCAGACCGATGCCGCATAGGCACAGCAACTTCCCGCTTTGGCTCAGTCCCACGATGAACGGCGTCAGGCGCCCGGACTCCATCGGTTCGCTGAACGCCAGCCATTGCGACTGACTCGTGTCGCTCGATTCGAGCCGGTAATCGTGGCCAGGCGTTACTTTGACGTAGATCAACTCCCAATCCCGAAAGATGAACGGATACGAGTGGGAGAGCAACGGCAGCAGCTCGGTTTTTTCCCCAGTCGTTTCGTCTTGTAGCGTCAAACTGAGACCCGGCAACCTGTAGTTGCTAAAGCGCGCCTTTTTATCGACCAGCAGGTCGATCGTCAGATAGTCCGCTTGCGGACGAAACGCCCCCGACAGAAAGTGCTTGTCGTCGGCGTAGGGTTCTTTCGGGTCGTAGCTGCCCCAATAGAACTGCGTCGGTCTCGGGCGGTAGGAGGGATGAAAGCCATTGGGCAGGTAGTTGCCCTCGCTTCCGGGCCCGAGTGGAAAACCGGTCAGCATCGCCATCGTCATGGCCGGGAAGGGCAGCCGTCCGTCGATCACGTCGTACATCTGCGGCGTCGGCATGTCGATGGTTTCGTCCTGCGGATGATCGATCGGCGGCATCACTGCCGTACCGCGGACCAGATCGCGGACGAGATCCTGCTTGTGCGGTTCGTTCCATTCGCCCGACTCGGAGGCCATGAAGGGCAGCGTCCGGTAAAGAATCTGGATCGAAAAACCGAGGACTTGCACCATGAGCCACACGTAGCCGAAGACCGCCCAGCCGAGCCGGTACCGCCCGGACGTTCCGCGACAAAGAAGACAAAGGGCAACCGCGCAGACCAGCGGGACCATGATGAAGTAGTCGGTATACCGACCGGAGGGCAGGCCCATGTTGTTATTTTCCCCGCGCAGCGCGCCTGCGGCAACTGCGACCAGGAAAACCAGGATTCCCACCGCCAGCACGTACTCCACGTTGCGCGAACGGAACGCGGGCAGGCGGACGTAGCAAATCGCCAGTCCGGCCAAGGGCACCAGCGTCAGCAGACCCGCGCCGGGAATAAACACACCGGGCCACGCCAGCGACTTCAAGAGCGCGTCGAGTGCCTCTCCCAGCCCGATTCCGCCGACGTGGGGACCGGTCAGGTAACAAGTCAGAAAGACCGTCAGCGCCAGCCCCAGGAGGATTCCCTCTCGGATATCGAGCCGTCGTGCGACGGCGGCGCGCAGCGCGAGGATCGACACCAGCGCCAGCGCGCCGAGACAACCCGAGGCCATGTTCAGGGAAGCCAGTCCCACCAGCACGAGACCCGAGACAACTCCGTTCCAGCTTTGCCCGTGGTAGACCGTGCGCGCGAGTCCCCACAGACTGAACAGCATCATCGCCGAGTGCGGCCACTCGTTGCCCCAGCCGATGCGGTACCCGGCAAAGGGCAGCGCAAAGAGCAGGAAGATGAACGCAAGCAGCCAGCCCCGGTCGCGGGGAGTCAGCAGGTCCTGGAAAGCAAAGATCGCCACCGCCGCGTAAAGAGTGTGAATGATCGTGAACGCAAGGAAATCGAGATGGCCGTCCCAATAGCCATTGAGCAGGTACTGCCCCAGGTTGAGCAGGTTGTACAGAACCATAATGTGGCCGTTGTGTCTCTGCCAGATAAAGCTCCAGTCGTGGTTGCCGTTGGCCCAGTTTTGCAGCCAGACGATAGTGGCCCAATCGTCGATTTGCGGGATCGCCGCGACAAAACGGATGCCGATGAAGATGCGAAACCCCAGAATCAAAAGCAGAATGCCACCGCAAAGGAGCCAGGGCCTGAGTTTTTGAAAAAAAGGGGTCATGGTGCGAAAAGAGGAGGGCGGAGAATTTTATTCCACGTGGTCGCGCTGGAGAAAATAGGAGCAGACGCTCTCCTGTTCGATCCGATAGCCATACTTTTTCATTTCTTCCAGAAACAGTTCCGGCGATTTTTTACCGGACGGATCTCCGTGCAACTCGATGGCGATGGCGTGGATCCGGTTCCACGTTGTCGGTGCGGTATGTTCGAGCAAATCGTACTCGGCACCTTCGATGTCGATTTTCACCAGAGCAATGTCTCCCGGGTGCTCGTCGACGACTCGATCGAAGGCCAGGATGGTCACCTTTACCCCCTCTCCCCCCCCGTTATCGCCGTAAAGGGAGGACCCACCGGGATTGTCGATGTCGAAGTGCCAGACCGCTTCGCCATCGGTTCCGGCCACGGCCTGTTCGCGCAAAAAAATGCGACCGTCGAGACCGCCATTGGCCAGCAGGTTCATGCGGAAGATGCGCGAATTGGGAGGTCCCGGCTCGAATGCGGTGATCTTTGCGCCGGGATGGGTTTGGCTGGTCTTCAGGCTAAACAACCCGATATTCCCTCCCAGGTCGATCACGGTCGGTTCCTTGTCCTTCAAAGCGGCCAGCCACTTCATCGCCTTTTCGTAGCTGTTGGCAAAAAAGAGCTCATGAACCACATCCCAGTCCCGCGTTCCGCCGCGTAAAATAATGGTGAGCCCCTTTTTAAATTCGAGCAGTCGCAGGCCTTTTCTTTTCTTGTACAGACGCAAACCGACCGCCGTGGGCCAGTTACGGATTCGTCCGACGATTTCGGCAAAGGTCTTGAATTTGTTGCTTGGATAAGTATTCATGCATTATCCGCATTTCGGACTCAGGGGCGGCGAGGTTAACATGGCTTAGGGGTTTGCCGTCAACCACTTCCTGACTGCTGCGGATTCCTCGTTCCGCCGCCTTGCCGCTGCCCACGCCCTGTCCCGTTTGGCTTAAATTGTTTCTCCAAACCTCCTGCCGCCATCTGCCGGATTGACCGGGGGATGGCGGTGGCCGATAGTCTGGCCATGACCGTCGAATCGCCTCTGCCGCCCACGATTACCGCGACCCCAAAACCCGTCGCCGGGGAGCCGCCGTTGCGCACAACCGTCGAGTCGCTCTTCGACCGGTACGTGGTGCCGACCGTGAACCGGGGGCTGACGCTCATCCGTGGCGAGGGCCGACATGTCTGGGACGATCAGGGTCGGAAGTACCTCGACCTGGGAGCGGGCGTGGCAGTAAGCAGCCTCGGCCATGCCCATCCCGCGATCCGGGAGACCCTGGCGCTGCAGGCTGGCGTGCTGATCCACTGCTCGAACTACTATTTCAACGAGTGGCAGGGGCGGCTGGCCCAGCGGATCGTGGAGCTGACCGGGCCGGGAAAGGTATTCTTCTGCAACAGCGGGGCGGAGGCGAATGAGGCCGTCATCAAGCTGGCGCGGAAGTTCGGGCACGCGTCGGGCCGGTACGAGGTCATCACGGCGACGAACTCGTTCCACGGGCGCACGATGGCGACGCTGTCGGCGACGGGGCAGGAGAAGATCAAGCAGGGTTTCGAGCCGCTGCTGCCGGGGTTCACGCATGTGCTGTTCAACGACCTGGCGGCGGTCGAGGCGGCGATCACGCCGAAGACAATCGCGGTGCATCTCGAGGGCATCCAGGGCGAGGGCGGGGTCTTTGTTGCGACGCCGGAATATCTGCTCGGCCTGCGGGAACTAACGCGGAAGCACGACCTGCTGCTGACGTGGGACGGGGTGCAGTGCGGCTATTTCCGGACCGGGCGCTGGCAGAGCTACGAGCGGATCCTGGAAGGAGTGCCGGGCGGGGAGGACTTCGCGCCGGATGCGATCGCGATGGCGAAGTCGCTCGGCGGCGGGTACCCGATCGGCGCGGTGTGGGTGCGGGAGCCGTACCAGGACGTGTTCGGGCCGGGGAGCCACGGGACGACCTACGGCGGATCGCCGCTGGCGTGCGCGGTGGCGCTGGCGATCCTCGACACGGTGGAGCGGGAGAACCTGGCCGAAAACATCCGGGCGCGGGGCGAGCAATTGCGGGCGGGACTGACGGCGCTGATCGGGACGCGGGGGATCACCGGGGTGCGGGGCCATGGCGGGCTGATGGGGATGACGGTCGAGGGCGATCCGTACGGGGTGGTGGCGCGGTTGACCCAGGCCGGCCTGATCCTGATTCCCGCGGCGAACCACACCGTGCGCTTCCTCCCGCCGCTGAACGTTACAGCGGAAGAGATCGACGAGGCGTTGGCGGTGGTGGAGTCGACTCTCTAATAGGCGCTTTTTATGACGACCGGTTCCAAAATCAAATTGTGGAACGGTCAAGCCATGCTGGTAATGGTGAAAGACGGCGAGGTGACGCACTTTAGCGACATGGCCCTGCCGCATGTTGAATTTGTCCGGCGCATGACGGGAACCTTACCGGAGGGCACCTGGGTGGGGACGGTGAGCAAGTTGCACGACGAAATCATGGGCATAACTTCGAAGCACTTTTTCGGCTATCAGTTGCCGGCACCGGAGGAGGTGGACCAAGCGCTGAAAAGGAAGTTTGAGTAAAAACCGAAGCCCTGCATGTCCCTTTTTGCCTCTGAAAGGCGGGCGTCGGACGTCCATGCCGTCCGCGCCGCACCGAGCGCAGCGAGCCCTCCCACTCCCAAAAAACGAACCGTCACCTCGATCTTGTCGAGAGATCGGTTCAGCCTGCCTCCCCTCGTTCCCAAACTCCATTCACAGTCATCCCATAGCACATTGGATTGCAATGACTTTCAGAGGAGAGGCATTTTTCAAGGAATTGAGTTTAAAGATCTTTCGGCTGTCCCACAGGAAACGTCAGACATGACCATGCCCGGTCCGAGGGGGATCGGCCCTCTGAACGGCACCAAAATTTCTCTCTTGGTTGGACTGGCTGTCCCACAGGAAATGCGCTGCGCAGGAACTCTATGGGATGACTGTGAACTCCAGTTGGGAGCGCCCTTGTCCGCACAACTCCATTGCCCTGCTCCCAGCCCCAACGGGGCAACCTAACCCAAAGCCTGGGGCAACGCCCCAGGAAATCCCACATCATACGAAAGCCCTGCAAGGGCGCACTAAACCAACCGTCATCCTTGTAGAGCACTAGCAAAATAATCGAAGCACCTCTGTTGCTAACTGAACTATGGTCATAGATCGCAAGATAGTAAGTTGGCATGGTACCGTGATCGTGAACCATCGGCAAGCCGGTTACTCGCATCGATAATCGTTCTCAACCGATACCTTTCCCTCCTCCCCAAACTTCCTTAAACTTCGGCTCCTCATGGCGCACCCAGACCTTCCCCCGGCAGGCCCCAAACCATCTCCTTCCGGCACGTGGAAATCGCCCATTTCTTCCAATCTGGTGGCGGGCTCCGGCGTAACGCTCTACCAAATACTTCTGGATGGCCCCACCCTTTACTGGATTGAGGGACGACCGCAGGAAGCAGGACGCTCCGTTTTGGTGCGCCGCAATCCCGATGGAACGATTTCGGACGTAACGGCAGCACCGTTCGATGTCCGGACCCGGGTCCACGAAATGGGCGGCGGCGCTGCCTTGGTCGCCAACGGAATCGTTTATTTCTCAAACTTTTCCGATAACCGGCTTTATCGACAGCAACGCGACTCGACCCCGAAGCCCCTCGCCCAAAATCCGAATTCGCGCTATGCCGAACCGGTCATCGACCAGGCACGCAATCGTTTGATCTGTGTCCGCGAGGATCATCGGGCGGACGGCGGAGAACCGGACAATCTCTTGGTCGGTCTTCCACTGGATGGTTCTGGTCAGGGCATCCTCGTCTCCGGAGCGGATTTCTATTCGACGCCGCGCCTCAGCCCGGATGGTCGGAAGCTTTCGTGGCTTTCCTGGAACCACCCCAACCTGCCCTGGATCGGGACGGAACTCTGGGTGGGCGAGTTTGACACCGAAGGAAAAATTGTGGCTCCCCGTCGGGTGGCCGGTTCGGACGATGAATCCATCTTTCAGCCGGAGTGGTCGCCCGAAGGCATTTTGACTTTTGTTTCGGACCGAAACGGATGGTGGAATTTTTACCGCGAGAAGGACGGCAAGGTGCAATCCATTCTTCCGCTGGAGGCTGAATTTGGCCGCGCTCAATGGGTGCTGGGCATGTCCACCTACGGCTTCGTTTCCGAGACCAAACTTGTTTGCTCCTATGTCCAAAAGGGAATCGGGCACCTCGCCCTGCTCGACCTGACAGGTGGTTCGCTCACGGATCTCGATTTACCCTATACGGAATTTTCCCAACTCCGGGTGAACGACCATCGGGTCTTTGTTATGGCTGGCGCGCACGATCGACCCACGTCGCTGGTGCAATTCGACCTCTCTCCTTCGCAACTCGAAGTCGTGCGTCAGTCGTCCGATGTGCTCGAAAATGCTGCCCTTTCCGCCTACCTCTCGCTCCCTCGGTTCGTGGAGTTTCCGAGTGGAGACCGAACCGCCTTTGCCTGGTATTACCCCCCCACCAACCCGGATTACCAGCCGCTGCCCGGTGAAAAACCTCCCCTCGTCGTGAAGAGCCACGGCGGCCCGACCTCGTCTGCGTCGTCCACCCTCAATCTGCGCAACGCCTACTGGACCAGTCGCGGCTACGCCGTTGTCGATGTCGATTACAGCGGTAGCACGGGATATGGACGCAGCTATCGAAACCGGCTGCATCGCCAATGGGGAATCGTGGATGTCGAGGATTGCGCTAATGTGGTCGCATATTTGGCCGCCCAAGGTCTGGCGGATGGGGCCCGCGCCTTCATCATGGGCGGCAGTGCGGGGGGATACGCCACGCTTTGCGCCCTGACTTTTGGCGATACCTTCCGGGGAGGAGCCAGCTATTATGGGATCAGCGATCTGGAAGCACTGATCGCGGACACGCACAAGTTTGAATCCCGCTATACCGATTGGCTGATCGGTCAATATCCCGAGGATAAGGAAACTTATCGCGCTAGATCGCCCATTCATTTCACCGAACGGCTTTCCGCCCCGGTTATCTTCTTCCAGGGCGAAGACGACAAGATCGTCCCACCCAATCAAGCCGAACTCATGGTTGAAGCCCTGCGACGAAAGGGTCTCCCGGTCGGCTACCTGCTCTTCAAAGGCGAAGGCCATGGCTTTCGCAAGGCGGAAAACATCGCTCGGGCCCTTGAGGCCGAACTCGATTTTTACACCAGTATCCTTTTCCCACCTAAAACCCCTCTCGACGTCACGCCGGACAACGGGTAATTTTACCTCGGTCCACGGGCTAGTGGCGAAATTGGCAGACGCGCCAGATTTAGGTTCTGGTTCCGCAAGGAGTGGGGGTTCAAGTCCCTCCTGGCCCACCCTTCCCGCTTGGACGCTTATAGCGCGCTGACCATGTCCTTCGACGAATCCGAAATATCCATCCCCTTCCCGATCATCGCCAGCGTCGTCGGCGTTTTCTTGATCACCATCGGCGTCTCCACCCCCGCAAAGTGCAACTCGATGTTCCCCCCCTCAATCACCACCACCGCCACGTGATCGAAGTTGATACACGTCGTCTTCCCCTGGTCCGTCGGCAGAATATAAAAGCGCATCCCCAAGCCTGACCGAAAACCCACCCGAGGTCAAACCGTACCGCTCCCCCTCGCCGCTCTTAAATTGCCTCTCTCGCCCCCATGCCCACTCTGACCTAAAATTATAGGCCATTTAGGCCACGACAAGCCTCCCCCCCAGCGGCTTGACCCACCCGCCCGATTCGGTATCCTAAGGGTTCATGCCCCGCCAACGCCTCCTCCTCGGCTGTCTCCTCCTCGCCTTCGGCCTCTCCTCCGCTCGGGCCGAGCTCACTTGGCGTCCCGGCGAAGGCTGGTCGGACGAAAGCGGCGGCGGCGGTGCCTTCGCCGCCAGCTCCCGGGACCAGCTCGAAATGGCCCACAAGCTGGAAGCCTCCGGTCAGCGCGAGGACGCCCTCAAGGCCTACAAAAATCTCCTCCGCCGCTGGCCCCTCTCCTTCTTCGCCCCGGAAGCCCAGTTCCGCGTCGGCAAAATCCTCGAGGACGAAGCCGATTTCGCCGGCGCCTTCAAGGCCTTCCAGACCATGGTCCAGAAATATCCCTCCAGCGAATTCTTCGAGCAAGCCCTCAACGAACAGTACCGCATCGCCAACCTCTACCTCGCCGGAGAGCCCCAGCGCATCTGGAAGATTCCCGTCGGCCCCTCCATGGACCGCACCGTGGAAATGTACGAGCGCATCATCAAGAACGCCCCCTACGGCACCTACGCTCCGCAGTGCCAGTTCAACATCGGCCTCGCGCGCGAAAGCCAGCGCCGCTACACCGACGCCATCGATGCCTACCAACTCGTCCTCGACAACTATCCGACCAGCTCCGTCGCTCCCAACGCCCAGTACCAAATCGGCTATGCTTGGATGCGCTCCTCCGTCTCCGGCGACTACGATCTCGGTGCCGCCCGCAAGGCCATCGATGCCTTCCAGGACTACCTCGTCCGCTACCCCAGTAGCGACAAGGCCGTCCAAGCCCAGGAGAACATCCAGAAACTCGGCCAGAAACAGACCCAGGGTGCCTTCGACGTCGCCAAGTTCTACGAAACCCAGCACGACTCCCGCGCCGCCTTCATCTACTACAACGAAGTCGTCCGGGAAGACCCCAATTCCCCCCAGGCCCAGATCGCCAAAAAGCGCATCCAGGAATTACGCCATGTCGTCGAGGCCCTCCCGGGTGGCCTCGGTCCGGATGGCACCGGCAGCTTGGCCGCGCCTCAAACCGTCGCCAGCAACCCGCCCGACTCTTCTTCCCCTTCCTCATCCACTCCCGACGCACCTCCCCCCGCCG
>CAJCII010000083.1 GCA_903970335.1 Bacteroidota bacterium | reverse complement strand
CGGCGAGTGGACGCCATGCGTTCGCTCGAAGCCGCGGGCGCGCGCGTGCTGTCGCTCGACGTAACCGACGACGCATCAATGAACGCCGCAGTCGACGCCATCCTGCGGGAGACGGGTCGCATCGACGTCCTCGTCAACAATGCCGGCTATGGTTCGTTCGGCGCGTTGGAGGATGTGCCGCTGGACGAGGGGAGGCGGCAGTTCGAAGTCAACATCTTCGGCCTGGCGCGCCTGACCCAGCTGGTCCTGCCGACGATGCGGGCGCAGCGCGCCGGGCGAATCGTCAACGTCTCGTCGGTTAGCGGGAAGATCGGCGAACCATTCGCCTGCTGGTATCATGCCAGCAAGCATGCGCTGGAGGGGCTGAGCGATTCGCTGCGCATGGAGTTGCGCCCGTTCGGCATCGATGTCGTTATTATCGAGCCGGGGTCGACGCGCACCGCATGGGGCGGGATCGCGCGCGACAGCCTGACCCGGCATTCGGGCGGGGGGCCGTATCGCGACGGAGCGCGCGTCCATGTCCGGATGATGGCCTCGATTAGCGAAGGGTCGTTGCCGAGACCGCCCAGCGAAGTTGCCGCCACCATTGTTAAGGCGGTGCGGTCGCGCCGTCCCAGGACACGCAATCCCACCGGTGGCGGGGCCAGGACCGCCCTTTTCCTGCGCCGCACCCTATCTGATCGCGGCTTCGACACGGTCATACGGCTGGCGACCGACCGGGCACGAAGGTCGATGAATAAGTTCCAGAATTAACAACGCTCTCCAAATTTCAATTGGCAACGGAAAAACTATGTCTGAATCATGACCAATGGATCAGTTTTTGTTCAAGTCCCGCCGGACGCAGGCTTGAGGGTTGTCTGGAGGGTGGCGTCCTGACCGTGCGTTTCGAGATAAAAGACGTCGCGTCGACGCGGCAGCAGGTCGGGCGCGGAAGCGTGCCAGAGCGTGAAATCACCGGGCAGCTCGAATTTGACGTGGAGCGTTACATTGTTGAATTTCACATTGAATTCGGCCCGGTCGTGGAAAGTCGCCCGCGACGCGTCCTTCCAATACTTGAACCCAGGCTGGGATTCGATCTGTTCCGGATTCGGCTCGGGGACAAAACCGGAGGGAAGATTTTCCACTTTTCCCATGAGGTGCAACAGAAAGCCGAGGGCATGCGGCTGGCCGTCCGTGGTGGCGATGTGAATGGTGTCCTTGAGGGAGTCACCGTCGATGGTCAGGGTCCGATTGGCCTGAGCGGTCGGCTGATAGTGGGGCTGGCTGGCCGACACGCTCGTATCGGAGAATTTATCCAATTGGCCCGGCCCCCATGAAATCTGGCCGACGCCGTCAACCAGCGGCACGTTATGGCAGATGCCAGCCTGATAATAGGCTTTATACATCGGTGAGCCATAACCAACTGTGCCGGGATCCTGGGTCACGTCGGTGTCGTTGAGAAAGGCTTCGTAGTTGAGTGCCTCGGCCTGGGCGTGGGACGAGGTGAGCTGGCCGTAATGGAGATAAACCTGCCAGGGCCCGCTGTGGAGCACCGCCATGCGGCTGCTCTCAAAACTACGGCTGATCACGTATGGGAGGGACGGCTTCTCGGCGGGGACCATGGCCGGATCGGGTGGATCGAGGAGGCTGGGCCAGCCGTGGTCATGGGCCAGATCGTAGACGCCGATGGGAGTCGGGAAGAGTCGCGAGACCCTGGACCAAAGACCGGCATTGGGTGATCGCTCCGCCTTTCCGCCGTCGGCTGGGTTCGGAAGTTGTCCCGTCGGGAAGCGCATCTCGGCTGGAGCAAGCATCAGGTTCTCGGTGGTTTCCATGTCCTCTTGCAGCTCGGCACCGCGTCTCGCCATCTGCGCGAAGGAGAAGAGGGTGGTGAGAGCCTCGACCGTGAAATCGTTGTAGTGAAGAGATTGCTCGTACCAGAGGTAATCGCTCGTGACACCGCGCGCGATTTGGTCGTGAATGCGAAAGGGCCCATCAATGGCCTGCTTCCACATATTGTCATCTTGGCAATAGATGGAGATTTCTCCCACGGCAGCAAAATCCCAGCAGCTCCGGTTACTGATTCGGCTGCCGCCCGCCACCTCCAGCATCGCGGCCTCGGGCTTGAAGAGGGCATCGATCCAGTGTTGTCGGCGCGTGGCATCAACGTAGTCACCTAGGGTTTGCGCGGTCTCAACCAAGTCGATGATATGGGAGGCCTCGTCGAGCGGCTGGTACATGATGCGGCAGGTGGGGTCCTTCGTGTGGGGCGGCCCGTCCCGATGGTTAAGAGGCCACTTCTCAAAATTATCGGCGTAGAAATCGATCTGCGAGGCGGCCCAGGCGGCGTACCTCGCATCGCCCGTGAGCCGGTAAAGCCGGGCAGTCTGCAGCATTTCGCTCGAGTGCTTCATGCGGAAGAAAAAGACCCAGGCGGCGTGGAGCTTGGGCCTAAGCTCAACTTGCGGGTCGGACGCGCTGTGCAGCGTCTCCGGCCCCGGTTCATCGGGGGTAAAGATCAACTCTGAGGCGTTCTTGGGACTGACGAAATCGTGGTACCAGCCACAAATCCACTCGACCTTGTCCTGCCGCTTTGCCATCCAGTCGTCTACTTCGGCCCGACGGCTCGTCAACCACTTGGCCCATTGCGGATCAGTGGCCACCCGTTGCGCCGCGCCAGCCCAATCTTCTTTGGGAACACGAACGGGATTTTTTTGTGCGTCGTATATTTTAAAGTCGGGAAAAGCAGCACCGGGATTTTCTTTCGGGAACGCCGTCGCCGGCGGCGATTGAGATTCATCGGCATGAACCATGGTAAAGAGAGCCAGCGTGACGACCAGTAGAGACGGAATCGAGCGCAAGATAACGTTAACTTATGCAACGCGCAGCCCTTACCCAAAGAGAATATTTCGACCTCAAAACTCGCAAGGCTCATTACCCACGATGCCCCGATCTCCAAGTGACGTTTGATGCCAAAGATCACTTATCAAGGCCTCGTAAATGTAGCCTTCATCTGGGTTTTCGAGCATCGAATTTTGACCTTCGGACGGGCATCCTTTTTTGCTCCTTTACGCGCTTCAGATAAGCTGTCCGACCGACTGCCCCAAGGCAATCTTTGCACCGCGCTCTTTTCTGCCAAAAGCACGAAATCGGTTGAATTTGAGCACATCCGGCGCACTTGCGGTGACCGGCTGGAATCGCTACCTTCGCTTTTACGAGAGGGGGGATTGGTTCTGAAAGCACAAAAAGCATGTCTGCGAAGAGGCCCTGAACCCCCGATCTCAAGGGCAACTTTGTAAGCGAATGGTGTAGGGCGACCACAATGACGCGTCACGGCGGCCTCACCGGTACTCTTGATACTTCTCTTGTTCAGCGACGCCTATGGGGTGAACACCCCATAGCTGGCCAGCATGGCTACCTGCAATGTAAGGAACTAGCTCCCATACTATTTGTGCTCACTTAAGACAAAGTTTGTGCCCTGGGGGAGAGAGAGGCTTCGGGTTAAGGATGAGCAATAACCACTTCATCGACAGTCGATTGAACGACTCGGAATCAGACCGAGCAATCCAGAGCGAGGAGGTTTTGCTCAAGGCCGGAGCTTTGCAGAACGCTATTTTCAATAGCGCCAACTTTTCGAGCATAGCCACGGATGAGAAGGGGGTGATTCAAATCTTTAATGTGGGGGCCGAGCGTATGCTGGGTTATACGGCGGC
>CAJCII010000082.1 GCA_903970335.1 Bacteroidota bacterium | reverse complement strand
TTCAGATTACAACAAGAACGCCGCAAGCGGCGGGGAATTGACCCGAACGAGATTAAAATGAGAATGGCGCCAACAAAAGCCATGAGAATTGGCCGACTTCTCGGATACCCTCCTGTTTGGCCGTGCGCGAAAACAATGGCGCTCATGCATCCGATGGCGAGCGAATCGAAACAATTGAAAAAGGAGAACCTGAGAAATAACGGGCGAAGAATCTCCGGAGCAAGATGCAAGTAGGAAACCACGCGAGCTATCGGTGCCAAAAAGATGGGGATTGTCAGGATTAGCATCGATCGTCGTAAAGGATCCAGATTACCGCAGAGAACAAATACGATGGGCCAGAGAAGGTAAAACTGTTCTTCGACCGCGAGCGACCACAAGTGGCCGGATGTCCAGGTCGCCTCGATGAAATCGGTCGTAAAAGTCAGGTTGCCGATCCACTCCTTGGTCGATTGAGAAAAACCGGTAAACATTTGTAATCCCAGGAGAACGCAAAGAAAAGCGATATACACCGGAAGGATCCGCAAGGCCCGCCTGACGTAAAAATGGTACAGGCTGACCCGACCGTTTTTCTCATATTCAACCAACATCAACCAGGTAATCAGGAAGCCGCTGATCACAAAAAAAAAGCGGACTCCCAGGTTCCCCTCGAAACACCACGTAAACAGGGGATCGAGCTGAGGAGGAAATCCCCAAGCATATTGGCAGTGATTACCCAGAACAAAAATAATGCTTACGGCGCGCCATCCATCTAAAGAAGATAGGCGAGTCGATTTGGTTCGAACTTCCGCGATCCGAGGAGAGGAAGATAATTGCGTCATAGCTCCATGACTCACGCAATTTTCCCTCTTCCGTAAGTAGGAGCTTCTCCTACGGCACCGTCACCGATTTGGCCAGATTGCGCGGCTTGTCCACGTCGCGGCCCAGGATCACCGCCATGTGATAGGCGAAAAGCTGGAGCGGAACGACGCTGAGAATGGCCGCCGCAAAATCGGGCGCGTCGGGAATGTAGATGATGTCGTCGGCGTGATTCCGTATTTCCTCGTTCCCTTCCGTCGCCACGGCGATGACCGGTCCCTTGCGGGCCTTCACCTGCTGAAGGTTGTTGATGTTCTTGTCGTAGGCGCCGTCCTTCGGACAAAGAAAAACGCTCGGGGTCTTTTCATCGACCAGTGCGATGATCCCGTGCTTCAGCTCGGCCGTGGGGTGGCCGCCCGCATGGATGTAGGTGATCTCCTTCATCTTCAGCGCGCCTTCCAGGGCGATACCGAATTGCATCTGGCGTCCGAAAAAGAGCATCGAATTGGCGTTGCGATACTTCTCCGCGATCTTGCGAATGTGGGCGCTCTGCCGAAGTACCTGCGTGATTTGGTCCGGCAACGCCTCGATCGCCTCGATGATCCCGCGCCCCTGCGAGGCGGAAAGAAACCGCATCCGTCCCAGCAGCAACGCGAGCAGCGCGAAGATGACAACCTGCGACGTGAACGACTTGGTTGCCGCCACGCTGACCTCCGGCCCTGCATACATGTAGACGCCGCCGTCGGTTTCGCGCGCCAGCGTGCTGGCCACGTTGTTACAAATGCCGAGCACTCGATGTCCCTTGCGCCGCGCTTCCCGTAACGCGCCGAGCGTGTCCTCCGTCTCGCCGCTCTGGCTGACCGCCAGCACCAGCGTGCGCCGATCCATCGGGGAGTTGCGCAGGCGGAATTCGCTCGCCCACTCGATCTCCACCGGCACATGGGCCATCGACTCGATGATGTATTCGCCGACCAGTCCCGCGTGGAGCGCCGTGCCGCAACCGGTGATGACGATGCGGTCGATTTCGCGCAGGTCCTGCGGCGTCAAATTCAACCCGCCCAACTGCGCCGTGCTTTCGTCCAGGTTCAGGCGACCACGAAACGCATTCTGAATAGAGATCGGTTGCTCGAAAATCTCCTTCAGCATGAAGTGCGGGAAATCTCCCATCTCGGCCTCGCCCGATTGGTAATCGATCTTGCTAATCTCCAGCCCGACTTTGTTTTGACTGAGCGATTTCAGCCGGTAGCCGTTCCGGTCGATCGTGACCACATCGAAGTCCCGCAGATGCGCCACGGTCTGCGTGTGCGCCGCCATGGCCGAGACGTCGCTGGCCAGAAAATGTTCGTGCTTGCCGATCCCCAGCACCAACGGACTGCCCCGCCGCGCGCCGACCATGAGACCAGGCTGATCCTGATGAATGGCGACCAATCCGTAGGTGCCGGTCACTTCCCGCAGCGCTTCCATCACCGCCATTTCCAGGCGATTTTCGGTATCCGTATCGAGTGTATCGAAATGGAACCCGATCAAAAAAGCCAGCACCTCCGTGTCGGTCTCGGTGCGGAATTGAAATCCCTTGTCGATCAGCTTTTTCTTCAGGATTCCGTAATTTTCAATAATTCCGTTGTGCACGATTGCCAGCTTGCCCGAGGCGTCGGTATGCGGATGCGCGTTGACGTCCGTGGCCTTCCCGTGCGTGGCCCAGCGGGTGTGGCTGATGCCGAGCGAACCGTGCAGCGGACGAACGGCCAGCACCCGTTCCAGTTGCTGGATGCGCCCGACTTTTTTCGTTACTTCAAGCCCCTTTCCATTCAGCACCGCGATTCCGCTCGAGTCGTAACCCCGATATTCCAGCCGCCGAAGTCCTTCCAAAAGCACCGGTTGGGCTTCTTTGTCCCCAAGATAAGCAACGATTCCACACATAGATCAACCTCCTTGTTGCCATGATGCACCCCCAGCGTCAAGACCTGTAGCCACAGCGATCCGCGTTCGGAGACTTCCGCTGCCCCTCTTCGGGACCGCCGCGCCCGCAAGAAAAATCGTCTATGACTCCTTCCCCGGTCTTGGCAAATCCAATTTAGTTGCTTAAGTTTTGATTATGGAATTACACATTCTTCCCTCCATTTTTCATGCCCGCGACGTCATTTCGGTCATCCTTGGCGGAGGGGCCGGGACGCGACTTTTTCCGCTGACCAAGGACCGCTCGAAGCCGGCGGTGCCGCTCGCCGGTAAATACCGCATCGTCGATATCCCCATCAGCAATTGCCTCAACTCCGGGCTCAAGCGCATCTTCCTCCTCACCCAATTCAACAGTTCCTCCCTGCATCGCCACATCCAGCAGACCTACCAGTTCGACGCCTTCTCCAACGGCTTCGTCGAGATCATGGCCGCGCAGCAGACCCCCGGAAACAACACCTGGTACCAGGGCACCGCCGATGCCGTCCGCCAGAATCTCTGCCATTTCCGAAACTCGCCCCACAAGTACGTCCTCATCCTCTCCGGCGATCAACTCTATCGCATGGACTTCCGCCAGGTCATCGAGCAGCACATCCGCTCCGGCGCCGAAGTCACCGTCGCCACCATCCCCGTCAACCGCACCGATGCCTCCTCCTTCGGCATCATGCAGATCGACGGCGACGAGCGCATCACGCGCTTCGTCGAAAAGCCCAGCGACAGCTCCACCCTCGACTCCCTTCGCATGGACGGCATCGTCCGTTCCAGGCTCGGCCTCGGCGGAGGCGACGACCTCTTCCTCGCTTCCATGGGCATCTATGTCTTCAACAAGGATGTCCTGGGCAAGGCCCTCGCCGGTCAGCACGTCGATTTCGGCAAGCACATCATCCCCAACCTCATCAATGGTGGCGGCATTTTCTCCTACGTCTACCAGGGCTATTGGGAGGACATCGGGACCATCAAGGCCTTCTTCGATGCCAATCTCGATCTCGTCAACGAAATCCCCAAGTTCAACTTCTTCGATACCCAGGCCCCCATCTACACCCATTCCCGCCCCCTCCCGGCCAGCAAGATCGTCCGCGCCCGCCTCGAACGCGCCGCCATCGCCGACGGCTGCATCATTGTCGATGCCCACATCGAGCACTCGATCGTCGGCATCCGCAGCCGGATCGAAACCGGCGCGACGATCAAGAACGCCATCATCATGGGCCTGGACGAC
>CAJCII010000081.1 GCA_903970335.1 Bacteroidota bacterium | reverse complement strand
CATCCTGAGCTGGTCGAAGGGATCTCCAACTACTTTTTGCTTTTGCCTCTGCCCAACGGCCCGCGCCAACGTTATTTGGCCGCGCGTCTGATCCCTCGACCAGCTCGGGATGCCAACGATGCGGAAATGGGAGATCAATTGATATCCTTCGACCAGCTCGGCATGACGGACAGCTAGTCCAGTCGCTTCAACCCTCGACAACTCCAGGAGAAGGGCCCTAAATCGAGCATGGCCAAGGCAGCTTTAGGGAAGGGACTCAGCGCGCTCATGGGTGTCGCCCTCGCCCAGCCCGAACCGGTGAAGGAGAGGGGTGAATCCATCCGGCAGATTTCCCACGCCGAGATCGTGCCCAGCCCGCTTCAGCCGCGAAAGACGTTTGCGCCCGACGAGCTGACCGAACTGGTCGACTCCATTCGCGAGCGGGGCGTCATCCAGCCGCTCATCGTCCGCCCGGTCAACGGCAAGTATGAATTGATCGCCGGTGAACGGCGCTGGCGCGCTGCCGCGGAAGCGGGTCTCAAAACGCTCCCGGTCATCGTGCGGGAGGCGAGCAACCGGGATGTGCTGGAGCTGGCGCTGATCGAGAACCTGCAGCGGGCGGACCTGAATCCGATCGAGGAAGCGGACGCCTATGCGCGGCTGATGAAGGAATTTTCGCTGACGCAGGAGCAGGTGGCGCGGCAGGTGGGCAAGGCGCGGGCGGTGGTGGCGAATGCGGTGCGGTTGCTGACGTTGCCGGAGCAGATCCGGGCGTGGCTGGGGACGGGTGACCTGAGCGTGGGGCACGCCAAGGTGTTGCTGGGGCTGAGTCGCGCGGAGGAGCAAGTGCTGGCGGCGGAGCGCATCCGCAAGGAGAACCTGACGGTGCGGGCGACGGAGCGGCTGATTGCGTCGCTGCAGGCAGGGACGAAACCGGCGACGAAGCGGAAGGGTGCCTCTGCGGTCGCGGGGGCCGCGATTTTTGCCGACCTGGAGAAGCGTCTGCAACAGCATCTGGGGACGCGGGTGCGGATCGCGGGGAAGGCCGAGGCGGGGAAGATCGAGATCGAGTATTTTTCGCCGGAGGAGCTGAACCGGCTGTTGCAGATTTTGCGGTTACCGGCGGGTTAGACGGAGGGGCTCTAATTGGTATTGGTCACGACCCCGGGCGCGTTGGGATCGACGTTGCGTTCGGAGATGCCGGTGACCATGTCGTTGACGAAGTCGATGGTTCTTTGCCCGATCGGCACTTTGACGTAGTAGGTCTGCTGGACGGGACGGCCGAAGGCGTTGATGGTGTAGGTGTACTGGGGGTCTTCCCGGTAGGTGACATAGGTCCAGGTGATGATCGAGCCGGTGGCATCGGTGTGAGAGGAGGTCTCGTTGGGATTTCCGAGCGCCTGCTTGACCTCGTCGGGGGTCATGCCCTGAATCACGGTTTTATTGGCGATGGCGGCGGCGACGGCATCGCGATGGTCCTGATTTTTTTTGGCCTCGGCAAAGAGCGCGGGATCGACGCCGCTGGGGAGGTCTTCCGGATGAATCCAGCCGGTAACGGTGCTGTTATTGTAGGTGCCCTTGACGAGAAAGCCTTCGTGGCACATGCCGAGAAGCTCGGCCTGGTCGCCGGGATAGAAGGCGGCGAGGGCGGTCTGGTAATCGTGCCAGGTGTAGAGGGTGGTGGAGGCGTGGAAAGTGAGGGTGATTTTATCGGGCAGATTGCCCTCGAAATAGAGGACGCCTTCCTCACGCATGAGGGGGTCGGAGTCGGTGGCAGGCAAGACGGAAATGGAGAGGGCGAGGAACAAGGCGCAAATCCACTCCCTGCGGAGAAAGAGAGCCTTCATAAGAAAAACTTAACATGGTTTGGCGGCAAACGCCATCTTTCCGCAGATTTCGCAAAAGAAAGGCAGGCAGTAGTTGTCTTAAGAAGCTTTTTTGCGGGACTTTCGGGCCTTGGGGGCGGCGGGGATTTCCGGGGCGGGGTCCGGCTTCAGGGCGTCGAGCAAAGTCTTTTCGGGTTGGGGCCGGGTGAGCGTGGCGCCGACGATGCCTTTGCTCAGGACGATACGGACGGGCTGGCCTTCGAGGGTCTTGTCGGCCTGAGAGAGGGGATGGCTGTGCCGGTCGAGGACAAGGGCGTAACCGCGATCCAGCGTGGCCTGGGGACCGAGGGCGCGGAGGCGGGCCGCGAGCTGCCCGAGATGGCTGCGGCGACGTTCGAGTTCGCGGGCGGGGTGATGGGCGGCCAAACGGGCCTGAAGGAGACGGAGGGCGTTCTTGCGGGCGAGCAGGGAGTTGAGTGCGGATGCGTGGAGATTTTCGCGCAGATCGTCGAGACGCTGGGCCATTTGCCGGACGACGCGGCGCGGCTCGCGCAGGGCGTAACTCGAGGCCAGACGAGAGAGATGACGACGATGGTCGGCGAGGACCTGCCGGGTCGTGCGTTGGAGGCGGTCGCATAACTGGTGGAGAGACTCGCGCCATTCGTTCCAGTCGCGGGTGAGCATTTCGGCGGCGGCACTGGGGGTCGGAGCGCGGAGGTCGGCGACGAAATCGGCGATGGTGAAATCGGTCTCGTGGCCGACGGCGGAGATGGTGGGGACGGTGCAGGCGGCAAGCGCGCGGGCGACGGCTTCCTCGTTGAAGGCCCACAAGTCCTCGATGCTCCCCCCCCCGCGCGCGACGACGAGGAGATCGATGTTTTTTTCCGCACTGAAGGCCGCGATGGCCCCGGCGATTTCCTGCGCCGCACCGGCTCCCTGGACGCGTACGCCGCGTACGCGGAGGCGAATGCCGGGCGCACGGCGTTGCAGGACCTGGAGGATGTCCTGAAGGACTGCCCCCTGGAGCGAGGTGACGATGCCGATGACTTCCGGAAAGACGGGGAGCGCGCGCTTGCGGTCGAGATCGAAGAGATGCTCGGCAGCGAGTCGTTTTTTGAGTTCCTCGAACCGTTGCTGGAGACTGCCCTGGCCTCGGGGCCGGATTTCGGAGACCTGAAGCTGATACTGGCCGCGAGCCTCGTAGACGGTAACGGTTCCGTGGGCGAGCACGGCCTGACCGTCCTGGAGCGCGAAGCCGACGCGGCGGGCCTCGCGCTGGAACATCACGGCGGAAAGGGTGGCAGTCGGGTCCTTGAGGGTGAAGTAGAGATGGCCGGAGCCGGGCGCGCGGAGGTTGGAGATTTCACCGGCGACCCAGACCTCGCCGAGGCTTGCCTCGAGCAGGCCGCGGATGGTCGCGGTGAGGTCGGCGACGGTGACCGGATTCTGCGCGGAGTGGCCGGGCGCCTCGATCTCGAGGCCGAGACCGGGGCTGTCCTGGGCGGGTGTGGCACTCTTGCGTTTCATTACCTCGATTACTCGACGACGATCTTTTGCTGGATGCGTTCGATGCGCAGGGCGCGACCGGTGGCGGGATCGGCCTCGACGAAGACGCCGTCGGCCTGGAGGCCCTCGCGCGCGATGTAAAATTTATTGGGCAGGAGGGTGCGGTATTTTTGCAGGACGCTGGCGATGTCGCGTCCGATGACCGACTCGTGGGGGCCGCAGAAACCGGCGTCGGTGAGGTAGGCGGTGCCGCCGGGAAAAATCTGGTCGTCGGCGGTCTGGACATGGGTGTGGGTGCCGACGACGAGCGTGGCCATGCCGTCGAGGGCGCGACCGAAGGCAATTTTTTCCGAGGTGGCCTCGGCGTGGAAATCGACGAGGATGCAGGAGGTCTCCTGCTTGAGTTTTTCGATTTCGGCCTCGATGAGAAGGAAGGGGTTATCGACCTGCGGTCCCATGAAGGTGCGTCCGAGGAGGTTGACGACGCCGAGCTTCTGGCCGTTGCCGCCGACCACGACGGAGCCGAAACCGGGCGTGCCGGCGGGGAAGTTGAGAGGGCGGAGCAGGCGCGGTTCCGTGGCGAAGTAGGGGAGGATTTCGCGCTGGTCCCAGGCGTGATCGCCGAGGGTGACGACATCGGCGCCCGCGCGCATGAGTTCGATAGCGAGCTTGGGGGTGATGCCGTTGCCGCCGGCGGCGTTCTCCCCGTTGACGACGAAGAAATCGGGCTGGTAGCGCTCGCGCAGGAGGGGAATGGCGGCGCGGACGGTGTCGCGGCCCGGCTCGCCGACGACATCGCCGAGAAAGATCAATTTCATGGAGAAGACAGGCTAGAGGCAGTCGCGCGAATAAGCGAGGGGGAAGGTTTTGACGGAACTCCTGCGGAGCGCAGTTATGGAATTACCAAATTAACGGAATGGATTTTGACAGGAAATAGAGCTTACGTCGTTTGGGTGAGGATGTTTTTGGACACCATTCACGGCATGATCGATAGGAGGGTGTCGCTGAATTATCGAGTCGCACCGGAAATTCTTGCGAAAGCAGTTCCGCTTCCCTTCCGCCCCAAAACCTATTCCGGCTGGGGTATAGGGGGGATTTGTACGATTCGTTTTAAAGGCCTGCGTGGGTTGGGAATGCCGTCGTGGGTAGGTTTAAATTCCGAAAATGCTGCCCGCCGGATAGCTGTGACTTTCCCTCAACCAGGATCTTTCCCGCGACCGATTTTCCCTTCAGCAACCGTCGCCCACTCCAGCCCTCATTGCGACGGCGACAACTTGTGGTGGTTTTTGTCGAACTCAGTCCGGCAGGCTGCTAGCCTGCGGGGATGGAATTGCCGGTGGAACTATTTCTGGCCCTGCGCTACCTGAGGCCCCGGCGGTCTTTTGTGTCGGTCATCACGGTACTGTCGTTTCTTGGGGTGACGCTCGGGGTCATGGTGCTGATCGTGGTGCTTTCGGTCATGGCGGGATTTCGGGAACGACTGGACGAAAAGATCATCGGTTTCAACGCCCATCTCACCGTGGCGATGGCGAACGGGAATGTGCTCTACGATTACGACAAGGCCATCGACCTGATCGAGAAAGACCCGGATGTCCTGGCCGCCAGCACGATTATCCGGGGGCCGGTCCTGGTCGAGTTCAACGGGAAGATGACGCCAGCCTATATCAAGAGCGCGCCGGAGACGGGGGACGATCCCGTTTTGCCGCTCCAAAAATTCCTGAAAATGGGCGATTTCGAGCTGCGCGGAGACTCGGTCATCGTCGGCCTGGAGTGGGCCAAGCGGAACGGCGCTTTCCCGGGCGACAAGATCGATATTTACGGCCCTTCTTTTTTGCGGGCGATCAGCGAGCGGAGGAGCGACGGACAGCGCGATCTGCCTCTGCCGGAAGAACCGATCATCCGGGGCGTTTTCCAGACGGGGCAGTTCGATTACGATCTCAATTTTCTGCTCGTCTCGACCGAGATGGCCCAGCACATCTGGGGGATGCAGGACGCCGTGCACGGCATCGCGGTACGGGTGAGAAATCCGGACCAGGCGGAGGTGGTGAAGGAGCGGCTGAATAAACTGCTCGGGCCGTCGCTGGAGGCCCGGACGTGGATGGACGACAATCGCGAGCTCTTCAACGCCATCGCCATCGAGCGCGTCACCATGACCTTCATCCTCTATCTCGTCATGCTGGTGGCGGCGTTCGGCCTGTGCAGCACGCTCATCACCCTCACGGTGCAGAAATCGCGGGAGATCGGGCTGATGAAGGCCCTCGGCGCGAGCGACTTTCAGGTCTGCGGCGTGTTTCTCTTCCATGGCATTGTGGTCGGCGTGGTCGGGGCGGTCAGCGGCACGGTCTGCGGGCTGGGATTGCTCCACTTCCGCAATCCGTTTCGCGATTTTTTGATGAACACGTTTGGCATCCAGGTTTTTGCGAGTTCGGTCTACGGGCTGCCGGAGATTCCGGCGGTGATCAATCCGGCCCTTGTCGCGGCCATCGCGCTTTCCGCCGTGGTCGTCTGCATCCTCGCCGCGCTGATTCCGGCGATCAATGCGGCGAGGCTCGCCCCGGCGAGGGCTTTACGCTATGAATAGGCTGTCTTTATGAGATCGATCTTTCTTTATCCGTTACGCCTGGCCCTGCTGGTCGGCCTTTGCCTGCCCCTCTGGGCTCAGACCAGCTCGACGGAATCGGGCATTCCCCAGTCGCTGCCCAAAGTTGTCCTCCATATTGGAAAGGCTACGCTCGACACGGAAGTCGCCGCCACTCCGCAGGAGGATGCGGAGGGCCTGATGTTCCGCCCGCATTTGCCGGACAACAACGGAATGATTTTCTTTCTCCCGCTCGGTCACGCCACGTTTTGGATGAAAAACACGCTCATTCCGCTTTCCGTCGCATTTCTGGACAAGAATGGCGTCATCCTCGAAGTTCACGACATGCAGCCCGCCGATCCGACTTTGACGGACCGGGAAATCCCCGTTACCCGCAGCGACAGCGACCAGGTCGCTTTCGCCATCGAAGCGAATCTCCACTGGTTCGCGCTCAACGGGGTCAAGCCGGGCGATAAGGTCGATCCACCACCGGCGACGTTGCAAAAGACCGCCTCTCCCTGAAATTTACCCGCCCACCTATGCCGCTTCCGATCGATTATCACATGCACCCGCAGGCGCACAGCATCAAGCCCTACACGCCGGAGTTACTCCAACCGTGGGCCGAGACCGCGCGCGCGAAGGGGCTCAAGGAAATCGCCTTTACCGATCACGACCGCTATCGGGAAGGAGTCGATTTCGACCAGATCGACGCCTTGCGCGAGGCCAATCCGGACGTGAAGATTCTCGCGGGCATCGAACTCGATAACGACCCGGTCACCGGCAAGGCGGGACGGCTCTGGGTGGAGGAGAATTGGGACCGGCTCGACTTCGTCCTTGGCTCGGCCCACTACCTGCCGGGCGACCCGGAAATGTTCGACCAGGTCAGCCGCAAGGACGAATTCGCGAAGCGCGATCTCGCCGCCGATTGCGCACTCTACGTGCGGGAACTCGAGGGCATGATGGATCGCGGCGGCATCGACGCCCTCTCGCATCTCGACCTGATTAAAATCCACGGCGTGTGGCATCCGGAGGGCGGACTTCCGCCTCATTTCGAGTCGCTTTTACAGCGGATTGCCCGCGACGGTCTCGCGATCGAAATCAGCACCGCCGGATGGCGCAAGCCCGTCGGGGAACAGTATCCGCAGGTCGATCTCATCCGGCGCGCCCGGCAACTCGGCATTCCTTTTACCCTCGCCAGTGACGCCCATTCGCACGCACAGTTGGCGGAGGAATACGAGCGCCTTGCCGGATTACTGAAGCAACTCGGCATTAGCGAAGTCGCCGCTTACGAAAAACACCAACGACGGATCATCCCCATCACCTAGGAGTTAATATGGCCGCTGACTTTGAAGGCAATTTTTTTACCTTGCTCGAACTTCTCGATCCCAGCAGTCGGATGGAGGTCGAGCGGGTCTGCACGAACGTCAATGTCCCGCCGAACGAAGTCGTCTATAGTCAGGGCGATCCCTCGAACTCGGTCTACATCGTCGCGGCTGGGCGCGTCGAGGCCTACACGCAGAGCCCGGACGGACGCCTGACCCGCTCCATCGGCTTCATGGGTAAAGGCGAATTTTTCGGCGATCTCGGGATTCTCGCCGGCCATGAGCGGTTGGCCAGCATCCGTACCTGCGAACCGACGAAGCTGTTGCAAATCGAGAAGCTCGCGTTTGTCAAAATGCTGGAAAAAGTCCCGAAAGTCGGGGCCTACTTCAGCCGCAATCTGGCCCGGCGGCTGCACCACACCTCGACGCAGGCCCACGTGAACGTCTATACGGTCGATCTCGCCGGGAATCTTCAGCATTTCGATTTGGTCACGGTTTTTCAACCGATCATCGCCAAGCAACGCAGTGGTGAATTTCATCTGCATAACGCCAGCAACGAACTCATCGGCAATTTCTTTTTCCGGGAGGGCCGCCTTGAGCACGCCCACTATCTTCACCTCATCGGCGCGGAGGCGCTCTGGCAGGCTTTCGTTCCCATCGCCGCCGAGGGGACCTTCATCTTTCGGGCCATGGCCGAGCCTGCCATGAAGGTGGCCGAGGAAGCGAAGATCGAAATCGAAGGTTCCGATCTCCTCAAATATGGCGCCGCGTGTCGCGAGGCCATGGAAGCCATGCCCGAACCTTATCGGCTCATGAGCGGTCGGCTCAACCGTCTGGCCGAAGCGCTTTCGTGGACGGATGAAGCCACCCAGCCGCTGGCCGAACGAATCTGGGAACTGATCGCGAAGCGACCCCAGCCGCTCGACAGCCTGTGGCGTCGCCTGAATGTTTCGACGCTCAGCTTTTTGCAGACCGTGAGTTTTCTCGTCAATTCTGCCCAGGCCGAGGTGCTCCCGAGCGAAACCGTTCCACGTGAATAAAGACCCCGTCTCCGACTTTTTAGTTCTGCTGGAAAGACTCGATGAGCCCTCCCGGCAGCTGATCGAAAACGCCAGCACCTACCTGACCGTCAAGCCCAGGCAGTTTGTCTATCGGCAGGGCGAGGTCGCCGATGCCATCTATGTCGTCGTCTCCGG
>CAJCII010000080.1 GCA_903970335.1 Bacteroidota bacterium | reverse complement strand
CTGGCGGGGGCGATGATCACGCAACGGCCGGACCTGTTTCGCGCGGTGGTGTGCGAGGTGCCGTTGCTCGACATGGTCCGGTACGATCAATTCGAAAGCGGCAAGACGTGGGTGACGGAGTACGGTTCGGCGAAAGATCCGGAGCAGTTTAAGGCGCTGCTGGCGTACTCGCCGTATCACCATGTGGTGGCGCAGACGAGGTATCCGTCGATCCTGATTTGCACGGCGGCGAACGACGACCGGGTGGACCCGATGCATGCGCGGAAAATGGCGGCGGCGTTGCAGGCGGCGACGTCGAGTCCGAATCCGATTTTGCTACGAGTCGAGACGCAGAGCGGTCACGGCGGGGGCGATCAGTTGAAAAAATGGGTCGCTTACGGGACGGATGTTTGGGGGTTTCTTTTCCACGAACTGGGGCTAAAGGCGCCGGAGGAGGCTTCGGAGCAGGATGTAAGTCGTTGATGGAAAGAAAATTAACTCATTTCTTTGACAGTTGGCCCGGGGCCATTACAATGACAGCCCGCAGAGCACCGTCTCGCGGACTAACTATAAATGGGATCGAGGTGAATTACGTTGAGTGAAGTACGATTGAAAAAAGGCGAGTCCGTTGACAAGGCGTTACGGCGATTGAAGAAGAAGCTGGATCGTGAGGGCACGTTGCGCGAAGCGCGCACGCGTCGCAATTACGAGAAGCCGAGCGAGAAGCGTCGTCGCAAAGCCAAGGAACCCAAGCTCAATTACTGGGGGAGTTTTTCCCTCTGATTTTGCCCGGTCGATTGAAGATAAAGCCCGGTTTGGATCGAGGTCCAAACCGGGTTTTTCTTTTTTGGGCGGGAGACGGGAGTGGACCGTTTCAGGCGGTCTTGTTTTTTTCGAGAGTGGCCAACATCCGTTCGCCTTCTTTCAGGTAATGGAAGTCGGTGAGGTCTGCCTGCAATCGGCCAACGCGCCGGACCAGCACGAGGACCGCGAGGAGGTAGAGCAGGCAGAAGATAAAGATAACGACGGAGAGCTTGGTGTTGAAGTTGAATTTGTCCCAAAACACGGCCTGACGTTGTTGGAGGAGATTCAATTCGGTGTCCTGCATGACCTGCACGGTGGCGATGATGCCGTCCATGCTTTGTGTTCCCTCTCCCGCGTTGACCACGGCCAGTGCGCCCGCACGATCTCCGTTTTGTTCGAGGGCAATGGCCTGGGCCATGACGCGGAATTTTTCGTTGAGGAAGCCTTCGAGGAGATCGAGGTTTTTTTGCTCATCGGGGTTGTCGGCGGTCAGGGAGCGGAGAAGTTTGAATTGTTCGGAGTCGAGGGCGAGGGACTTGCGGTAGTTATTGAGATACGTTTCGTCACGGGTGAGGAGATAGCCGCGCTGGTTCGATTCCGCCGTCGAGATGCAATAGCGGAAGTATTCGAGGGCGAATTGGATTTCCCGGGTGTGGCGGACCCAGTCGCGGGTATGGCGCATGTCTCTCATCGTTTGCCATTGGGTCAGGGCTATGAGCACGGTGAGGAGGAGGGCGGCGGAGAGTCCAATCACGGCCACCGGGCGCTGGAAGAAATGGCGATCAAACGATCTCATGACGAAGAGGGATGCAACTTTAGATGTTTATAGCAGACGGTTTATTTGACAGAAACAAAATAATCGAATTCGGAGAAGATTTGACCTTGAGTTCGGCGGCCCGGCACAGTCTGCCTGACAAAATGGTGGGAAGGAGCTAACCTCGATGGATGGCCCGGATTCCCGATCGGTTCGATCTTTGGGTGCGCAAGGCGCGGGAGTGCGGCGATCCCGTGCGGCGGGTTGATCTCGTGCTTGGTTCGCTGGTGGCATTGGGCGACTGGTATTTTTTCAACCAGGGTTCGAAGCAAAAACCGCAGGTGGCCGAGGTGGAGATGGAGCAGGGGCGATATGTGCTGGTTTTCTCGGATGCCGGGCGTATCGGGGAGATGCTCGACGAGGCGGGACGTGGCCGGGATGGGGAGAAAGTCATCGCGATTCCAACGATTGCCGCCATGGCTTGGTGTCTAGAGCGCGAGGCGGAGGGGTATGCGGGCTTGCTGGTCAATCCGGGCGATTACGCTGTACTTGTCCCGATGGAACAGTTGAGGGTGTTCGAGGACGATTGGAAAAAGCGCGGGGCACGGGAAGCGAGCGGATTCTGGATTCCGAACCTGACGACCGAGGAGGAAGATTTTTGGCAGGAGAATGGACTATAAGTCTCACTGGCCAACCGAATTTTGTCCTATTATCTGCAAGGCTTGGTTTGACCCGGTTTAACGATAAGCTTAGCTTTTGCACAATGAGCGATACCGTGCCTTCCCTTTCGTCGGGAGAAATTTCGATGAAATCGCTGGAACGGGCATTTCCCACGCTGAGCCAGAAACTCGATCTGCGGAGGCATCTCACCACGGTCAAGAGCGACCTGGAAACGATCGAGGAGCGGCTTCGCTTTCAGGTGCAGGAGTTCGATCCCGGAATTTCGGGGTACGTGAGTTACGCGCTCGACAGCAACGGCAAGCGCATTCGCCCCGCGTTGGTGCTACTGGCGGCACAGGCGAGCGGGAAATCGACTCCGCAACATGTCGATCTTGCGGTGGTGGTGGAATTGATCCATCTCGCGACGCTGGTGCACGACGACATCATGGACGGGGCCTCGAAGCGACGGGGCAAACCGACCGCGTATGCGAAGTGGGGGGCGGAGTTGTCCGTGCTGCTGGGCGATTGTCTCTTCTGCCATGCGCTGAAACTGAGTTCGAATTTTTCGGACCAGGCGATCGGGCGCAAGATTGCCGATGCGGCGAACGAAGTCTGTAGTGGGGAAATTTTGCAGACGCAACGGAGATTCGATCTCAAATTGAGCATACCGGAGTATCTCAAGATTATTTCGATGAAGACCGGCGCCCTGTTCCGTGTGAGTACCGAGCTGGCCGCGATGTTGAACGGGTGTCGTCCCGACGAGATCCTCGGCTTGCGCAATTACGGGGAGAGCCTGGGCATCGCCTACCAGATTTACGACGATTGCCTGGACTTGGTTGGGACCGAGGGTGCGACCGGTAAGACCGTGGGCACCGATTTGGAGAAGGGCAAGTTGACGTTGCCGCTGCTGCATGTGCTCGCTCAGGCGAGCGATCCGATGGAGCAGGAAAGACTCCACTCGATCATACTCCATGGCACCGAGGAAAACCGGATCGAATTACTGGCGCAGGTGGTCGAGCGGGGCGGGCTGAAAAATGCGGTGCGACGGATCCAAGGTTTTCTGGACCAGGCGGTGGCGTCGCTGCAGGTTTTGCCGAAGTCGGGTTACCGCGAGACGCTGGAAGGCATTCCGCGCGCGGTGGCGGAGCATGTGGCGGTGTTGGGGTAGGCCATTTCCGGCCGGGCCTTTCATGGATTTAACGTGGAAATGGAGTAGGCTTGGATTAGTCTACCGATGGAAAGTTCCATGACAACCGCTCTTGCCGCAGCCCCTCCTTCCGATAAGGTGACCTTGGAGAGGGGGAGCATGGAACCGATCGCATCCGAAACACCGGAGATTCCCGAGATTAGCGACCGCGTCCTCGTGGAGCGCACGCAGGGAGGCGATCCGACCGCATTCGACGAACTGGTGCGGCGTTACCAGCCCCGGCTCCTGGGCATGCTCTACAACATGACCAACAACCAGACCGACGCATGGGACTTGGCGATGGAGACGTTCGAGAAGGCCTACAAGAGTATCCATACGTTCCGGCTCGATGCGGAATTTTTCACCTGGCTCTACCGGATTGGATTTAACCTGACGGTCAATTTCATTAAGCGGAATAAACATCGTAATAACTTAAGCATAGACGATACGGACTTGGATCTGCAAAATCGTGCGGAGTTCATCGACGTAAGTGCTTCCGGTGACGCAGAAAAGCAGACCCGGCTGGCCGAATTGAAAAAAAAATTGAACGAATCGATGATGAAACTGTCTGACCAACACAGGGCAGTCGTGACCTTGTTCGATATTCAAGGGCTTAGCCATGCGGAAATCGGCAAGATCATGAACTGCAAGGAAGAGACAGTCCGGTCACGGTTATTCTACGCGCACAAACAGTTACAGAAATACCTCAAGAAATATCTTTAAATATGGAACACGAACAGGATTTCTCAAAACTACGTAACCTGCTGGCCCTTCAGAAACTCGAGATGCCGATGGACACTCAGGTCGATCAGTTTCTGATCGAATTTCATCGTCGCCAGCGCGCCCAGCTCCTTGTTCCCGCCTCGCCTTGGGCTCGTGCCTGGGCTTGGGTGGCGGAACGGTTTGAGGGTTTTGCCCCGATGCCCGCTCTCTCGTATGCCTCGGCCTTGGCCGCGATTGCCATTAGCGCTTGGGTGGGCTTCTCCCAACAGGTGCAGGTGACGCAGACGGCGGGGCATCCCTACGAACTTTCCTTCCGGTTGAATTCACACGATAACGCCTTTGCCATGGTTCCCAGCACCCTGTTCGGCTCTCTTGGGATGTCTTCCCCAAAGACGACCGAAAGCCCGACCTTCACGCCGAACCGTTCGGATTCGGCAACGACCCGCTTCGTTCTGGCCAATAATACTCGTGTAGCCTATGACGCAACCGTGGCGTTCTAGGATATTTTTTTCCAAGGCTCTCACGGTACTGTTGGCGGTAGCTCCGGCGGTAATTGCTTCCTCTTTTTTACCTGGGACCGTTCGCGCCTCGGATGACTTTCTCAGCGGCGGGGACGAGGCGACCTCCATTTTCGACAAGGCCAAGGGGGCGGTCGTGCAGGTGCGGTCCGGCGACAAAGGTTACGTCCTGGCCGGGAGCGGTTTTTTCATGGACGACCACGGGACGGTGTTGACCTCCTCGACCATTCTGGGGGAAAACAAGACCGCCCGGGTAGTGATCAATGGCGTCGAGATGGACGCGAAGATCATCGGCAACGATCCGCGCAGCGGGCTGGCCATGCTGCGGGTGGCCTATGACGAAAGCCCTTTCCTTCCGCTGGGCAGCACGAACGGGCTGAAGTCGGGCGATGGGGTGATCATGATCGGTTTCCCGATGAGCATGGCCGTGGCTCCTTCCCAGGGCGCGGTCAGTGGTTTCGACGCGAGTTATCTCGCGAAAGTCGACGACGCTTCGTCCAACACGGTGTCGGCGGTCGAGCGGTTTGCCACGACGCACATCCACGCGAATGTCGCGATCAGCCCCGGGCAGGTTGGCGGACCTTTGCTCGATTCCCAAGGCGAGGTCGTCGGGTTGGTGGCGACGAGTCCGGACAACGGGAAGTCGATCTATGCGTTGCCGGTCGAGGCGATGGAGAAGATCATCGCCGATTTTAATCTCTATGGAGAGGCGCGTTACGGTTGGGTGGGCGTCAATGTGATGCAGGGTCCCGATACGAATCATGACGGGCGCACCGTGCGCGTGGTGCAGGTTGTGCCCGAAACACCGGCGAGCCTGAGCGGTATCCAGGCGGGCGACACGGTGATGAGAATCGATGCGCGGGAAATCTACCGGCCTGCGGATGTGCTCGATGCCTCGTTTTACAGTCATGTCGGGGGAAGCATGACCGTGGTGGTGCGCCGGGCCGACAAGCTCTACGATTATTCCTTTACGGTGATCGAGCATCCGAACAGGCCGGGACAGGGCATGGCACCGATCTCCACGGTACCCGGTCTGGCGAACGCCCCGAGTGCTTCCAAGCCGACGGCAGAGCCGATGACGGTCAATCACGTCGTGAACGAATCGCACTAAAGCGTCGGGACTTCAGGCAATCTTAACCGGGACGGCCTTGCGTTTCTCGAAGCGCATTACCTCGGTATAGCCGACTTCGCGGACGAGATCGTAGGCGAGGTCAAATTCATAGGCGACTTCCCCGGGGGCATGGGCATCGGAGTTGATCACGATGGGGATGTGCCGTTGGTGGGCGGCCACGAGGAAGTCGCGACTCGGATAAATTTCTTTCACGTCCTTGCGCAAGCCTGCGGTGCTTACTTCCAGGACGGCCCCGGCCTCGGCGGCGGCATCGAGCATGGGGCGGTAGAAGCGGGAGAGATCGCCTTCGGGGCGGTGCCCGAATTTCTTCACCAAGTCCGGATGCGCAAGGAAATCGAAGAGGCAACTCTTGATCATCCGGGTGTAGGTGTCGAAGTAGGCCTGCCAGATTTCGTCCACGGGCTGTTCCGTCCAGCGCTTGAGGTGCTTGGGATTATCGACGTCCCACTCCGGCGTGATGTAGTGGACGGCGCCGATGAGGTAATCCCAGTCGGCCTGGTCGGCGAGATAGCGGACATGGCCCTCGAAGGCGGGGATGAAATCGCATTCGAGGCCGAGTCGGATGCGATAGTCGGGGAATTCGCGCTGCGCGTCACGAATCGACTCGAGGTAGTGCGGAAGCTGGTCCGGGGCCATGCGCCAGTCGTCGAACTGGGTGGGCATGGGGTTATGGTCGGAGAAGCCGATTTCCACCAGGCCCGCTTGCTGCGCGGCGAGGACATAGTCGCGTGGAGCGCCGGTTGCGTGTCCGCAAAGGGGCGTGTGCAGGTGGTAGTCGGTCCGCATCGCGGATCGTTCATAGGGTATTTGGGGCGCACTTCCAAGCTTTGTTGTCGATGATGCGGAAGCTTGGAGTTAGGTTTCCAGTGTCATTTAGTCGATGGTGTATAGTTGCAATCAAAAATAACCCAACGTTGGCTTGCCTCCTTGCCACCATGGAGGCATATTTCATGAGCCATCTTACGGAAAACCATAAGATACCGCCCATATTCACGATCAATATGTCGAACACTGAACTAGTCTTCTTCGGCAAGCCCGGAAGCTTTTCCCATATCGTTGCCGAGCAAATTGCAGGCGACTCGAAACTGGTATCCCGGGATACGGTCAGGGAAGTCTTTGATTACGTTAAGAAAAATAAATCCCGCCGCGGGATTGTGCCCATTGAAAATTCTTCCGGAGGCATGATTGAGCAGACGGTTGACAATCTTGTCAACGACTCCGGCTTGGTCATTGAGGAGGAATACGCGATTAACGTCAAGTTGGCTCTTCTCGGCAAAGAGGGCCGGCCGATCAAGAAAATCTATTCTCACTTCGCTCCTTTTCACCATTGCCAAAAATGGCTGAAGAACCATTACCCCGAGGCGGTACAATCCATCGTGGACAGCACCAGTGCCGCAGCGCAAAACGCGGCCCGGGAGGATTTTGCCGCAGCAATCGGGCCGATCAGCGCCGCCGCAAAATACCAACTCGATGCCCTGCACTATCCCATTGGAGACAGTGAGGAAAATCTCACGCAATTTTTTCTGCTCGGCCATGGCAGGACGAAGCCCAAGAATCCCCAACAGACGAGCTTGTCTGTGGTATTGAAGAACAAGGTTGGAAGCCTGTGCAGTTTCCTGACACCCTTCGCGGCCGAAAAAATCAACCTCAAGCGGATCATGTCCCAACCGATTATGGGACAACCCAACAACTACATCTTTTTCGTTGGCGTTGAGGCTCCGATCGACGATGAAGCGATGCAAAAAGCCATGGAAGCGGTGCGGCCTTTTTGCAAAGAGATACGGGTCCTCGGTTCCTATCCGGTTCATCCTCCGTTCGAGTCCTGATTGGGTGGGGAGCGTGAAGTCTGCTTTTGCCTCAAGAGTTAATTCGAGGATCGCGCGACTGAAGAAGCTCACGACGTTTCTGGCGGTGATTGGGAGTTATCCCGTGCGCAGGATTTGAGCAAGAATCGTGTCATGAGAATATGGGGGCGGCTTGCCTTGGGAGGCGGAGTCCTTTTTTTTGGTGCACTTGCCGCCCTTTATCTTTCGGGACGGTGGATGCCCAATTATTCGACTGCCGCGCACTATCCGGTTCGAGGGATCGACGTTTCCCGACATCAGGGGTCGATCGATTGGAAGGCGGTCTCGGCCAGCGGCATCCGTTTTGTCTACCTTAAAGCTACCGAGGGAGGCGACTTTCAGGACGCTTCGTTTCGGCAAAATCTGAGAGCGGCCAGCGATCTCGGTCTGGCGTGCGGCGCCTATCATTTTTTCAGCCTGAAAACGCCGGGGAGCGTTCAAGCGCGGAATTTTATCGGGACGGTACCGGTCTCAGGGATGACGTTGCCTCCCGCCGTCGATCTGGAGTTTTGGGGAAATGCGTCGGAACGACCAACGCCCGAGGCTTTTCAACAGGAGTTGCGTACCTATCTCGATGCGGTCCGTCAGGCCGATGGTCGTGAACCGGTTATCTATACGTCCTCCGATTTCTCGGGCGTGTACCTGAAGAATTTTCAGGTGCGTCGATCCTGGGTGAGGGACATCGCGCTTGGCCCATGGTGGGATGGAAACCAAGGCTGGCTCTTCTGGCAGTTTTCCGATCGGGGCAGGGTTCCGGGCATTGATGGTTATGTCGATCTGGATGTCTTTAACGGTGGCGAGGAGAGCTTTGGGGCGTTGCTGCGGGAAGTCGGGTTTCGTTAAAGAAGCGTCGTAACTCTAATCCCGCAAATTCCGTCAAAAGTTTCGCTAAATCCCCGGTGCAACTCCACTTGCAATAGCCGCCACAAATCGTATCCTACTCATGCAGTGAAAATACAAAATTTGCTCAAGACCTCGAGCGAGTGGATTCGGGGTGAGAACGGCGGCAACCGCATCGTGTTCAGCAGCCGCCTGCGCCTTGCCCGGAACATCAATCGCCACCCGTTCCCCGGCTGGGCGAAGAAAGCCGAGCGGGAAAAAGTCCTGGCCCAGATCCAGCCGGCCGTGGCCGAGTTGCCGGAGATGAAGGAAGCGATCATCAACGACTCGATGGAGCACTTTACGCCGCTGGAGAAGCAGGTGCTGGTCGAGCAGCACCTGATCAGCCGCGAGCACGCCGCCAAGAACGCGGGCAGCGGTCTGGTCATCAGCAAGAACCGGGCGCTGAGCATCATGATCAACGAGGAGGACCACCTGCGCATCCAGTCGTTGCGCTCGGGGTTGCAGTTGCGTGCCCTGCTCAAGGCCGTGGACAAACTCGACACGGAGCTGGAAGAGAAGCTCGATTTCGCCTTTTCGCCGCAGATCGGCTATCTCACCGCCTGCCCGACGAATGTCGGCACGGGGATGAGGGCGTCGGCGATGATGCATTTGCCTGCGCTCGTGCTGAGCGACGATATCACGCGCATCATCAAGGCGGTCAACAAACTCGGCCTGGCGGTACGTGGACTCTACGGGGAGGGCACCGAGGCGCTGGGCAACCTTTTCCAGATTTCGAACCAGATGACGCTCGGCGAATCGGAAGTTGAAATTGTCGATAAGCTGACCAAAGTCATCAATCAGGTCATGGAGCACGAGGAGAACGCGCGCATGAAAATGCTGGAGGACAAGGGGCGCTTGATTGCCGATCAGGTGGGGCGCGCCTACGGCGTGATGATGCATTCCTACTCCATTTCGTCGAAAGAGGTACTCAACCTGCTTTCCATGTTGCGGTTGGGCGTAGACCTCGGGCTGATGCCGGAGGAATACCGCGCCACCATCGATGAACTTTTCATACGTACCCAGCCCGCCCACCTGCAAAAAGATTTCGAGCGCAAACTCACGGTCGAAGCGCGCGACGGTCTTCGTTCCGACCTTTTGCGCGAGCGGCTCAAGCTCGTTCCGGAGCCGAATATGAAGGCGCTTTCCTTTGGACAGTCCGATGCCGACCCGAAAAAAACATGAATAACTTTACCCCCCGCGCCCAGCAAGTACTGGCTTTGGCCCGCAAGGAAGCCGACCGTTTCAACCACAATTACGTGGGCACCGAACACCTGCTGCTCGGACTGATCAAGCTCGGGCAGGGCGTGGCGGTCAATGTGCTGCAAAAGCTCGGTCTCGACCTTGAAACAGTGCGCATCGAGGTGGAGAAGCAGGTCGGTTCCGGTCCGGACACGAAGATGTCCGGCAACATTCCTTACACGCCTCGCGTGAAGAAGGTTCTCGCGCTCGCGGGCAAGGAAGCGAAGGCGCTCAACCATAGCTACGTCGGCACGGAGCACATTTTGCTCGGACTGTTGCGCGAAGGCGACGGCGTGGCTGCGCGGGTGCTGAAGACGCTCGAAGTCGATATCGAGCGGACCCGCAACGAAGTGCTGAAGGAACTCGACCCCAATTTCACCTCGGGTGAAGCCGAGGGCGAAGAGGGCGGCGAATCATCCTCCCCGGGCAATCCCCAGGGCGAGGCCGGAGCGGCTGGGAAGAAAGACGTGAAGACTCCGGCGTTGAAGGCCTTCGGACGCGACCTGACCGAACTGGCCCGGGGCGGTACGATGGACCCGGTCATCGGACGCAAGAACGAGATCGAGCGGGTCATCCAGATTCTCTGCCGTCGAACGAAGAACAATCCGGTCCTCATCGGCGAGGCTGGCGTGGGCAAGACGGCGATTGCCGAGGGGCTGGCCCAGGAAATTGCCGCCGGTAACGTGCCGGAGCTGTTGCGCGACAAGCGGGTGATCACGCTCGACCTCGCGCTGATGGTCGCGGGCACGAAGTATCGCGGTCAGTTCGAGGAACGGATCAAAGCCGTGATGGAGGAAATTCGCAAGGCCAGGAATGTGATCCTGTTCATCGACGAGTTGCATACCATTGTCGGTGCCGGATCGGCCGAGGGCGCCATGGACGCGTCGAACATTCTCAAGCCCGCGCTCTCCCGCGGCGAGCTCCAGTGCATTGGCGCGACCACGCTGAACGAATTTCGCAAACACATCGAAAAGGACTCGGCGCTCGAACGCCGCTTCCAACAGGTGATGGTCGAGGCGCCGAGCGTCGACGAATCGATCGAAATCCTCAAGGGGCTGCGGCCCAAGTACGAGGCGCATCACAAGGCCCGGATGACCGACGAGGCGCTCGAGGCTGCGGCCAAGCTTTCCGACCGTTACCTGACGGGACGGTTCCTGCCGGACAAGGCCATCGACGTGATGGACGAAGCCGGATCGCGCGCGCGCATCCAGGCGACGATGCGTCCGCCCGACGTGAAGGGGATCGAGGTCGAGATCGAGGAAATCAAGGGCCGGAAGGAAGCCGCGATCAAGGCGCAGGACTTCGAAAAAGCCGCCGCCCTGCGCGATTCCGAGAAGGAAGCGAAGGACAAGCTGGAAAATGTTTTGGCCGAGTGGCGCAAGCGTCGCGACGAACAGGAAGTGCTCGTGACCGACGAAGACATCCGCCAAGTGGTTGCGAAATGGACCGGCGTGCCGCTCTCCCGCATGGAGCAGCAGGACATGGATCGGTTGCTGCGAGTGTCGGACGAACTCAAGGGCAAGGTCATCGGGCAGGACGAAGCGGTTTACGCCATGGGCAAAGCGCTGCGCCGTTCCCGCGCCGACTTGAAAGACCCGAAGCGCCCCATTGGCTCGTTCATTTTTCTCGGGCCGACCGGCGTCGGTAAGACTCACCTGGCCAAGATGCTGGCCCAGTATATGTTCGGCGATCAGACCGCGCTTATCCAAATCGACATGAGCGAGTACATGGACGCGCACAACGTCTCGCGCCTGGTGGGAGCGCCACCCGGCTATGTCGGTTACGAGGAAGGCGGCCAACTCAGCGAAAAAGTCCGCCGTCGCCCCTACAGCGTGGTGCTCTTCGACGAAATCGAAAAGGCCCACCCCGATATTTGGAACCTGCTCCTGCAAATCCTGGAAGACGGCGTCGTGACCGACAGCCTCGGGCGCAAGGTCGATTTCCGCAACACGATCATCATCATGACCTCGAATGTCGGGGCCGATGTGGTGCGCAAGAACATGGTCATGGGCTTTGGCGTCAAGTCCGACGAAAGTTCCTACGAGCAGATGAAGGAAAAGATGCTCGGGGAGGCCAAGCGCGTCTTCAAACCCGAGTTCCTGAACCGGCTCGACGACATCATCGTTTTCCATTCGCTGACCCGCGACGACCTGACCAAGATCGTCGATATCGAGGTGGCCAAGGTGCACCACCGGCTCAAGCCGCGCCAGATCACCTTCCGGCTTACTCCCGAAGCGACGGCGTTCCTCATCGAAAAGGGCTACGATCCCGCCTACGGGGCGCGTCCGTTGCGTCGCGCGGTGGAGCGTTTCCTGGAAGACCCGATGGCCGAGGAAATCCTTCGAGGCACGATCAAGAACGGCGACTTTGTCGTCGTGGGCGAGAAGGACAAGGCCCTGACTTTCGCGGTGGGAGTCGATACGCCTTCCGCGCCCGTTGTGCCTTAAGTTTAACCACTACCCGTCGGGGGCCATTTAGTTTTCGGGCGCGGTGTATTCGCTGGAGTAACCCGGATTCTGTCCCGGACGGATCGCATTGGGATAATTCCAATCCGTCTTCACATCCACCGTGGTCTGCTTGATTTTCTTGTAGACGTCATAGGGATCGGGGATTCCGACAAACCGGTCGTAAAGGTTGGAGCCACGGGAGGTCCGTGCTCCGGAGAAAAATTTGATCGATCCCACGTTGAGAATTTTCTCGATCGGATTGACGGTCACATCCGTTTCCTCGATGCGATCGTAATCGACGCTCTTGAAACTTATCCCCCAAAAGCCACCGCGAATGAGCAGTCGTCGGTTGGTGATCGCGTACTCGGTATTCTTCAAGACGAAGAAGAGGCGAAACATATTGCCGACGCCCAGCCAGAGGGGGAAAAGATGCAGCATGAAAAAGGGGATCATGAAGCCGGCCTCTTTACTCGTCATGTGGCGGATGAAACCGAAATAGTCGAACGAACCCCAGAGCAGGCCGAAGATGAGGCCCGGAAGGCCCGAAAGATAGAAGACCGTCGGGTTCGGGCGTCCGGTCCAGATAATCTCCTCGTTGTGATCGAGAATCTTGTCGAATTCGGGGGAGCTAATCATGAAAAATTCAATTAGGGTGTCCGCCAATTCTTACAATAACAATCGCGATAATCGCAATTTGTTTGAAAATTGCAAATGCCAATTCATTCGATGGCCGGTCGAGGCCGGATGGATTGCTTTTTTTCAAACAAGGCATGTCGCCACGCGTCCGTTTTCGACTCGAAGAACCGGTAGAGCAGGTAACTGAACGCCAGGGACAGCAGCACGTAGCAGATGCCCCAGCGATTCGGCGGAAAGCCACGGGTGACCAGAGCTTCGGTGAGAACGATGATTACCGGGTGGCTGAGGTAAAAGGGGTAGGAGAGTTCCCCGATCAACCGGTCCGCGGCGTTGTCCTTACTCAAATAAAACAGAACGGGAATCATGAAGAAGAGCAGGACCATGAAGAGGGCAAAGCGGTCATCGGCCGCGCCGGGCAAGCGGCTGTAGGCGACGACCACGGCATAAAATAGATACTGGGCCCATTTCAGAACCATCAGATGTCTCGTGAAAAAGGCGTCCGAGCGGGCATAGATTTGGTAGGCCAGCGAGCCGGCCATGAAAAACGCGAGCTCGAACGGAAAGAAGCGGAAGTGCAGCAAATCCGTATGAATATCGGTAAAAAAGGACGAACCCCAGCGTAGCGAGCAGCTTCCGACCAGAAACGCGATTTGCACGAGTGGGCGTTGCCGGACCAGATAAGGCGCGCAGATATAGAAAAGCAATTCCACGCCGAGTGACCACGCCGGAAAGACAAACTGGTAATTCGAGAGCGGACAGGGCTGGTAGGGGCAGCTCAGGGTGAAATAAAGACTGCCGGTGCCGGGTGTCAGCGCGGTATAAAAAAAGGAGTCGGAGCCGATGAGAAAGAGATTGAGAAAAACGATGTAGGCCCAACTGAAGAGATTCGGGACGTGGTAATCCCGCAGCCAGCCGAGATAAAACGGGTGCGTGTAGTTCTGCGGCACGTAAAAGAAGAAAGCGACGACGATATTGATCAAAAGAATCACCCAGTAGGCCGGGATCAGCCGCAAGTAGCGCTGCTGTAGGAAAAGCCAGTACTGGCCGGGCCGGTATTTACGATTGAGGACCAGCGCCATGTAGAATCCCGAGACCATGTAGAAGCACTGGACGGCCATGTCTCCGTAGATGAGCCGAAACCCGAGCACGGCACCGCCATGCAAGTGGGAGGCAAGCACGGAAATCGCCAGGAGAATGCGTAAGATGCCCATGCGCGTTCGAATTCAGGCCGACTTTTTCGGTGTGGACGAGCGTTTCTTCAGCAGCTCGGCCATGCAGTTCTTCAACTCGCTAAAATCGAGTTCCAAGGCGGGCGGACGGGCGACCCAGACGAGGTAGACCCTTTCCGCAGGCTGGGCCAGGTAGCGGCGATAAATCTCCCGCATCCGGCGGCGTAATCGGTTCCGCTGGGCCGCACCGCCGAGTCGTTTCGGGGTGAGAAAAGCGACGGTGGCGAGGTCGGGCCGGGCCGGGTCGTGCGGAAGAAAATTCAACGCCAGATGGCGATTGCTCACGCGCCGTCCCTGGTTGCGGGTCGCGTCGAAGACCCGACGCTGACGGATGATCCGGGCACGGGGCAACCCTTGCGTGGGTTGGGGGGAGTGCTCGAAGTCGGCCGACCGATCGGTTGGGCCGGAGGAAAAACCTAGGCCAAGGTATGGCGCGCGAACTTGCGTTCCGTATTCTTGCCCGCGAGGCGGACACGTCCCTTGGCGCGGCGTCGGGCGAGGATCGCGCGACCGGCCTTGGTGCGGGTGCGGGCCAGAAAACCGAATTGGCGGACACGACGCTTTTGGGAGGGCTGGAACGTTCTTTTCATGGGAGGTGCTCTGGTTGAGGGATGGAAAGCATACGCAACGGCTCATTTATGACAAGAGGATTTTCACCACATCCTCGATCTCCGCTTCGGTGTTGTAAAAATGGGGGGAAAGTCTCAGGCAGTAAAGCCCCGACCGCGCCTGCCGCAGGGAGATGTCGACCCGGTTGTCCCGCAGCTTCCGGGCGTGGGCCACGGCCTCCTCCGGATTTCCGATGGCCAGTGTGATAATGCCCGATTTTTGCGAGCGGCGGTTCGCGTAGCCCATGACCCGGTAACCGGCGGAAAGCAGCTTATCTTCCGCGTGGCTCCGGAGATCGAGCAGCCGGGCCTCGATCTGCTTCACCCCCAGGCCCAGGATCAACTCCAAGCTGGCCTTCATGCCATACAGGGCGAGCAGGTTCAGCGATCCCGGTTCGTAGCGCCGGGCCGAGTTTTCGAAGACGATCTCGGGCTGGGCCACATAGCCGGGGGAGTGGATGTTCCAGGAGCCGAGCAGCGTCGGGCGCAGGAGATCGAAATTCTTCCGTTTGACGTAAAAGATCCCCGCCCCGAGTGGCCCCAGCATCCACTTGTGCGAGTCCGCCGCGAGGAAATCGATATGGCGCACATCGATCGTGGTTGCTCCGAGCGACTGGATGGCATCGAGGCAAAACAGGACGCCGCGCCGGTTCAGTTCCTCGGCGATGCCCTCGTAATCGAGCCGGAAGCCGCTCAGGAAATGGCACGAAGCGAGGGCGACCAGCCGTGTCCGGGGCGTCAGGGCCTTGAGGACGAGATCGGGCGTGATCTCGCCGGGACGCTCGGGTTGCAGCGGAATCGCCCGCGCACCTTTTTGCGCGAGCGCCTGCCACGGATAGACATTTGCGGGATAGTCGTCCGGGTAGAAGACCACCTCGTCGTCCTGTTTCCAATCGATCCCGTTGGCCACCATGTTCAGGCCCAGCGAGGTCGGGCCGAGCAGCGCCACCTCATCGCTCGTGGCGTTGATCAACCGTGCGGCCACGCGCCGGATCGATTCGACCTCCTCCATGAAATTAGCTCCCTCCTGCGCGAAGGAAGCCCGGTCGGCCTCGTGCTTGAGAGCGTCCACGGTCGGGCCGGGCAGCGGTGCCACTCCGGCATGGGCGAGAAAGATGCGCTGGCGGGTGACGGGAAAGAGCCGATGACGCAGCACCTGGTCCGCCAGGATGTGGTCGATGCTCAAATCAACGTGGTCGCCATGCTTGTGCACGCGCTAATGTTTGCTCAGATCGGGAAAAAAGCCAGCTTGATGACCGGTGAAAGTCGTAGCTGTCTTCCAACGGGATGAGCGTCACACCACTTTGATCACCAGCGCGGTGGTATTATCGCGGCCCGAGTTGGCCAGCGATTGCTCGACCAGCAGATGCGCCGGGTTGATGTTTTCCTGGATCGGGCTGGGATGACGGAGCAGGTCGTTCAACTGTTCGTCGTACAGGCCTTCCACCAGTCCGTCGGTGCAAAGCAGGAAGGTGTCCCCGACCTCGTACGCCACCGCGCCGACTTGGGGATCGATAAACTGGTTGCCCGCGCCGAGGGCCCGCTGGAGCGCCGTCCGTCGCGGATGTTCCCGTGCCTGTCGTTCGTTGATCTCGCCCCGGCGGAAAAGCCAGCCCACGTGCGTATCGTCGTGGCTGAGCTGCTTGATCGTGTTATTCTTCGCGGAGAGATAGTAAATGCGGCTGTCTCCAATGTGCGCGTAGTACATCCGGTCCGGCGTGAACCAGCAGAGACTCAGCGTCGCCTGCATGCCCCGGCACTCGTCGTAGCTGCTCCCCACGTAGGCCAGCGCCTTGTGGATTTGATTGAAAAGTTCGCCCAGCACCTCCGTGTAACCGGCTTCGAATCCAACGGCGGACTGCTTGTAGGAGCGCGGCAGCAGACGCGTAATCTTCTCGACCGTGATCCGGCTCGCGAATTCTCCCGCCTTGGCCCCGCCCATTCCGTCGCTCACCGCGAAAACGAAATCGGTTGTCCCGGTAAAAGCCTCGCCGAACTTTCCGAGAAGGTGCACCTCCGAGGCGTTGAAAAGCAGGCCGAGAAAAGAATCCTCGTTGTTCGGTCTGACTTTTCCCGTATCGGTCCGGCAAAACCATTGCAGGCCGTTCGTGACCGATTCGCCGCCGGGGTTGTGGAGCATGTAGGTCTTTTTGATCACGGAAGAATTGTCGCAAATTCGAAATCGATCAAACAAAAGCGTCCGTCTTGTTGCCGATAGGTCACGTTGCGCATCTCGGGATCGTCGTGGCGAACGCCGAAGGGCAGAAGCTCCTCGAAAAGCTCGCGCGTCCGCTCCGCATCCAGATGGTCCACCCGGTTCCCGCAATTCGTCGTCACAATCGAAAGCTTCTCCCGATCGGCAAGGAGCAGGCGGGGCACGAACAGACATTGGCGTGCTTCCAAATGCCGCAAGACCCGGACTTCGTTATCGAACCGTTCCTCCGCCTTTGGCCCCTGGAAAGTCTTGTAGACCCGCCCATCGTAACTGATGCGAACGGTGGCCCTCAGCGTGTCCTTCACAGTTTCCATTGCGCAAAGTATGCGCCGGGTCGGTGAAACAGGCAAACCGGGAACCCAAATTTCGACCCGTCACGTGACCCGCGCCAACTTTTCGGGCAGCCTCTTGCTACTTTTGCAGCCTAAGTGGCTTATTTTATACTTTTCGGCCCGTGGCATGACAGTTGCTTTCCTCTTCACCACGCCGAAAACGTAAAAAATCGGCACATTCTAACCCCAACACCAACCAAAAAAACACTCATGGCGAAGTACAAACTGGAATATATCTGGCTCGACGGCTACACCCCCGTTCCCAACTTGCGCGGCAAAACCCTGATCAAGGAATTCAGCAGCTTTCCGACCTTGGAAGAGCTCCCCAACTGGGGCTTTGACGGCAGCTCGACCCGTCAGGCCGAGGGTCACAGCTCGGATTGCGTCCTGAAACCCGTCGCCGTTTTCCCCGACTCGACCAAGAAGAACGGGGCCATCGTCATGAACGAGGTTCTTCACGCCGACCTCACGCCTCATTCCACCAACGCTCGCGCGACCATTTTGGACGATCCCGGCACATGGTTCGGCTTCGAGCAGGAATACTTCCTGTACAAGGATGGCCGCCCGCTCGGCTTCCCCGCCTCCGGTTATCCTGCTCCTCAAGGTCCCTACTACACCGGCGTGGGCTACGAATACGTTGGCGATATCGCCCGCGAAATCGTCGATACCCATCTCGATTTGTGTTTGGACGCAGGCATCAACCACGAAGGCATCAACGCCGAAGTGGCCAAGGGCCAGTGGGAATTCCAGATTTTCGGCAAAGGCTCCAAGAAAGCCGCCGATGAAATGTGGGTGGCCCGCTATCTCCTGATTCGCCTGTGCGAAAAGTACAAAGTCGATGTCAACTTCCATTGTAAACCGCTTGGCGCGACCGACTGGAACGGTTCCGGCATGCACTCGAACTTCTCCACCGAATACTTGCGGACCGTTGGCGGCAAGGAATACTTCGAGGCGCTGATGGCGGCTTTCGACAAGCACAAGAACGAGCACATCGCCGTCTATGGCCCGGACAATCACTTGCGCTTGACCGGCCTGCACGAGACCCAGTCGATCGACAAGTTCAACTACGGCGTGGCCAATCGTGGCGCATCCATCCGTGTCCCCCACAGCTTCGTCAACAACGGCTATAAGGGCTATTTGGAAGATCGCCGCCCGAATTCCCAGGGTGATCCGTACAAAATTGCCAGCCGCATCCTTCAGACGATCGCTACAGTTCCGAAGCCATAATCCGGCCCGAGTTCGATCTGGAACGCCGTCCTGCCTCGCGCGGGACGGCGTTTCTTTTGTATCGTTCTTCTTGCAGATAGGCTTTCAGAGCACTTCTAATCTGTCTCTTTATCGGACCGCGACCGTGCGGCCAAAGCAGGGTAAACTCCTCCGCGTATCTTAAAAAGTAATTGTCGCGAGGGTGGTTTTGGTCTAGGTTCCATTAGGTTTGACGGTTGGCTAATACCATTTCGGGGTTAGTTGGTTTGGGGCCTCCGCGCTCGTGCGCGGGGGCCTTTTTCCTTCTGCGATACGGCCTCTAAATCACAAGGGACGGCCCTTGGCAGGTATCATTTGTGTATTTTTGGCTTGGTCATCGACCGGAAATAGGCTCCGCTTGAGGGGTATGCCAATTTTACGCCGATCTGGTATTTTTGGCGTTGCCGCGCTTTCCTTGGCCATGCTCTCGGTTTCTGCCGCCAACGCGGCCCCTCAACCCGTCATCGCCCTCTTTACCGATTTCGGTTGGGAGGATCCCTATGTCGCGCAGATGAAGGGTGTGATTTTATCGGTCGATGCGAATGCCCGTTTGCTCGACCTCACCCACACCGTTTCGCCCTTCAATATTGCGGAGGGCGCTTATCTGCTCGATCAAGCGTCTTGGGAATTTCCGGCGGGAACCATTTTTGTCGCTGTCGTCGACCCCGGGGTTGGTACGGATCGCGACCCGATCCTGCTGGAAACCTCCAAGGGTAAGTTCTTTGTCGGTCCCGACAATGGCCTCTTCACCGGAGTCATCGATAGCGAAGGATTTTCCCGCGCCTGGAAACTCGACAAGCCCGAGTACTACAAGGCTGGCGACCCCGCCGCCACCTTTCATGGACGAGATATCTTTGCGCCGGTCGCTGCCCACCTTGCCTCCGGAGTCGATCCCGAAAAATTCGGTACCCCGATCAAAACCTTGGTCATGCTCCCGCCCAAGGATTCCACCATCACCGGGGGCAGTATTTCGGTACAAGTCCTGCATCTCGATCGATACGGCAATGTCATTCTCAATCTCCGCAGCGATAGCGATATTGCCGCCAAACTCAAGGAAGGCAATCTGGTCAAGATCTCGATTGGCAAAGAGAGTTTCTCGGGGCCGTTGGTGAAGACGTATGGGGACGTGGAAAAGGGCCGGCTGATTCTCCTCTATGGGGGCAACGGCTTATTGGAAATAGCCATGAACCAGGGGTCGGCCGCACGACAACTTAAAGTGGAAGCCGGGTCGGTTATCTTTCTAAAACCATGAATGCCTATTTCTTCAAACCGATTTATCAGGAGCGTATCTGGGGGGGCGACAACCTGAAGGGCCTTTTCGGACGAACGCCACCGGAAGGGAAAAAAATCGGCGAGAGCTGGGAACTGGTCGATCGACCCGAGGCGTGCAGCGAAATTGCCTCGGGGCCCGGTCTCAAACCCGGTACCCGGCAGACCATCCACACGCTCTGGCAGGAAAAGCGCACGGAGGTCTTCGGCACGAAGTCCCCCGACTTGGCCCGCTTCCCCATTCTGATCAAGATCCTCGACTGCCAGGAAAACCTGAGCGTGCAGGTCCATCCGCCGCCGGGGCGGGAAGGGGAGCCGAAAACGGAGATGTGGTATTTCCTCGAATCGACGCCGGAGGCGAAGATTTACGCCGGGCTCAAGAAGGGTGTGACGCGGGAAAAGTTCGAGAAGGCGATCGGCACGCCGGAGCTGGCCGGGCTTCTCCACTACCTGAACCCGAAGCAGAGCGACGCGATGTTCCTGCCGAGCGGGCGGGTCCATGCCATCGGGGCGGGGAACGTGATTCTGGAGATCCAGCAGAACTCGGACACGACCTACCGGGTCGACGACTGGGGACGGGTGGACGACCAGGGGCGTCCGCGGGCCTTGCATCGGGAGGAGGCGCTGGAATCGATCCGGTTCAACGACTACGAGCCGCAGTTCGCGCAGCCGCACGGGGAGCGGGTGCTGCGGTGCCCGTTCTTTACGGTGGAGCGGTCCTTCATCTACCCCGGCGAATACCGGGTGTGGACGAGCGACCAGGCCAGCTTCCAGTACCACTTCCTGGCGCAGGGGGACCTCAAGATCGAGGACCAGGTCTTGAAGCGGGGGGCGGGGTGGCTGGCCCCGGCGAATGCGGAGAGCTACAACCTGGAGCCGCTGAACGAGGGGGCGGAGCTGATCACGGTGCAGTGGGGGAAGTAGGTGGGCCTGAAATGGCCTAAATGTGCTATTAAATTAGGGCAGACTGGGCATTGAGTGGAAGGCGCTGGGGGAGAGGCGGTTGGGGTGTGGACTTTTGGGGCGGAAGGCGGCAGGGAGGGAAAAGCGGGTAAAAGAGGCAGAATGGGGGAGCAAACGGGCAGCAAGAGGGTGTTTTACCTTAGCCTTGAGGCGGCGGTAGCTGCTTATTGCCGAGTCGGTCGATTTAGAATTAGATTGATTGATCATAGCAGGAATGGTCGCAGCCATGACCGAAGGCGATCGGGGTGTTGCGAGTGAAAGAATCTCCCACAATATCCATGGTTAACCGGGACAGCGGTATGAGGCGGGCGAGCCGTTTGGCTGTTTAGTTTGATGTAGGTGACCGCGTCATGCGCACGGCGCTCCGGTCGATAACCAAACTGTTCATGCGGCAGGTCTGCTTCAAAGATCGGTTCCAGCACGATGGCGGCTGCCATCTGCACCACCCGGTCTTTGATGGTCGGAATGCCCAGAGGGCGCTGTTTCCCATCGGCTTTGGGTATCATCACACGTCGCACCGCATCCGGGCGGTAGCGTTTTTCCCTCAACTGCCGACTCAATTCCCCCAGCCACGTTTCTAAGCCCGCTCGTTCGATTTGTTCGAAACTTTGCCTGTCCACCCCAGGGGCTCCGTCGTTGGCACGACATCGTTCCCAAGCGTGGCGCAGGACATCGTCTCGCCAGACCTTGTCATAGAGGGCATAAAATCGATAGCTCGGTGCTCTCTTCGCTTTGTCATGTAAGGCTGCCTGAAGTTTCCCGACCTTGATCGGAGGTGTTAGACTCACGTCAATCTCCTGGTCTTCTCTTCTTCTTGCCTCATTGCTAAACCAAGGCCCCTTCCCTCCACCCGAATTACCGGGTTTCTGACGGTACTACGGGCCTCTCCGACTTCCTCACGAACCCGGTTCTGTCCCTCGCGGGCCACCGGTTGAGTCTTGTCTTTGCAGACATTCCCGCTCGCAAGGATCTCCCGTGTTGCTCCAGGATTCCTTTGCCAACATGCCATCACCACTGCCCCGGCAGATTTCTCCGTTACGCTTCCCCTCGCTCGTCTCACGAAAAATGGCAGCCTTCCCCATAGAGCAACAAGGTCGGCATCTGCATTGGCCGGTCTCGGGACTTGTTCGGTGTTCATTGATTATGGCCTGCTGGCTCGCTGAGTCGCGTTTCCACGACCCTTTTGCAGCAGAGGCTTCAGACCAAAGGGTTACCCCTCTCGCCTGCTCCGCCTGCT
>CAJCII010000079.1 GCA_903970335.1 Bacteroidota bacterium | reverse complement strand
CTAGAGAAAAAGAATAGAGAGAAGACAAAGAAGTAGATTTCAAACTGATACACTACCCCTCGCCGCCCGCTATTTACATCGGCTGCCAAAGCGGGCATGCTGGCTGGCTTTCGCAGGTGCGTTGGAAAACGCCCGGCGGCTTATGACTTATCCCACTTACATTTCGCTCAGGCTCGTGACGATCATCGTCGGCCTGCTCATCTTCCTCGGCCATCTCCCGCCCGCGCTCGCGCCCGAACGCACCGGCGCGTTCATGAAGACCCTTCCGCGCAACTATCCTCTCGGCATCGTCCTGATGCTCGCCGCCACGCTCTGGTTCACCGCCCTCACCGGCCTGATGGACCTCGGGGAACTCTCCGGCATGCGCACCAGCCTGATGACCGTTTGGGCCGTTTCGGGCGTGCTCGTGGTGATTTTCGTCCCCGGCTTCCTGGCCGCGCGCGGCCTCGGTTGCCTGCTGCTGCTGGCCGCCTCCGTCGTCCTCGACGCCGCCTTTCTCGTGCAGACTCCCGCCCGTTTTGTCATGACCATCCTGGCCTACCTGTGGGTCGTCTGGGGCATGGTGCTGGTCTACAGCCCGCATCTCTGGCGCGACGCCATTCTCCACGTCACGCAGACCCCGCAACGCTTCCGCCTCTTCTCCTGGCCCGGTGTTGTCTACGGCCTTGTCCTGATCGTGCTCGGAATTTTCGTCTACCCGTAAACCGGCTTACTGCGGGACCAACACCACGCGGAACCCGGTAAAGCGGTCCATGTAATTCGGCGCGCCGCCATTCCGGGCATCGGGTCCGGGAAAATTTTCCGTGGAGCTCAACCAGCTCCCGCCGCGCAAACTGTGGTTGCCCTTGTCGTCGTAGGTGTCCAGGCACCATTCCCAAACATCACCCAGCGTATCGTAGAGACCGTATTTGTTCGGTTCCGACGCGCCGACATCCTTCGTCGAGGTCAGGGAACCGCTGCGCGACATCGCCGCCTGGTCGATGTCCGCGTCGGCGGAAAAATCCGACCACTGCGATTCCGTCGGCAAGGTGTAATGGTACCCCGCCGGCAACTTCCCCGCCCTGCTTTCGTAGTCCGTCAGCTTCTCGCAAAAAGCCACCGCCGAATCCCATGAAATCTGTTCCACCGGTCGATTGGGCCCCCGGAAATTGCTCGGATTGTATCCGGCCACCTTCTCGAAATCCGCCTGCCGCATCAAATACTTCGCCGCCCAGTATCCGCCTTCGGGAATCCACACCATCGGCATTCCACACGCGGCGATGAAATCCTTGTCCCGCTGCATCGCCACATCCTTGGTGATGTTTCCGAAATTCGGCAGCGCCACGTCGAATCGCGTCAGGGTGTAGGGTGGCAGGTCCAGCGACAGCTTCATCGTGCCCGGCATAAGATTGGTCAGCGTGAGTGGCGTTACGCCCAAAATCGTGTGGCCGTTCCGCACCGTCGCCCCGCTCGGTTCGCTCGTGATCGTCAGGCTCGCATACGGGAACTTGATTTCCTTTTGCAAACTATCCTTGTCGTGGATTGTGATCGGTATCGGTGCCAGCTTCCAGTCATGCTGGGTCGCGATCAGTTGATAATCCCCAACGGGCAACTTCTCCAGCTTGTCCGGCACCTGGCCATCGTGCGAGTAGCCGTCCGGCCCCGTCAGGGTGTAAGCCACGTCCGACTGCGGGCTGGTCAGGGAAAGATCGCCCGTCTGTTCCGTCAATTCGATTGTGCCCAGATTGGTCGGTTGATCGGTCGTTACCGCCACCTCCTGTTGGTAGTCCTCGTAACCGTCGGCATGAATCGTCAGCTTCACCTTTCCCGGATCGAGCGAATCGAACGTCGCCGGCGTCGGTTTTTGCACCTCTCCGATGGTCACCGTTGCCCCGCTCGGCTTGCTGTCCACGATCAGCGTCGCATGGAGTGCCGCCTTTTCCTTGGTTTCGGCCACCTGTTGGGCCGCGAGCTCGTCCTGCGCCTTCTTCTGCGCAGCCAAGGCCGCATCCCGCTCCTTTTCCATTTCCGCCACCTCCTGTCGTGCCGGCACGATGGCATAATAATAGACGGATACACCCATCAGCAGCATCAGCACCGCCGCGCTCATCAACATGATCGGCAACTGCTGGTTCTTCGCTACCGGCTTGTTCAGACTGGAACCCTTGAGCAGGGATTTCTTCGGCGGGGCCGGATCCGTCGGCGACGTACCCGGCTCCGGTGCCCGGATCGGGCCCGTGCGTCGTGCGCCGGGAGCGTTGTCTCCGCTTCCTTTGCTCCCACCTCCTGGGATGAATTTTCCTGCGCGACTCATGGCAATTGGCAATACAGTAAACGACAATAGGTTCTAACGCTTGACGTTACGCGAGTGCCTCGGCCCGCTGCTAGCTAAAAGTGGGCCATCAGCAAAGATGCCTAAACCTGAGACCCTCTTTAAACTCCGGTCGATCCCAAGAAAAACGCCAAAGCGCGAGAACTGATGCCTAATTTTTCGGAGCAGCGGGGAGGGGCTTGTCCGGCCCCAAAACCGTTGGTGCCGCCGAAGGGGCCGCCACATGGTCGCCATGGTTCGGCTGCGTAATCAGCGAATCGGACCAACCGCCCCCCAGGGCCTTGATCAACTGCACCGTCGAGGCGATCCGATTCCCCCGAATTTGCACGTCCAGTTGCTCCGCGCTCAGGGCCAGCCCCTGCGCTTGGATAACGTCGAAATACGAAACCAGCCCCGTATTGTACCGCGCATTCGTCAGGTCCAGCGCCTTTTTGTAGGCATCGTAGGCCACGTCCTGCGCTTTCTGTTGCTCGGCCAGGTAACGCAGGGCGCTCAGGCTATCTTCCACGTCCTGGAACGCGACCAGCACGTTCTGGCGGTAATTCGCCACGTTCTCTTCGTAGGCCGCCCGCTGCTGCTTCACGTTCGCGCTGATCTGTCCTCCTTCGAAGAGCGGAAACTGGATGTTCGGCCCATACGACCAGATCCGACTTTCCCAGTTGAATAAAAGCCCCAGGTCGCCGCTGTCGAAACCGGTCTGCCCGGTCAGGTGCACCGACGGAAAATACGCCGCGATCGCCACACCGATCTGCGCGTTCTGCGCCGCCACCCGCCGCTCCGCCGCCGCCACATCCGGGCGCCGTTCCAAGAGGTCCGAGGGCAGCCCCGGCGGGATGATCGGAGGATTGAGGTTCAGCGGATTTTCCTTGAGCGAAAAAGTCTCCGGCGTCTGCCCCAGTAAAACCGCCAGCGCATGGAGTAACTGGGCCCGATTTTCCTGCAGGCTTGCCAGTTGCGACTGCGCCGAAGCCAGTGTCGCCTTCGCCTGTTCCACGTCCAAAAGCGTGCTGATCCCACCCGTGAAACGACTGTTCGTCAGGTCCAGGTTGTCCTTGTACGACTTGATCGTGCGACGTTGCACATCGATCTGCGAATCCGCCGTCCGGATCGCGAAATAGGTCGTCGCCACCTCCGCCTTCAACGTCAGCAACACATTCTCGTAATCGGCTGCGCTCGCCTGCGCCTGATCCCCTGCCGCCTCGAACGCCCGCCGCACCTTGCCCCAGATATCCAGCTCGTAACTCAGGTCGAACGGCACCACCGTCGCGGAATCGAAGGTATGAGCCGTCCCCACTCCGCCCGGAGACTGGGCCACGAGTTGCCCATTGTTCGGCGACGTCCGTTGCCGCGAACCGTCCGCGCTAAAATCCAGTGACGGGAAAAACGCCGCTTCCGACTCCCGCGCCGCCGCCCGCGATTCGCTCACCCGCGCAATCGCCGCCCGCAATGTCTGGTTCGATCCGAACGCCTCGCTCTCCAGCTCGTTCAGCTTCGCGTCGTGGAAAATCGTGTACCAGTCCCCCTTCGCAATCTCGTCGCGAGGGTGCGCCTTTTTCCAGTTCTTGGCCGTCTCCTTGTAGCTCGTCGGCTCGGGCACCGCCGGCTGGACGTAATTGGGGCCGACCGAACAACCCGCCAGCAAGACCACACCGCTGATGCAAACGATAGCTAAACTCCGGAAAGCGCGATTAGACATGGAATTCTCACCCTAGTAGCGGTAACGAAATAGTCAACTATCCGGCTTTACGGATTTGACGCGATCGAAACCGACACAACTACTCGACCCTCGCGCCATGGCCGCTAGATCATCCCCAGCTTCGCCTTGCCTTCCTGCGAAATCCGCTCCGCGCTCCACGGTGGGTCCCACACCACGTCCACCTGCGCGTCCGTCACCCCCGGCACTGTGAGAATTTTCCGCTGCGCATCCGAGGCGATCGAGGGCCCCATCCCGCATCCCGGAGCCGTTAGCGTCATCTTCACTTCCACTAAATTGCCGCCCTCTTCCTGCGGCTTGATCTCCAGGCTGTAGATCAACCCCAGGTCCACAATGTTCACCGGAATCTCCGGGTCATAACACGTCTTGAGCTGCGCCCAGATCTCGTCTTCGTTCAGCGGGCCGCCCGAGGTCGCCGGAGTGCCCCCGCTTTTCGCCGGCGAGGCCGACTCCTTCCCGAGAGAATCCGCGTCCTCCGCCAGAATCCGGAACAGCCCCGCCGAATTCTCCACCACCACCGTATAGGTCCCTCCCAGCGACTGCGTCACGATCACCGGCGTGCCTTGGTGCAGCTTCTTTGTCAGGCCGCTCGGAATTTGAATGGCCTCCACATCGCGCGTTAAATTGATCACCGGAGAATCGTAGCTCATCCCTTGAAAATCCTTTGTCCGGCCCGCTTTGTCAAACTTGGACGTAATCCGAATTTTGGCATAAACCTCGCTAGAACCTATTGCCCAGTCCTTCAATATCGTGTTAACTCATCCCTTTATCCCCTGCCAACCGATTTCCACAACCGAACCGCTTTCTCACGTTCATGGCCCTCCTCGACAAATACGAACCCGGTGATTTTTTCGATGAAATGTTTTCCGCCGAAGGCCAGGTGCGACCGCACTACGGCGCTCTCTACGAACGGTTCCAGAAACTCGAGCACGAGGAATTCGAGCAACGCCGCACCGCTGTCGATGCCGCCTTCCTCCGTCAGGGCATCACCTTCACCGTCTACAGCGACGAACAGGGCACCGAGCGCATTTTCCCCTTCGACTTGATGCCCCGCATCATCCCCGCTGCGGAATGGAACAAGATCGAAGCCGGTCTCATCCAACGCATGAAGGCGCTCAACCTTTTCCTGAAGGACATCTACTCCGATCAGCGCATCATCAAGGAAAAAATCGTCCCCGCCGAGGAAGTCCTCTCCGCCAAACACTACCGCCCCGAGATGGTCGGCGTCCCCGTCCCGAAGGACATTTACATCCACATCTGCGGCAGCGACATGGTCCGCGACCGCGAAGGCACCTACTTTGTTCTTGAGGACAACGGCCGCTGCCCCTCCGGCGTCTCCTACCTCTTGGAAAATCGCGTCGCCATGAAGCGCGCCTTCCCGCACCTCTTCAGCAGCGTCGGCGTCCGCCCCGTCGATCACTACACCCAGGACCTCCTCTCCGTCCTCCAATACATCGCCCCGCCCTCCAGCGCCAGTGACGGCCCCACGGTCGTCCTCCTCACCCCCGGCATCTACAACAGCGCCTACTTCGAGCATTCCTTCCTCGCCCGCCAGATGGGCATCCAGATCGTCGAAGGCCAGGACCTCGTCGTCCAGGACAAGATCGTCTACATGCGCACCACCAAGGGCCTCGAAAAAGTCGATACCATCTACCGCCGTCTCGACGACGACTTCCTCGACCCCAAAGTCTTCCGCAAAGACTCCGTCCTCGGCGTCCCCGGCCTCGTCGAAGCCTACCGCGCCGGCAACGTCAGCCTCGCCAACGCCATCGGCACCGGTATCGCCGACGACAAAGTCGTCTACAAGTTCGTCCCGGACATGATCCGCTTCTATCTCTCCGAGGAACCCCTCCTCGCCAACGTGCCGACCTACCTTGCCTCCGACCCGAAGGAATGCGAATACATCATCACCCATCTCGAAAAGCTCGTCGTCAAGTCGGCCAATGAATCGGGCGGCTACGGCATGCTCGTCGGCCCCGCCTCCACCGCTTCCCAGCGTGCCGACTTCAAGGAAAAAATCCTCGAAAATCCCCGCAATTTCATCGCCCAGCCCACTCTCAATCTCTCCCGCCACCCCAGCTACGTCGATGGCCACTTCGAAGGCCGCCACGTCGATCTCCGCCCCTACATCCTCTGCGGCGAAAAAATCTCCATCGTCCCCGGCGGCCTCACCCGCGTCGCCTTAAGGAAAGGCTCCCTCGTCGTCAACTCCTCCCAGGGCGGCGGCAGCAAAGACACCTGGGTTCTCTATGGAGACAGCTAATGTTAATGTCATCCCGAGCTTATCGAGGGACCGCATACTTCCTGCCTCTCGATCCTCTCCCCTTAAATCTCCCCTGCCTCCTTCCTGATTTCATGTCTTCCTGTTAAAAAATCCCCTTAATTCCCCCAATTTGGTCATTCCGTAAATTCCGTCCAAAAATCCCGTAAATTCCGTCAAAAATATGTTATCTCGCGTCGCCGACTCCCTCTACTGGATGAGCCGTTATGTCGAACGGGCCGAAAACATCGCCCGCATCCTCGACGTCAACCTCCAGCTCCTCCTCGACCTCCCCAAGCTCGGCACCTCCGAAGCAAAGGCCCTTTGGGAACCCGTCCTGCGCAGCACCGGCGACCACGAAGACTTCTACAAGCTCTACAAAACGCCCAGCAGCGACAACGTCATCGATTTCCTGACCCTCAACCCGAAGAACCCGAATTCGATCATCAATTGCCTCACCATTGCGCGCGAGAATGCCCGGCACGTGCGCGAGCAGATTTCCCTCGAGATGTGGGAGGAGATCAACCGCACCTACCTGTGGATCAAGGGGCAGACGC
>CAJCII010000078.1 GCA_903970335.1 Bacteroidota bacterium | reverse complement strand
GGCTCTGCCCGAGGTAAGCAAAGCATGCGTCCTCCTGAGAAAACTGCTCACGAAACTCTTTCAATGTCTTGGGGAAACCCGGTCGGGCCATCCAGCAAGCATGGGCCAAGCGTCACGGGAGTCAACGGGATAAGCATATAGTCGGAATACAATGGGTCGTACTTCGCTGCCATCTCCTGTGGAGAGATGCGTTGGCCATGCGCCACGCGGGCCTTCAACTCGGCCAGGTTCCTCATCTTCAATGCCACTTCAAATTCGAGCGTGGCCCCTGTTTCGCTGGCTTTTAAGGTTTGGCGCGTAATGAACGCCTTATGCGGATCGAGCGACCCGGATTGAGGAGCACCTTCAACCTGCCTGATACTATTCTCGAGGGCAACTTGCCGAGGAACTGCGGCCACTAATTGCGAGAACGATCCAATCAGCAAAGGGACGAACCACACGAGAGGCTTCGAAATAAGAAAGCAAGGTAAGCTTGGTTTTGAGCTCCTGAATCCCACTTGGGTGGAGAATGAAGAAATCATAATCGATCAGATGATGCAGCTAAATGCGATTAAACCTCGAGCGTGTGATAGCCAGTAGGCTTGACGAAAAGATAATACGTTTTAATTCTCTAGATCAAGATATTAGATTGGGTAGAGCGCAATCGTAACATTATGTTCTATTGAGGCTGGCTGGCGACAAGGTCTCGTTGACGGCTTCAACCCAGGGGCCGTCCCGGTTCCACGCCGCCAGCTTCGGTCGCGCCACCTCCACCAGCCCATCGCGGACCGCTGCCGTGGACAGGCTCGACCACGGCCAGTCCTCCGCCCGCGAGACCAGTTTCGCCCGCAACGGAATGGCCTCCACGTAACGAAGGACATCGTACAGGTACCGTCCCTCAATTCTGGCTACAAATAGCGCCTTTTCCCCCAATTTCGGCCCCAACCTCGCTGCACCCCAAAAGTCAACACCCCAACCCCCTCTTGCCAAACGTCTTCCACTCAATGGCCAGTCTGACCTAAAATTGCAGCACATTTAGGCCATTTTTCCCCATCGCCGGTTCCGCCGCCTGTGCTAGATTGCCTCCTATGTCCATCGGCCTCCCCTCGCCCGATCGGGTCTCCGCCCTCCGCCGGGACTACATGCAGCGCGCCCTCAACGAAGCCGACCTCGACCCCGATCCCATCCGCCAGTTCGCCCGCTGGTTCCAGGAGGCCCTCGACGCCGGCGTCATCGCGGAACCCAACGCCATGGTCCTCTCCACCGTCTCGCCCGACGGTCGCCCCCACGGTCGCTACGTCCTCCTCAAGAGCTTCAACGAGGAGGGCTTCGTCTTCTACACCAATTACGGCAGCGACAAGGCCCACGACCTCGACGCCAATCCCCGCGCCGCCCTCACCTTCGGCTGGATCGAGCAGGAGCGCCAGGTCCGCATCGAAGGCTCCGTCGCCCTCACCAACCGCGCCGCCGTCGAGGCCTATTTCCAGACCCGCCCCCGCGGCAGCCGCCTCGGCGCCTGGGCTTCCCATCAAAGCGCCATCATCCCCAGTCGCGACACCCTCACCGATGCCCTCAGCCAGGCGGAGACCCTTTTCCCCAACGATGTCCCCCCGCCGCCGGAGTGGGGCGGCTACCGTCTCGCGCCCGAGCGGATCGAATTCTGGCAGGGCCGCACCAACCGCCTCCACGACCGCCTCCGCTACCGCAAGGAAGAATCCCGCTGGATCGTCGAACGCCTCGCGCCTTGACCGCCGTCCGAAAAGTTTTTCCAATCTGCTTGCACTCGCCGTTCCCTCCGCCACACTTTCTCCAGCTTTAGCTTGGAACCCCTCTCTTTTTCTTTATGGCCAAACTTCGCTGGGGAATCATCGGCACCGGACGCATCGCCAACCTTTTCGCCGCAGGCGTCCATCGCTCGCAGACCGGCGAACTCGTCGCCGTCGCCAGCCGCTTCAAGTCGAAGGCGCGGGACTTCGCCAAGGAATACGAAATCCCCCACGCTCACGGCTCCTACGAGGCTCTCGTCGCCGACCCCAAAGTCGATATCGTCTACGTCGCCACACCTCACGCCCAGCATCGGGAATGGGCTCTGCGCGCCGCAGAGGCCAAAAAACATGTCCTCTGCGAAAAGCCCATCGGTCTCCATCACGATGAGGCCGTCGCCATGATCCAGGCCGCTTGGGAAAACAGCGTCTTCTTTATGGAGGCCTACATGTACCGGTGTCACCCGCAGATCGCCCGCACCATCGAGCTCATCCGTGCTGGCACCATCGGCGATGTCCGCTCCATTACCGCCAGCTTCGGCTTCTGCGCCCCCTACGACTTGGAAGGCCGTCTCTTCAACCGCACCCTCGGTGGCGGCGGCATCCTCGATCTCGGCGGCTACTGCACCTCCATGGCGCGCCTCATCGCCGGAGTCGCCCAGGGCAAACCCTTCGTCGAGCCCGAACGGCTCTCCGTCTTCGGCCAGATCGGCAAGGAAAGCGGGGTCGACGAATACGCCACCGCCCTCGCCATCTTCCCGGGAGAAATCGCCGCCATTCTCTCCTGCGGCCTCCGCTTCAAGCAAGAAAACAAAGTCCGCATCGATGGCAGCGGCGGTTCCCTCACCCTCACCGATCCCTGGGTGCCTTGCTTCGACGGCGGGGAAACCGCCCTGCTCCTGGAGCGCAATGGAGAAGAGATCGAAACCATCCGCGTAACCGCTCCGCCTCTTTACGCCATCGAAGCCGATTTTTGCGCCGGCTGCATCCTCAAAGGCGACCGCCAGGCCTCCTCGCCTGCCATGTCCTGGGCCGATACCATCGGCAATATCCGGATGCAGGACGAATGGCGCCGCGCCATGGACGCCCCCACTCCTTTCACACAAGTCAGACCCGTTGCGCCAACCCACATCTCGGAGTAAACTGCTCCATGAGCCATCCCCCCGCCGAGTGGAAATCCACCTTCTCCGACCTCTTCCTCACCTCCGTCGAAAAATATCGCAGCGGTCACCACCAAGCCTTTGGTCTTCTCGATACCCAGGACCAGGTCTTCCTCGCCTCGATCGGCCACACCGAACAGGAATTCTTCGATTTCATCGAGGACTTTGCCAAAGGCGGCGAACCCACTCTCGAAACCGCCCTCGACATCGCCTCTGTCCGCCGCGACTACTTCCTCCGGGAACAAAACGGCATTCCCAGCGCTCGTCGTATCTCCATGGCCGACCTCCCCTCCAAGGACGCCTCCGTCGAAGGCATCGGCTGGCTCCCGCGTCTCATCCCCAAGGCCGAAGCCAAACTCCGCGGAGAAATGCCCTCCGACCTGATGTATGGTTGCGGCGGCGACCGCCGATTCTTCAAGACCCACCAAATCGATCCCGCTGAATTTCTCCGCAAAATCTGGGCCGCAAAAGGCAATGCCATCGAAATCATTACGTGGATCAAAGCAAGGCCCTAGTTTATTCCCTTTCCGGCCTTCCGGTCGTTTTTACGAGCCATTCCAACCTATAAGCCTGGCTTTTGGTCGCCTCTCGAATTTTTATCCCGAATCCTGATTTATCTTGGATTACCAAGGAAATTACAATAGGTTAGCGGCGAATGAAAACTATCCGCTCAGCCATTCTCTTTTTAGCCATTGCCAGTTTTGCGCCAGATGCATTTGGACAAGGAGTTTGGGTCGGCTCGGCAAAAGACAACCAATGGGCGACGGGACTCAACTGGAGCACCGGTGCCGAACCGACGACTAGTGCCACCTTCAATTCGACTACGGTCAACGTTAACCTGCCGGGTGTCCCCACCACCCTTGGGAATATATATATCTCGAACAATTCCGTGATTGGCCTGAACGCCACCACCAGTGCCTTCACGACCACTTACATCAACGTCGATAGCGCCTCAAGCCTTACTCTGAACATTCCGGCTGGTGGCCAGGTCAACACCACCAATCCCACCTTCTCCAATTTTATCGGCGATGGCATGGGAACCGGCACGCTCACGTTGACGGGTTCGGGAACCTTTAATGCCACGGCACCCGCTTCCGAGGGTTTTGCCGTCGGTATTGGAGGAGTAGGCACCGTCACACAATCCGGATCGACGAGTATGATTGTCGGAGGCACACTTTTTATCGGTGCGGATGGCAATTCTGCCACCCCGGCCTCCGTACCTCTATTTTCGAACGTTGCCACAGGCGGCACCGGCAATTACTACCTTGGTGGAACCGCCACCTTGAACGCCGGGGTGATCGATATCGGTACGGGTAGCGGAACCGGCAGCGGTAATGTCACCGGCGGATCGACGGCCACCGCGGGTGTTTTGTACATCACCAGCACAAATGGTTCCGCCCTCACCGCCGGAACCGTCAACCTCGGTGTAGCCGTCGGCCAAATGGGCGCGACGATCGCCACGACCACGGGTGCGGTCTATCAATCCGCCGGAACCGCCGCGATCACCACCTTGAACGTCGGCTTTGCCCCGGGAACGAGTGTCGGTGGAGCTTACTACCTCAGTGGCACCGGCATCCTCAACACCACCACCATCACGCTCGGCAATACCGCCGGAGCCACCGGCACCTTTCAACAATCGGACACTTCGAGCGTCTCGACGACCGGGAACCTTTCCATTGGTCAGACCGGTTCCGGCAGTTACAATCTGGAAGCGGGCACGCTTAATGTCGGCGGCAACCTCGTCATCGGTGGAGGAACCGGTACCTCTTCCATGACGCAAGCGGCCGGTAGCGTCACGGTTGCGGGTGCCTTCACCCTCACGTCCGGTACCTTCAACTTCAATGGCGGAAGTCTTACCATCGGCACCGGCCTGACCGTTAGCGCCAACGGGACTTTCTATCAGAATGCGGCCTTTACCACCACCGCACCGATTACCATTACAAACAGTACCTACAACCAAAATGCCTCATTCACCCCTGCCGCTAATTCGATCACGCTGACGGGCAGCACCTATAATCTAGGCGGCGGCACTTTGACCGGCGGAGTCAGCACCATCTTCACGGCTGGCAGCACCGGTACGTTCAACTTCGCGGGCGGTACGGTAGCTGGCACTGGCACTTGGAGCGATCCTTTCAGCGGCACCATTACCGGGAATGGCGGCATCAGCAACTCGGGCGGTACCGCCACCCTGACCGGTAACATGACCGGTACCGGCACTCTCAATATCAGCGGAGGCGGTATTGTCGCCCTCACCCCTGCGACTGGGGTTAACAGCGGCTCCTGGGGAGCGGTCATCACCGGCGGCAGCACTTTGAATGCGACCAATGGCATCAACAGCATCTCCAACTCGGGAAACTTCGTCATCGGAGGCGGCTCCACCTTTAACCTGGCTTCCACTGGTGCGGCCACCGACACCTTCGCCGGCACGGTCTCCGATAAGGCCGATCTCGCGGGCCAACAGGCCAACTTCAACATCGACACCAATAACCAAATTTCCAAATTGGTCATCGCCAATACCGCCCTCTCTACCAACAGCGCTACCATCATCGGCACCGGCGGCTCCCTCCAAGTGAATAACGGCTTCATCAGCAACATCAATGGCAGTGCAGGCAACGCCCTCGACACCTTCGATGTGGGTGGCACCGGCGCCACCGCTGCCATCGCAACGGTCACCCTCCTCGGCACGAACAATCTTCCCCTCACCACCGTCAATCCCGGATCGACCCTCTTTGCCGGCAACCTCGCGGGCGGCGCGAACAATAGTCTTTTCAACAACAACGGCACTGTCGGCACCTTGGGCACATTCAACAATCCCTCATCCCTTCTGATCGCCAACAACTTCACCTCCGTAGGCACGCTTCTCGTGAATACCAACCCCGTAGCCAACGACACCTTCGGCACCGCGGCCAACCCCATTACGACCGCCACGGTCAGCGGCCAGATTAAAGTCAACGGCATTGGCACGAACTCCAGGCCCATCATTTTCACCACGGGCGGCATCACGATTGGTGGAAACGGAATGCTCAATAATTCCGCCGGTCTGAGCACCAATCCTCCCACCCCACTTTTCAGTTCCAGCCTTTCGCTGAACGGTAACCAGTTGATCCTGTCCACCCGGCAAAACCTCTTTATTGGCTTTGCGCAGACACCAAATGAGGCTGCGGTGGCCAACGCTCTCGACCCCGTGATCGTCAACAACATACCTGCCTCCAGCGGCTTCGGTAATGTCCTCCATGCGCTGAACCAATTTACCCAGCCTGCCGCAATCACCGCCGCCCTCGAACAAATGAGCCCGGAATCGCTCCAGTACTCCCGCGACATCTCTTTTGAAAACTCCACCTTTCTCGCCCAGCGCATGAACAACGTCTGCGCCGATCTCCGCGACGGCTCCACCGGACTCGATACCAGCGGCATCAGCGTCGTCGATCCCAGCTTCGACAGCGGCCTCGGTCGTTCCCTCGGATCGCTCATGGCCTACGCCCCATTCCATGCCGCCGCACCCAACGGCGTCAACTACTACCCCGATACCGGCGCCTCCCCCTACCCCTCTTCCGCCCCTCTCTCCGCCCACACCTCCTCCGCTTCCCCCTCTTCCGACTCCTCGGGCGAATCGATCTCGGACAGCCCCACTCCTTTCCGGACCGCCTCCGAATCTTCGACCATCCGTATGCCCTCAATGAACGAATTCATCGCTGGCGACGTTGTCCAGGCCCAGATCAACCAAGGCGGATCCTCCACCAACTCCCCCTCTTCCAAGGCCAGTTACCTTGCTGGCGACGCGATCGCCGGGGTGAGCTTCCGCATGACCTCCAACCTCTCCGCCGGCATCCTCTTCGACTACAACAACACCTCCGCCAAGACCGACTCCGCCGGTAGCCGAACCACCGTCAACACCTACTCGCCCGGCGTCTACGCCACCTACTTCACCCACGGCTTCTACGTCAACGGCCTCTTCTCCTTCGGCGTGAACAACTACTCCAACACCCGCGACATTGGCTTCCTCGGTTCCCAGGCCACCAGCTCCCCCACCGGTGAGCAATACGTCTCCAATCTCGATTTCGGTTACGATTTCCACCCCGAAAAAGAGTGGATCGTCGGCCCCACCGCAGGCATGACCTACACGCACCTCGACATCGACTCGTTCTCGGAATCCGGAGCTGGCCCGCTCGACCTCACCGTCAACAGCCAAAGCTTGGACAGCCTTCGCAGCCAACTCGGTGGCCACCTCATCTATCAGACGCACACCGGCAACGTCCTCTTCCAGCCCAATGTCACCGCCATGTGGCAACACGAATTCCTTAACGACAGCGATGCCATCACGAGTCAGTTCAATATTCCCGGCACCACCCCCTTCACCATCCAGGGAGCTACTGCCACCAAAAACAGCGCCCTCATCGGCTGCGGCTTGACGGCCACCCTCGACAACTCCATGGCCCTTTACCTGAACTACCTCGCCGATGTCGGGGCCGATAATTACTTTGCCCAGACCGTCATCGGCGGCTTCAAAGCCAGCTTCTAAAAGGCAGACGGCCAACCGGTCGTCTTTTAAGGTGCTCCGTGACGGGCTGACGCTGATTCAGTGCTGCTTGCTCCCCGCAAAATTCGGCTCAATGATTCCTCTTCGGCGCATCGTTCCCTCCGCTTGAGGCACCGTGGCCTGCCGCACTCCCCGCTCCAGCCGGACTCGGATAGCTCCCCGCGCCGCCTTGGGGCGGAACGATCGGAACCGGACGACCATAAGGCTGGGCTATGGACGGTACACCCGGACGAACGTAAGTTTCACTCGCTGCCGGCCCGGCACTCGGGACCACCACCGACCGGTAAACTCCATTCGGGCCGTTTCCCCCACCCGGATAACCGTAGGAGCGGCTCGGCGCCGGATTCGGTCCTGGCACCCGTTGCGTGTCTGGAACCGCATTCGCCGGTCGCGACACCACTGTCGTCGGTGCCGTCACCGCAGGCTTGAGCGCCCCCAAGGGTATGGCGAGGATCGGCGCCAGCTCCGTCTTGGCCGTCACAATTTTCGCTCTCTCCGGGGCCTCGGCTTGCGCCCGCTGCGCCTGCTCGATCTCGTTCGCCATCGGAGCGGACGGCCTCAGTCGCGCATTCACCGCCAAAGGCCTCGTCACCTCCACCCCACGATTGATGCTTGCACGCGCCAGCACACCCGCCCCTCTGCGCGGCAAGGCTGTCGCATTTGCTGGCTCCCAGGCGCACTCCCCAGCTCGGCTGGTCTTGATGGCCATGACCTGGTTCCTCAGGCTGACATTCTCCTGGCCCAGCCTGCAAA
>CAJCII010000077.1 GCA_903970335.1 Bacteroidota bacterium | reverse complement strand
CATCGCCCGCCAATGCCAACCCACCTCCGACCGCCCCGGCTACTGCGGTGGTTGCCGTTACGCCCACTCCTGCCCCGCCCATCGTTCCACCGGAACCGCCCACTGCCCCTCCCGTGATTCAACCGGCTACCACCGAAGATCCACCCATTGTCCCCGTGGCGAATCACGACGCGACAAAGCCGGCACCTCCCCGCGCCCTGCCGGTAAACGACGACTCCATCCCAGTGGCGCCACCGACTGCGCCACCCACTCCCATTCCGACCACCTCGGACGACTCCGCCGAAATGAACGTGCCGACGGCGCAGATCGCCAAGCCCCAGGACAACTCGGGAACGGGGATCCCGCCTGCCACCAATGCGCCCCCCGTTATCGGCCCCATCCCGCCGCCAACCAAAGCGGACAATGCGGACGGCCACACTTCAGCCTTTCCGTAAAGAGCGAGCGGACGAAAAGCCCGCACGCGCTTTCGCTAGATTTTAATCTCGCCGGAAAAAACTTCCGTGGCGGGTCCGGTTAGGGTGACCTCGTGGAATAATTCGCCCTCCACCCACGCATCGACCGTCAGCAAGTCGCCGCCACGCACGCGGATGGAGAGCGGCAACGCGAGAGCGTGGATTTGCTGCGTCACCAAGGCCGAAGCGACCACACCCGTGCCACAGGCGAGCGTTTCGTCTTCAACCCCGCGCTCGTAAGTACGCACGACGAGGTTTTTTTCGTCCACGATCTGCACAAAATTCACGTTGGTCCCACGGGGAAACACCGGGCTGCGCCGCACCGCCCGGCCCTGGCCCACCACCTCCGCCCGCTCAGCATCCGGCACGTAAATCACCGTATGAGGCACTCCGGTATTCATGAAATGGTAGTCCACGTCGCCCCAGCCGAAGTCGGCCCGCTGCCGGAACTTCGCCTCGGTCGGCGCCGTCAGGTTCACCCGCACCAGCGGCCCGACATATTCCCCGACAATCAAACCCGCAGGCGTCAGGAAGCGCACCCGTCCCGCCTCGGCCCGCTGCATCGTCTGGACAAAACGGGCAAAGCAGCGTGCGCCGTTACCGCACATTTCCGCTTCTCCCCCGTCCGCATTATAATACCGCATCCGGAAATCGGCCGTACCGTGATCCGAAGGTTCCACCGCGAGTAATCCATCCGCACCGATGCCGAAATGGCGATCGCAAAGACGTGCGATCTGCTCACGAGAGAGGCTGTACCTTAGCGTGCGATTATCAATGACGACAAAGTCATTGCCCGCCCCACTCATTTTGACAAAAGGAAGACTGTCCATCAGGGAGAAACCCTAGCCGATCCGGCGCGTCTTGCAAAGCTACTCATGGGAAAAGACGGAATCCCATTATTTGCCGTCCGTATCGGTCTTGACCGGCCCAACGTCGATGCTGTCCAAAATAGAGGAAGTGCGTTCGACGTAATCGTAGACTTCCTGTCCGGAGTGAATGTCTTTAAACGAACCAGGATTATCTTCCACGGTAATCTTCGTCGCATTGTCCACCGAATAGGTCGTTTTCGACTGGTCTTTTTGAATCAGAATCGTCACTTCCTGACTGGATGCGTTGACGGAATCAACCATTACTTTCTCGCCGTTTGCCTTGGATTTTTTCGACTTGGCTATGCAAAGGCCCGTACCCAACATCAACCCTGCAAAAACACCCAACATCGTTACAAGGACACAAGTCTTTTTGAGCCGGATGGAAATACTCATAAAAGCAGTCTATCACTCATTTTGGAAAAGAAAAGGGGGGAGAATCCCATTGCCTTCAATTAACTTTACGCTCCATTCCGAAGAGGCTGTCAAACCAAGGTGGTCCCGGCGCGAGTCGAACGCGCGACCAAGAGTTTAGGAAACTCCTGCTCTGTCCATCTGAGCTACGGGACCTCTAAGAACCGGAGCAGGATACGACAGTCGGTCGAGATGGCCAAGCTTTTGCCATCGACAAGCGGTGCCGAAAGTTGCCACCGGAAATTGCAACGACCTCAACGATTTTGATTTGCGCGGCGATGCTTAGGCAAGTTACACTGTTGGTTGAACCACCGTTCTGCGCCAGCTCGAGGTCTCCAGTTTGGCCAAAATACGATGACTGCCAACCCCAAGCCCCCCCTCACCAAGCCTCCAAAGGCGAATACTGCCTCCGAAAAGACGAGAGAGAGGATGAGGAGCTATGGGTTCCTTCTCGGAGCCATTCTCCTCCACGTCATTCTCTTTCTCATGGTGGCAACATGGATTATCTTCGCCCCGCCCGCCGAGCTGCCCGACGCGAGTTTTGCACCGGTCGCAGTCAAACCACCGCCGCCGCCGCCGCCCCAGCCACCTGCCCACTCCGGCGGCGGATCGGAAAATCCGACCGAGCCGCAACTTGAGGTCACTCCGCCATCCAACCCGGCCTCCATCGTCCATAGTATCGCGCCAACGAGTTTCAACGTGCAAACAGCCACGGTGCCCCAGCCCACCCTGCCCGATGCCTTCACCCAAATGAGTGGATCGACCATGGGGCAAAATGGTACCGACGGCAGCGGTTCCGGTACCGGCGACCCCTTCGGCTCCGGCACCTCGAGCCAATTGGCTTTCTCCGGCACCTTTTACGATTTGAAACAAACGCCCGACGGCAAACCGACGAAAATGGATTGGCAAGGCGAATTTGCCACCTTGCGGGATTTTTTCTTACACGACTGGAATGAGGACACCTTCAAGCAGAACTACCTCAGCAGCAGCAAACCGATCTTCACCAACGAAATCATGATTCCCTTCCGCTCCTCCAACACCGGCCCGGCCGCCTTTGGCATGCAGAACCGATGCAAACCGGGCTATTGGATCGTCCTTTATCATGTCACCATCAATCCCACCCGCTCGGGGGACTTCCGCCTCGCTGGCTACGGAGACGATTATCTCGTCGTCCGCGCCAATGGCGTGAACGTCCTCGACTCCGGCTGGTATCCGCCCGCTTCCGCCCACGACCTCAGTATCTACCCCGCTCCCAGCCCAGCCATCCCGTGTTTCGATGCGGGGAGTTCCAATCTTGTCAAGAGACGCAAAGTCTACCCGCCCGGCTCCTGGTTAAGCGCCGGTGCCCATCAATTCGGCAAGGCCTACGGACAAATGGTTGTCGGCGACCTGCTCCACATCGATGCCGGTACGAATTTGACTCTGGACGTCCTCGTCTCCGACGCCTTCGCCGCCGGAGACATCGGGCGCTGCGGCTTCTTTCTCTTTTTATTGGAGGACGGCAAGGACTACCCTCAAGACGCCGATGGCAACTACGTCTTGCCTGCGCTCCAACTTCACGCCGACCCGACCGCCAAACGCACCGGCGAATGCCCCCCCTTTACCTGCAAA
>CAJCII010000076.1 GCA_903970335.1 Bacteroidota bacterium | reverse complement strand
GTTGACCCACTCGGTCAACTCCTCGTGGACTTTTGCGGACAAGACAACGGCGGGGTGGGTTTTGGACATGCGTCCACTCTGCCAAATCTCGGTTTGAAAGTCGAGATTTATGTATAGTTATTTACAGTCCACTACACTAGCGGAAAGAACTTGAAACTGGAAAACGTCTGCTTCGATGTGACGTCGGGGGTCGATTCCGACTCTCCGGACGAAATACCGATTGTTTTTCTCACTGGTTACAAGGTGACCTACGCATCGAGCGGATCGGCCACTCCGTTGTTTTCGTTCCAGCCACACCCGCGCACCTGGCTTGAGGTGTGGAATGGCGTGCCGAAAGACATTCGCTCTCGTGGCATCGCTGTCTGCTACAAGAGCAATAGCGCGACTTTCGTTCGAACCGGAACCTCCTCCACCTCCAACGGAGAGGTTCCCAACTTCATTGCACCGAGTCTCAATGCACACGGCAAAACGTATCGCCAGCTCACGCCGGACGGGCCGTTGCCGTGACCAATCCCACCCCTACCACAACTTCCAGGGTGCCTTGCCTTCGTTCCAGAGCTTGTTGAGCATTTCCATTTCGCGGGGATTGTCCATGCACTGCCAGAAATCGTCGTGGCGGAAGGCGTTGAGTTTTCCGGCCTCGGCGACCTTGGGCAGCGCGTCGAACTCGAAGATGCTGCTGTCGCCGGTGAGGAACTCGCCGATCTTTTTGTTCACGACGAAAAACCCGCCGTTGATGTAACCGATCTCGCTATCGGGCTTCTCGCGAAAACTGGTGACGGTATCGCCCGCCAGGGTCAATTCGCCAAACCGTCCGCTCGGGCGCACGGCCGTGAGCGTGGCCAGCCCCCCTTGGGCGCGGTGAAACGCAATCACCTCCGACACATTGACGTTGCAAACGCCGTCGCCATAGGTCAGGAGAAATTCGTCGTCGGGAATATGGGGCAGGGCGCGGCGGACGCGGCCACCGGTCATCGTCCCTTGGCCGGTATCGAGAAGCGTCACCTGCCAGTCCGCCTCGTCATGCTGATTGTGGTAGATGATTTTCGGGGACGGCCCGAGACGAAGGGTGATGTCGCTGCTGTGGCGCTGATAGTTGAGAAAGTACTCCTTGATCACCTCGCCCTTGTAGCCGAGGCAGAGGATGAATTCCTTGAACCCGAAGTGGGCGTAAAATTTCATGATGTGCCAGACAAGCGGACGGTTGCCGACCGGTACCATCGGTTTCGGGCGGAACTCGGTTTCCTCGCGCAAGCGCGTGCCGAGTCCACCGCAAAGAATGACCACTTTCATGCGTTACTTTCCCCCTTCCGGTCCGAAGTTAATGCGTTCCAACTCGACCACATGTGGTCGTTTCAACACCTGGGTGTGAATGGCCCCGATATACTCGCCCAGGATGCCGATGAAAAAGAGCTGCACGGAGCCGAAAAAGAACAGCCCCACTTCCAGCGGCGCGAGCCCGAGCTGAAAGCTGTTCCAGTAGAGCAACTTGCAAACCAGATAGCCGAGCGCGATGAACAGGCTGAAAAGCGAAACGGCAAAGCCGAGCATGGTGGCGAGTCGCAGCGGCACCTTGGAATGATTCGTAATGCCCAACATCGCCATATCGTAGAGGCGGTAGAAATTATTGCTGGTAATGCCGCGTTTTCGCGCCGGTTGGTGATACGGTATCCTGGCCATGGGCAGGCCAATCTCGGAGACGAGCCCGCGAAAATAGGGGTAGGGATCGTCCATCTCCTTGAGGATCTCGATGAAACGGCGGTCGTAGAGGCCGAACCCGGTGGCGTTCTTGTTCAAGTCGATCTCGGCGAGATAGCTGACCAGTTCGTAATAGAGTTTACGGATCATGAAGAAGAAAGCCGACTCGTCGCTTTCCTGTTTAAAGGCAACGACCACCGGAAATCCCTCCTCCCACTTGCGGACGAACTCCTTGATCAATTCGGGCGGGTCCTGCAGGTCCGAGACAACGCTAATGACCGCGTCCCCCTGCACATGGAGGATGGCATGGTAGCCGGAGCGAATGTGGCCGAAATTCCGGGCATTGAGGATGACCTTGACGTTTTTGTCCTCGGCGGCGAGTTCCCGCAGAACTTTTGCGGTGCGGTCCTTCGAGGCGTTGTCGATGAAGACATGCTCGTACCGATAGCGTCCGATTTCCGAGAAGACTTTTTTGACCTGCTCGTAGCATTCCCGAACATTGCCCTCTTCGTTGTAGCAGGCACTCACCACACTGATGAGCTTTTTGCCCGGAGGACGCGGCGCACCCGCGGCGGGAGCGATGCAGGCGGAGATGCGTTCCATAGAGTGCCCTTTGGTAGCAGAAACGGTTGGAAAGGCAAAGCACCTGTCAGGGGCCCTTGATTCGTCTCGGTACGAAGGGAGTCAGATCGATGGTCGGGCCGTCGCGCGAAGTGAGGGTTATTTTCAGCGGATCGAGGCTTTCCAAGGTGATGAACTTGAGGTCCGGACGCTCCGCCAGAAGGGCGGCTTTTTGATCGGGTCGGTAAGCACCAAAAGGATAGTAGGCGTAGGTTCGGGTATAGAGCTGGTCCATCGGCGCGGTAGGCGAGTAACCCCAGGCGTTCACCACGCCCGCCAACGCGGCATAATTGTAGGAAGGAAGCAAAGAGTAGGGTTCCTCGAAACGGTCCTGGTCGTAGACTTCGTTTTCGGGGATGAGCACGGCGATCCGGTCCGTCGGTTTCAAGAGAGGCCGCACCTGTTCCCAAAAGCGGTCGGTTCCGCCGGTGAAAAGAAGTTCCCGGTCCCAATTCATCGAATTGAACGTCGGCGGCAGGGGATAGGCGATCATGGGAACAACCAGAATAATCGTGCCCCACACGGCGGCGATTTTCTGAAATCCCTTCAACAAGCCCGGTCGTCGCAGCACGAGAAGCAGGTGAAGAAAAAACTGGAACTGGAGCAATTCGCGAAAGGGCCAGCGCATCGACCGAAAGACCGGGAGATGGAACATGATTTCCGTGATCCACATCGGACGAGAAATCAACAACACGCCGAAAACCAGCATCCCGAGGCAAACCAGTTCGAGGCCGCTCCACTTGTTCAGGCCGACGAGGACCGGAAAGAGGCACCAGGCGGCGGCACACGCCCCGAGCGCGACCGTCATGGTCGTGTGGGGATGCCCCACCGGATGGGCAATCCAGACCGCCATGCCGAAAAAAAGCGAGGTGGGAAATTCCGCGGCGGGGATGTTGTAATTCTGCATGTCCTCCAGCGTGACCCCTTGCGCGCGTGCGCTGGCAAAAAAACCGCCGAGCATCGGCAGCAACAACGGAAGCGCCAGGACCAGCGACACCGAAGATCCGATCGCCCAATTTCCCAACGGAAGGACCGAACCCCGCCATAGCGCTACCCCGAGCGCAAAAACGGAGAAAAAGATGCTGCTCGAAAGCGTGGGTGCGAGGTGACCGCCGAGGACCTGATGCAGGGAAAAGAGCGCGACCAAGCCGATGCCGCGTCGACAGCTTTTCTGCAAGATTCCCAGGGCCAGCCATGGCAGCGCGCTGTGATTGCCGAGAAAGGCCATCCAGCTTGCGCCGGTCGTCAGGGCGATCATGCTGTAAGTGAAACTGAGAGTGTAGAACATAATCCAGCCGTCCGAAATCTGCAGCGCCAATTCCTTCCGCAGATGCGAGGAAAGGACGACGAATCCCGCCGTGGCCAGCATGAGCAGCGCGAACGCATCGACGTCCATGATCAGGAAATGGAACGGCGTTCCGGCCAGCAGCGACACGATCAGATAAAGCGGATGCCAGGCGAAGAAATCGGGATCGCGCAGGAGGTTATAACCGCCGCCGAAAAGATGCTCGGACACAAAGGGCGATCGGCCATGAAGCAAGCGCAGGCCGACTTCGGTAAAAAACGGGAACCCGCCGTCGAGATTGTCGTCGGTGAGGAAAAAGCGGGGCCGCCAGAATTCCAACGCGGCAAAAATCAGCGCGGAAACGAGCAGGTTGTTCCGCAGCAGAACCGACAAACCGGTTTGTTCCTTGCTTCCCCCCTCTTGTTCTGGCGCAATCACGACAAACATTTGGGCGACTTTTCCCCGGAGAGCAAGCCCCACTTCGCCATGGCGAGTCCTTCACCCAAAACCCTCTTCGCCCTTCCGGCCACCGATCTCGATCATGTGCTGCTCCATGCCTCCGCCGATTTGGAGGAGCTGCGCGGTCGGAGTTTTTTCATCACCGGTGGCACGGGTTTCTTCGGGAAATGGCTGCTCGCCTCTCTTGGTTACGCCAACGCGGAACTCGGCCTGGGGCTGCGCCTCACCGTGCTTTCGCGCGATCCAGGGAAATTTCTGGAGCTTCACCCGGAAGTGGGCGAAGTCGAGGCGCTAGAATTCCTCTGCGGCAACGCGAACGATTTTCCCTTCACGGAAAGTCGTTACGATTACATCCTGCACGCCGCGACGGAAACGCTGGGCATCGCCACCCCCGAGCAGGAGGAAGCCCGACTCCGGTCCATCGTGGAGGGGACGCGGCGCGTGCTGGAACTGGCCCGGCATTGCGGCGCGCGACGCTTACTCAACTTCAGTTCCGGCGGTGTCTACGGCGCAGCGGCGGGCAAGGTCTCCGGCACGACCGAGGATGATTACGCTGAGGCGATTCCGCTGACCTACTACGCGCGGGGCAAGCGGGAAGCCGAGGCGCTGTGCGAACAATCGGGCGTCGATTTCACCACCGCCCGGGGCTTCGCGTTTGTGGGCCCGTACCTGGCGCTCGACGCACACTACGCGATCGGCAATTTCCTGCGCGATGCGCTGCGTGGTGGGCCAATCCAGGTCCGCGGCGACGGTACCGCGCTCCGCTCTTATCTCCATACGGCGGACCTCGTCGTGTGGCTCCTGCGTATTCTGGTCAAAGGCCGGCGGGGCCGCGCCTATAATGTCGGTTCGGATGAAGCGGTCAGCACCGCTGAACTCGCCCGACGGGTGGCCCAGGCCGTACATCCCGCGCCCGAAGTCGTCGTCCAGTCTCTCCAGCCGCAGGGCCCGCAAAATATCTACCTGCCCGACCTGCGCCGTGTCCGCACCGAACTCGGTCTCGATGCGGTCATTCGGCTCGACGAGGCGATCGCGCGGACGCTTGTTTTTCTGAATTGCAGCTGAGCAATTTGTTGCAACTTGCTCCATTAATACCCTCTTCGGTCCGAATTTATTGACGCCTCTGCATGCCTTCGTTAGGACATGTGTCGATGGTCTCGGTCTCAGCGTAATCGACGTTTTGCTAGCCTGCATTGTCCGTAAGAGAAACTATGAATACCAAACCCATTCGTCTCATAGCTGAAGCTTTGGCCGAACATGAGCGCCAGTATGACAATCTTTTTGACCACAGCGTTATCAAGGCAGAACGCTATCGTGTCGAAATTCTAAAGGGATTGCTTGCCATCGCAGCCAAACCGAACGGTTATGGCTATGTGACTGGCAAACCTTACCGCTCCTACGGCCCGACAAAAAAAGAAAAGTACCGTATCGCCTATCTTGAAACTGACGATGAAATCATTGTCGTCGCCGTGTATTACAGCGGTTCGCCCGATCCCCTCTTCTGGGTCGAGCGCGTTTTTTGAAGCCTCTTGAGCGCAACCGCCCTGCGCCGATCCAAAGCGAGGTTTACCTCCTCAAGGCTATACGTCACAGCCGTTCCATTGCGCACCGACTCAACGCGACGCATGATCTCTTCCGGCGAGGGTGGCAGAAGGTGGGCGGGAGCAAGGTTCTTCCACAACCGCCCCAGCAAAATCTTCTGCTTCGCCTTGGGAAGCGCCAAGGCTTGTTCCATCACGCGATTTGTCGCTGCTGCTGTCATGCTCTTTAAATTCCTCCAAAAAGAATTCCGGTCAAGATTTAAGGCGTCCCTTGTGTTGCCGAACCTATTTGCGTCAGCACCTCATCGCACGCCGCCACCACGCGCTCTACTTTGATTTCGTCCATCTTGCGCTGCTTGATCTGCGCATAGCGCTCCTCGGGATCGTCGCGCGGGACGTAATCGTCCACGGTGACAATCCGATAAGGCGCACGCCACGGATGCCAATGCTCCTCGATCGATGGCCCGAAAAGAGAGACAATCGGGCATTGGCAGGCCGCCGCCAGGTGCATCGAGGCCGTGCTGAGTCCAATGTAGAGCTTCGCGCGATAAAGCAGGCCCGCGACCTCCGCCCAACTCGCCTGTCCCTCGGTGGAAACGATACGTGACCCCAGCTCCCGCCGCAGCCAGGCCGCTTCCTCAACCTCGTGCGGCGCGCGCCCACAGGAGACCACGACATTTTCGAACCGTTCCAGCATCGCAGCGCAAACGGCACGCCAGCCTTCCCTGTGCCAGCGGTTGAATCCCTGCCGGGTACCGACCTGCACGACACAAAAATCGGTCAGCGCCGCACCCGGTTCCCAACTCTTCGCCAGGCTTCGCTCGAAAATCAGGGGCGGTATCGGCTCCGGTAAGGGCAGGAACTCGGCCACCGAGTAAAAGTCCTTTTCGACCCGGTGGCACGTTTTCCAATCGTAGGTGGAAACGCCGGTGAAAAAGAACCGCTCCAACGGTTTCAGCGGACTGGTCGTCTTGACCGAGTAGCGCCGCTTCGCCCGGCTCAGCATGGCAAAGACCCGCGCCCGATGCCCGTCGCCAAGTTCGAATAAATAATCGAAGCGCACGCTCCAGAGCGTCAGCAGGACCCGGAGTTGTCGCCAGATGTCTCCCTTGCTGCGGTCGCTTTTCTCGACACCCGCCAGAGTCAGCACCCGGGCGATGTCGGGACACCCGGCCAGGATCGGTTCGCAACCACTGCGCACCATCACCCAAATTTCCGCCTCGGGATAGGCCCGCTTGATCGCCGCAACGGTCGGCGTGAGGATCAACGAATCGCCGATGTGCTTCGGCTTGATCAGCAGGACGCGCATGGCCGGTGGCGGGCTAGGCCGTCACCAACGTCCCGATCTTCTCCCCGAGCACCACCCGGCGCAGGTTGCCCGGCTTGAACATATCGAACACCACGATGGGCACCTGATTGTCCATACAGAGCGAAAAGGCGGTCGAATCCATCACCTTCAATCGGTTCACCAGCGCGTCGGCATAGGTCACGTTCTCGAACCGCTTCGCCTTCGGATTTTTGCGCGGATCGCTGTCGTAAATGCCGTCGACCTTGGTTGCCTTGAGGAGGATTTCCGCGCCGAGTTCGCTGGCGCGCAGGGCCGCTGCCGTGTCGGTCGAGAAAAACGGATTGCCCGTGCCCGCGACAAAAATCACCACGCGCCCCTTTTCGAGGTGCCGCACGGCGCGACGCCGGATGAACGGCTCGGCCACGTTTTTCACCTCGATGGCGGTCTGTACCCGGGTATTCACGCTCACCTTCTCGAGCGCTTCCTGCAAGGCCATGCCGTTGATGATGGTGGCGAGCATTCCCATGTAGTCGGCCGTGCTGCGGTCCATGCCGCGATTGGCCGAGGTGATGCCGCGCCAGATGTTGCCGCCGCCGATGACGATGGCCACCTGCACGCCCATGGCGTGGATTTCCTTCACCTCCAGCGCGATTTTTTCGGTCACCAGCGCGTCGATGACTTCCTCCGCCCCCGCCAGCACCTCCCCGCTTAATTTCAGAATGATGCGTTTATAGACAGGTTTTTTGGCGGTGCGACGGCTGGGCATAGTAAAATTATAAGCTAGCGATTCGCGCCGGGTTGTCGATAAAGACATGACGCCCGCCATGAAACCCGGTCGCATTCTTCTCACGCAGACCCAAATCCGCGCCCGCGTCCGCGAGCTGGGCCGGAGCATCACGCCCCGGTACCGGGGCAAAAAGGTCCTGGTCCTCGGCGTGATGAACGGCGCACTTTTCTTTCTGGCCGACCTTCTCCGCGCGGTGGAGCTCGACGACGCGCAGATCGCCTGCGTCCGGCTGGCCAGTTACGCGGGCACGCAAAGCACCGGGCTGGTCCGCGGCCTCGACGGTCTCGACGAGGAATGCCGGGAACGCCACGTCCTTATCGTGGACGATATCCTGGATACCGGTCGCACGCTCTCCGCGGTAACCGAGCGCCTGACGAAGCACGGCGCCCTCGACGTGAAAATCTGCGTGCTGCTGGAGAAGCGCCGCCCACGCGAGGTGCCCGTCCGCGCCGACTGGACCGGCTTCAAGATCGCCGACGAGTTCGTCGTTGGATATGGGCTCGACTACAACGGACGTTATCGCGCCCTCAAACAGATTCGGGTTTTGTCTAATGATCCAACGGAGTAAAATGGGCACTCTTAAGCTGAATAAGAAAGAGAAAGGATGCTTCGGCTTCCTGATTTTAATAATCATTTTGGGATTTATCGGCGTTCAAATGCCCTCGGGACTTCGCGAAGCGCCCACAAGTATGGCCATCCAACAATCTCGCACCATTGCGCTAATGCTTTTCGCTTACTCGAATGACCATGGCGGTGAATATCCCCAAGGCAAAAGTTCGACAGAGGTTTTTCAGCAATTGCTTGATGGGAATTACTGTAGCGATCCCGCTATTTTTTACCTACCACTTCCTGGTAAAACCCAACCCATTGCTGGGAAGAAGTTGAACCCGGAGAACGTTTGCTATGACGTTACCAAGGGCGTCGACGAAAACGCTCCGGATGGATTGCCAGTCATTTTCATAACGGGCTACAAGGTTACCTATGCTCCGAGCGGAGCCGCCCTCCCGCTAATGAAAATCGCATTTCTGTCCTCCAAGTTTCACCCGCGCACCTGGCTTGGGTGGTGGCAGAATGAACCGAGAGATACGTACGTACCCGGAATCGCCGTTTGCTACAAAGATTTGAGCGCCAAATTCATTTCACTCAAAACCGCTGTCGATGCCAACGGCACCGTCCCCAATTTCATCCCGGCCGACTTCGATGCCAAGGGCAAAACCTACCGCCAGCTCACGCCCGACGGGGAACTCCCCCCTTGATCCCCCAATCCCGTTAATTCCGTCAAAAATTCAGCCCATTCCCCCGCCTTTTTCCTGTTCCTCATGTTCCTCCTGTCTAAATTCCGCAGCTCTTCTTCCAAAGCCAACACTTGACTCCACCGCCCTCCTCGCGGTTACTTGATGGAATGTCCATCACCGTCAACGCCGCTGGGAAGGTCAACCTCCGCACCCCGGAGGTCATGAAACTCGTCCAGGCCCAGGTGGAAAGCCACTACCGCAGCCCGGTCGTGGAATACATCAGCCACACCAAATCGTACCTCTCCGCCAACGGCCTCACGGTCAAGCTCGCGAAGGCCTTCGGCTTTTGTTACGGCGTCGAACGGGCCATCAACATGGCCTACTCGGCCTCGAAGGTCTTCGCCGGACACAACATCTACCTCCTCGGCGAAATCATCCACAACCCGGAGGTCAATGACCAGCTCCGCGATCTCGGCATCAAGCAGCTCAAGGAATCCCGCGGCGTTTACGATCTCGACAACCTGACCAAGGAGGATGTCGTCATCGTCCCCGCCTTTGGCGCGGAAGTGAAGGTCCTCAACCGCCTCAACGAAATCGGCTGCTATAAAGTCGATACCACCTGCGGCGATGTGATGAGCGTCTGGAAGCGAGTGCGCCAGTACCGCAACCAGGGCACCACCTCGATCATCCACGGCAAGGCCTGGCACGAGGAGACCAAGGCCACCGTCTCCCAGGCGATCAGCGAAAACGGCGGCACGCATTACCTTGTCGTCTTTACCCTGGCCGAGACCGATTACGTCTGCGACTACATCCGCAACGGCGGCAACAAGGACGAATTCCTGAGCAAGTTCGAGGGCGCCTACTCGCCGGGCTTCGATCCCGACCAGCACCTCGTTTCCGTCGGCGTCGCCAATCAGACGACGATGATGAAGAACGAGACGGAAGAAGTTCAGCACCGTTTCGAGCGGGCGATGGCGGACCGCTTCGGACGCGAAAACCTCGACAAGCATTTCCGCAAGGCCGACACGATTTGCGGTGCCACCCAGGAGCGGCAGGATGCGCTCTCCGAAATGCTCGGCATCGAAAAGATGAACCTGCTTCTTGTCGTCGGCGGCTACAACAGCAGCAACACCTCCCACCTGGCCGAAATGGGCGAGGCCGTGCTGCCCACCTACTTCATCAAGAATTCCGACAAGCTCATTTCGCCCAGGGAAATCTCCCATTACGACCAGCATCGTCAGCAAGAAGTGATCAGCCACGACTGGTTGCCCGAAGGAAACGTCGTCGTCGGCATCACCGCTGGCGCGTCGTGCCCGAACAATCTGCTCGAGGAGACGATCCACCGCCTCTATGAGTTCCGTGGGGTCGAAGTCGAATCGCTCCTGCCTGCGGACTACCGGGAAATCGTCGGCCTGGCCGCGCCCACCGATACGTCCTCCGCGCATCACTAAGCTCGCGGCGACGGCACGGCACATGAATGTGTGCCTCGTCTAGGCGCATCAACCGCTGACTTTGTCCAAGAACCCGGAAATCGCCCCCAAGAAAACATCGCCGTACCGCTCCATCTTCTTCTCGCCCACGCCACTGATCCCGGCCAAGGCGGTAAGAGAAGCCGGCTTCAGCCGGGCCATCTCGCGCAGCGTCTTGTCGTGGAAAATAACGTAGGGCGGCACATTCTGTTCCCGGGCCACCTCGAGTCGCGCCGCCTTAAGGATTCCAAACAGTTCCTGGTCCGCCTCGTCGATAAAGGCATCCTCCCTCCGGCCCTGGGCTGTTCGCGTAACCTTCACCTTACCGGTAAATTTCCGCAACCGAAGCGTCTCGCGCTGCTTGAGAAATGTATGGCCCTGCGGGGTAATCTTGAGCCCGCCGAATTCGTTGCTATCGGCGGTCAGGTAATTCAGCGCCACCAATTGCCGGAAGATGCTTTGCCACTCGGACTTCGTGTGCTCCTTGCCAATGCCAAACGTACTGATTTTGTCGTGGCCCATGCGCTGCATCCGTTCGTCGCTCTTTCCCAGCAGCATATCGACAAGATAACCGACTCCGAATCTTTCCCCGCTCCGATAGGCACTGGACAGCGCCTTCTGCGCGGCAATCGTGCCGTCGAAAGTCGGCGGCGGCGACAGGCAGGTATCGCAATTCTGGCAGGGGCCCGAGGTGTCGCCGAAATATTCCAGAATGATTTTACGCCGACAGGAAGCTGCCTCGCAAAGCCCGAGCAGCGCGCTCAACTTCTGTCGCTCGATCCATTTCTGCGCCTCGGGAGCGCCCGATTTCTCGATGAAGTCCCGCTGCATGACGGCGTCCTGCATTCCATACAGCATCAACGCATCGGCGGGCAATCCGTCGCGGCCCGCCCGCCCGGTTTCCTGGTAATAGGCCTCGATATTTTTCGGTATGTTCATGTGAGCGACAAACCGCACATCGGGCTTGTCGATACCCATCCCAAAGGCGATGGTGGCCACCATGACGATGTTGTCCTCGCGCAGGAACCTCTCCTGATTTCGGGAACGGTGCTCGGTGGCCATCCCGGCGTGATAGGGGAGCGCCTTCAGTCCCTGAGATACCAGCCACTCGGCCATTTCCTCGACCATTTTCCGCGAGAGGCAGTAGACAATCCCGCTGTCCCGACGATGAGATTCCTCGATGTAGTGGAGCACCTGCTTGTGCGGGTTCTGTTTCGGCTGGATGCTGTAGTGGATATTCGGGCGATCGAACCCTGCGACGAAGGTACGCCCGTCTGCCAGGCCCAACCGCTCGACAATGTCCTTTCGGGTCGGTTGATCGGCCGTCGCCGTCAGCGCAATTCGTGGAACGGTGGGGAACTGCTCGGCCAGCACCGCCAGCTGCGTGTAGTGCGGACGGAAGTCATGTCCCCATTGCGAAACGCAATGCGCTTCGTCGATGGCAAAAAGGGCAATTTTCGACTGGCGCAACAAGTTCAGAAAATCGTCCATCAGTAATCGCTCGGGCGCCACGTAGAGCAGATCGATCTCTCCCGCGCGAAGCTGATTCTGGGTCCGGGCCACCGCTGCCGCCGTCATGCCCGAATTGATTGCAGCCGCTTTGATGCCGAGCTGCGTCAACGCATCGACCTGGTCCTGCATCAGGGCAATGAGCGGAGAAACAACGATTCCCACGCCGGGTCGGCACAACGCGGGAATTTGATAGCAAAGCGATTTCCCACCCCCGGTGGGCATCAGGACAAATGCATTCTTCCCGGAAACAACCTCCTCGATGATCTCCGCCTGCTCACCGCGAAAGCTGCCGTAACCATAGGTCTTTTGGAGGATGTCTAAGGCAAGTTCACGGGACGAACGCATGGGTGGGACCCAATCCTAGCCGATCCCCTTTGTACGCCAAACCTTCGTTCCATCAATCGCCCCGTTATCGTTGCGCAGCCTGGGAAAACCGTCCGAACTGCTCGACACACCCGTGACGACGGTTTTTAATGTAGTTTAGCCAAAACCATGTCCTCCCTTAAAATCGACGTCCGCACCGCGCCGCAAGGCACTCCCGATCTCATCACGTTTTTCGTCAAAGGCAGCGCACTGCCCGCCGGAGTCCCCCCGGAGGAATTCGACGGCGCGCCCGGCTCGACCCTTCTCCTCCGGGACAAAACCCATCGCACCCTGCTCATCGGCCTCGGCGCTAAGGAAAAAATCGAAGCCGATACCCTCCGCCGCGCCGCCGGTACCGCCATCAAGCACCTGTTGAAACTCGGCGGGAAGGACGCCGCGCTGGACCTCGTTCCTTTTCCCGATTACGTCGGCCCGGCCGTCGAGGGCGCGATCCTGGCGAGCTACAAATTCGACGGCTTCGGCAAAGACCCCGCCAAAAACTCCCGCGGTACGCTTCGCGACCTGCAGGTCCTGGTCAGCGAACACGAAGTGACCAATGCCAGCGTCCAGGCCCGCGACGCGCAGACCGTCGCCACCGTGACGAACCTCGTCCGCGACATCGGCAATCTCCCCGGCAACATGCTGACCCCGGCCATCCTCGCCGAGAAGGCTCAGGAACTCGGCAAGGAGCGGGAACTGACCGTAAAAATCTGGACCGAACGCCACCTCGCCCGCGACGGCTTCGGCGGCATCCTCGCCGTCGGCAAAGGCTCGGCCAATCCACCCCGCCTCATTGTCCTGGAATATCACGGCGGCGCGAAAAAGACCCCACCCATCGCCCTCGTCGGCAAGGCCGTGACCTTCGATACCGGCGGCATCTCGATCAAACCCGGTGCGCAGATGGACGAGATGAAATGGGACAAGATGGGCGGCATGGCCGTGCTGGGCATTCTCCTCGCCGCCGCCGACTTGAAGCTCCCGGTGAATCTCATCGGCCTCATCCCCTCCGCCGAGAACATGCCCGGCCCCGACGCCTACCGTCCCGGCGACATCATCACCACGCTCGACGGCAAGACCATCGAAGTGCTGAACACCGATGCCGAGGGACGCATCATCCTGGCCGATGCCATCGCCCACGCCCGCCTGACTTACAAGCCCAGCGCCATCGTCGAGTACTCGACACTCACCGGCGCGGTCGTCATGGCCCTGGGCTATCGCCGCGCCGGTCTCTTCACCACCAGCGAAAAATTGCGCGACGCCTTCATCGCGGCGGGAAAGATCACCGGCGAACTCGTCTGGCCCATGCCGATCGACGAGGAATATCGAGAGGCGATCGCTTCGGACGTCGCCACCGTCAAGAACATCGGTGGCCGCGAGGGCAGCGCCTGCGCCAGCGCCAGCTTCGTCAAGCTCTGGGCCGAGGAAATTCCCTTCGTCCATCTCGACATCGCCGGGACCGCCTGGACGACCAAGCCACCCGCGCATGTCGAAGGCGGTGCCAGCGGCTTCGGCGTCCGCCTCACCCTTCAAGCCCTGCGGGCGGGGTTGCCTTAATTCTTTCGCTTCTGGTACGGCCGGACTTTCCCGTATTCCGGAGACTGTCCGATCCGCCATTGATGTTTTGGCCGTTCCCGGAGATCGTCAGGTTAGCCGTAGCCCAATTTAAGGTAGCGTCTTCAATTAAGACTACCTCACCAACAGAGGATAATGCCGGAAGGGTAATAGTGAAGGCTCCTGTATGCAGGCTTCGCCCAAGGTCTCAATCAACCGTTGGCGGTCGGTCTCATCGGAAAAGATCGGCTCACGATGGTCACCACGGCTCATCACGTGATAAATCGCGCCGGGATATTCGATGCGTAAGGCCCGTGCCATCGATCCCTTTTTCCTCCTTCCGCGATCCTGTGTCAATAGTTTGGACTGACCCCTTTACACTGGCCGTATTTGTCGAACTGCGACGGGTCATGCTTCTTGGCATGGTGGTACCGCTTGATGATCTCGGGACACGCGCGGCCATACTCGTAAGTAAAACAGAAGCCAAGTCGATCTGCCGGGCACCGGCTAAAGTCCCACTCGGCGCGGTCGAGCAGGTCGCCGATGCGCTTCCGCTTCTCCAGTTCGTTCTCCGGTTTGGCCATAAACCGATTGTACCAAATTCGGGGGGAGCAGAAGCAAGCCCGGCAGGAAGATTTTTACAAAAAAAGGCCCCGCAGACCTTTCGACCTACGGGGCGCTCCTTTTCAGGACTGATCCTGCGACCAGCTCAAGATGAGTTTAGAAGACACTCTTTCCAGTGGGACAACGGACAAGGGGAACATATTCAATTCGTCCACCGGGTCAACGGGAAGTTGGGATTTTTCTGCAAAGGCGGCGCGGACTGGCATTGCAGGTCGCCGCTCCGCGGCGCCTGCGCCGCCGCCCCCATCCCCCATTCATCGGGCAAACGCCCCGCATAGGGCCTCCTGGCGCGTTCTACGGGGTTGTTGTGCGGTGACTCCCGTCCACCTCTCTGCTGGTTGGGCAGAGTTACCGAACAATATAAATGGCTTTGATGCACCAGCCATCATCCACCTTGATAAACTTGATCCTTGATCCGCCCATCATGACATTGCGTGGCACCTTAATGACGTATTCGTTGTCGGTGGCTGGGAAGTCCTGGCCCGAAAAAACGTCTGCAAGGTGCAAATTGCCGCGCGCCTCCTTCAGTTGCGTCCAGTTGGTTCGATTCGGTTCGTTAGGCTGTAACGGGGGATAAAGGGCATTGCTCAGTCCACTCCAATCTGCGGTATCCAATGCGTGATCGATAAAAACAAGAGCATCTTTCAGCGTGGCAAATTTTGGTGGTTGCGCATCTTCGGCGAAAACAAAAGGAGTACCAACCAGGCAGAGAAAAATAAAAAGAAGAAGGATTTTCATATCAATAACGCTGGGTCTCTAAAGGGGTCAGTCCTTCTAAAGGGGTCAGTCCTAACTATTGACACAAGCGGAGCTTCTTTGGCGTCGTCCGAGTGAGGTTCGAGTTTTGGAGTTGGTTGGAGACATACGTCCAGACGCCCATATGCAGGTTCTGTGCGATCCATTTGAGGGTAACAGC
>CAJCII010000075.1 GCA_903970335.1 Bacteroidota bacterium | reverse complement strand
CCGAAAATATAGGTCCAGAAAATCGTCGGGTAGAACGGCGTTTCACCGAGGACTTTTAGTAAATCATTCGTCATCAACCCCGCCAGCACCCACGGGGCGATAATCCAACTGAAGAATCCGCCCGCCAGCCAATAGGTTTCCCAAGCCCATTTCTTCACCCCGCGATAGGGCAGATAGAAACTTGCCGAGGCCAGACCGCCGAGCCAGTGAAAAATAAGACCGAGAAAAGGATTGCTCACCATATTCGGCACAGCGTAGCCAAAGTCCCCATGGAGGCAAGGGCTACATTATGCTAAGGAATCCAGCGGTAATAAGCTGGGTTCCTAAGAATGAATTAAGAAGTTCCCCACTTTAGGCTCGCCATGAAGGGGCGGTCGGGAAATGCTACCCATTATGTCCTACAACATCGACCCCGAAGGAAACGTCTCGGTTCTGGGAGATACCTCCGCCATTACCGTCATCATTCCTGCGGAACAGACCGTCCTGCTCTTCGCCAGTTTCGAGGGTGGCTGGGAACAGGCCGCCGTCTTTTTCATCAATGGCGAGCGGTTTGAAAACCAGATTGGCAGCTTTCTCCTTCGCTCCAATTCCCTCTCCATCCCTCCCCAACCGGCCCAGTACGAACTGACGCTCGTCGGTTGGCACAAGCGCACCAGCGCCGATCCCAAATTGCCTTGGATTGCCTCGCGTGGCCGCAGAATCGGCCCGGTTGTGTTTGCCTGGGACGATTCCGCCGAGGACGAGGATTACCGCGACATGCGGATCAAGCTCCTGACCAGCTCCTAGCCGATTTCTTTCGGAGCCGGATCAGACCGCTCCGGTCGTTGCTCTCTCCGGTTGTAAGCCGTTCGTTTGTCGATTATTCGTTTGTGTCCAAGCCACCGAAGCATTAGATGGAGAATTATTGTCATCGCAAAAGTTCAAAAGAATCGGCGATTTATCTGTCGCTTGCCAGGCTAACCGCTACTTATAACAGTTAGTCTTTGTATGGTATAATCTCGGAAACCGCTGCCGACCCGCCACATGAGCCTGCCCTCAACACCATCGTCGTCCGAGACACCCGAGGCGGAGGTGACACGCTTGGTCCGGCAATTACACGAGATCGAGTCCCGTTTGAGCGAATTGCTCGGAAACGCGAAAGAGACGATTACGTTGCCGGATGGACAGTCGTTTCTGCCGAAAGCCGCGCAGGAAAAACTCTCTCGCGACCTGATGGACCTGCGCTCTCGGGCGGAAACCGATCATGCGGTACTTGACGCGTTACCGACCCAACTGGCGGTCATCGATTCTTCCGGGGTGATCCGCATCGTCAATGCAACGTGGCGAAATTTTTCCAAAGGACATGCTCTGCAGGACCCGGATTGCGCCTTGGGACAAAATTATCTCGAAATTTGCGAAAAGGCCGTCGGAGAGGGTGCCGAACAAGCGCACAAGGTGGCGGCGGGTATCCGTCAAGTGTTGGCAAACGAATTGCCCCAGTTCAGTTGCCTCTATCCGTGTCACACCGACGAGGAAAAACGCTGGTTTCGTTTGCGGGTTTTCCCACTGTCGCCTACCGTTGGTGGGGCGGTCATCTATCATGCCAATGTGACCGATACCGTTCTTTCGGAGGAAGCCGCACAAAAAGGCGAACTCAAATACCTGGAAGCGGACCGGCAACTCTCCTCGGCTCTGCGTGCGATGCAAGCCGTCATGGAACATTCTCTCGATGCGATTTGCACCTTCGACGCCGAGGGGCGATTCGTTCAAGTCAGCGCCGGGTGCGAAAAGATTTGGGGTTATACGGCGGATGAATTGATCGGCTCCTCCTATCTCGATTGGGTGGTGGAGGAAGACTGGGAGCGGACGCGCCACGTGGCGACGGAAATTATGGGCGGACAGGCCACGCGAAATTTTGAAAACCGCTATCGCCGGAAGGACGGGACGATCGCAACCGTCATGTGGTCGGCCAACTGGTCCGAAGCCGATCGAAGCATGTTTTGCGTGGCTCGAGATGTGACCGAGAGCAGGGCATCCGCAGAAGAACGAAAGCGGAAGGAAGAGGAACTTCGGCTCAGCGAAGAGCGTTTCGCCAGCGCTTTCGAGTACGCCATGATCGGCAAAGCGTTGGTTTCGCCCGAAGGCCGGTTCCTCAAGGTCAACCTCTCGTTGTGCAATCTGACGGGATATACCCCGGAAGAATTATATGCCCGAACCTTCCAGGACATCACGCATCCGGACGACCTGGAAACAGATCTCCAGTATGTGCGCCAAATGCTGGCCGACGAAATCCAGCACTACCAGATGGAAAAGCGCTATTTCCACAAGCTGGGACATATCGTCTGGGCCCTCTTGAGCGTTTCCCTGGTTCGGGATTCCGCCAGGCAACCGCTCTATTTTATCTCCCAGATTCAAGACATCACCGAGCGTAAATCCACCGAACAAAAACTGGTCCAGCAGGCCACCTTGATCGATCAGGCCCGGGATGCGATCATTCAGCGCGATCTGGAACTCAACATCCTCTTCTGGAACAAGGGAGCGGAACGTCTATATGGCTGGACGGCAGACGAGGCGATCGGACGGAATGCCTCGGATCTCATGTGCCGGGGCGGCTCGGGAAGGCAGCACGAGATCAAGCAGCTCGTTCTGGCTCAGGGGGAGTGGACCGGAGAACTCCAGCACCTCACCAAAGACGGGCATCTGGTCACGGTGGAAAGTCGCTGGACCCTGCTGCGCGACGACAAGGGGCAACCCGAGTCCCTCCTGTCCATTATCTCGGACATTACGGAACGCAAAAGAATGGAGGCCCATCTGCTGCGGGCCCAGCGGATCGAAAGCATCGGTACGCTGGCGGGGGGGATTGCGCACGATCTCAACAATCTCCTTGCCCCGATTGTCATGGGCGTGGAGCTTCTCAAGCTTTTCGGCCTCACCGGTCAGAGCCTGGAAATTGTCAACAATATCGAGCGCAGCGCGAAACGCGGGGCCAACCTTGTCCGGCAGGTTCTCTCCTTTGCCCGCGGCGAGGAAGGCGCGCGCCTGGCGGTCTACGTCGGCGACGTCATCAACGAGATCGAGTCGATCTTCCACAATACCTTCCCGAAGAACATCACTCTCCAGACGAAAGTCGCCCAGGACCTCTGGCTGATCACCGGCGATCCTACCCAGATCAACCAAGTGGTCCTCAATCTTTGCGTCAACGCGCGCGATGCCATGCCCGACGGTGGGACTTTGTCCATCTCGGTCGAGAATGTCGTCCTCGATGCCCAACAAGCGGCCCTCCGCCCCTCGGTGGCGGCGGGACGCTACGTCTCGGTAGTCGTGGGGGACACCGGTTGTGGCATTCCCAGGGAAATCATCGATAAAATCTTCGACCCGTTCTTCACGACCAAGGAACTGGGCAAAGGCACGGGGCTGGGTCTGGCCACCTGTCTCGGCATTGTCCGCAGTCACGGCGGCTTCATGAATGTATACAGCGAAGTGGGACAGGGAAGCACCTTCAAGCTCTACCTCCCCGCCAGGCCGGAAGAAGTTCCCGCCTCCTCCGACTCGTCGATCGACGAAGAATGGCCGCGCGGTAACGGAGAATGTATTCTTCTGGTCGACGATGAGCCCTCCATTCTCAACCTGACCAGACAAACGCTGGAGGCCTTCGGTTACCGTGTCCTGACGGCCGACGACGGGGCCAAAGCGGTCAGTGTCTTTGCCTTGAACCGCGACAAAATCTCCCTGGTTTTGACGGACATGATGATGCCGGTCATGGATGGCCCCGCCACCATCGTGGCCCTGCGCGAGATTGAGCCCAAGCTCAAAATCGTCGCGGCCAGCGGCCTCAACGCCAACGGTAACGTCGCCAAGGCGGCCACCGCCGGAGTGAGTCACTTCCTTTCCAAACCCTACACGACCAAAAGTCTTCTCGTGACGCTCAGAAACGTCCTGAGGGAGAAGGCCTGACCGCTCGTCCCGCCATGAAAACCATCCTGATCATCGACGACGACGAGAGCATTCTCTCGATCTTCAGTCTCGCGCTCCGCAGCCGTGGCTACCGCGTGATCGAAGCTTCCTCCGGAATCCTTGGCATCGAGCTGGCGAAGCAGCATCTGCCCGACTTGATTTTGTCCGACATCTCCATGCCCGGTGCGGACGGGCAGGAGGTCCTCCAGCAAATCCGGCAACATCCCGAACTCAGCTCCAAGCAGGTCGTCCTCATGACCGGTCAGACTCATGTCGTCACGCTCCGTCAGGGCATGGAATTGGGTGCCGACGATTTTCTCGTCAAACCGGTCAGCCTGGGCGATTTGCTCCGCTGTATCGAAGCGCGGCTCCAGCGCGCCCAGATCCACTGGCGGGTGGAAGACCGCATGCTCTCCGGTCTCCGCTCCTCCCTTCAGTCCACTTTGCCGCACGAACTTTTCACACCCCTCGGCGGCATCATCGGGTTGGCCGACATCCTCCGTGCCGATTTCCAGAACATGCCTCACGAGGAAATCAAGGAACTGCTCGGAGACCTTCATTCCTCCGCGCTGCGCCTGCACCGGACTTTGAGAAATTATCTCATGATTCTCGATCTCCAGGCGAACGCCGACAAAGGCGCCCGGGTCGTGGAGCGTCTCGACCTCAAGCGCATCAAGGAAAATCTCCTCTCGGGTCTCAACGCCGCCGTCCTGCGAAATGAGAGGACGCAGGACGTCAAGGTGAGCGTTGACGTGAGTTCCATCGTCGCCACGCCGGGCGATATCAACTTGATTGCGGAGGAGTTGGTCGATAATGCCTGCAAATTTTCGCGTAAAGGTACGCCCATCGAAGTCCGCTTCGGTCCGGACGGGGTCTTGTCCGTCACGGATGCCGGGCGCGGCATGGCCCCGGAAGAAATCGCCCAGGTCGGCTCATTCCAGCAATTCGATCGCAAAAAACGGGAGCAGCAGGGCCTCGGTCTCGGTCTTGCCTTGGTCCAGAAACTTGCCGCCAAGTGCGGAGGTACTTTTCTCATCGAAAGCGTCCCTGCCGAAGGGACCACGGTAAAAGTCGCCTTTAAGCTGCATTAGCGCCGCCCGTGTCCGTGCCCGATCTCGATTTTCACCCCTCGGCCCGCACCCCGGACCTCGACCTGCAAGCCGTCGATTCGCTCCAGGTCAATCGGCTCGATCCCAAGTTACTCTATGTCACCCCGCAGCAGGCCGGATTATGGCGCAAGGTCTTCCTCCGGCACTCGCCGATTCACCACAACCCCGAGTTCGCGCGCATCTACCGGGATGCCTTCTCCCATGGCTTAAACAGCCTTCCACCGGGAAAAATCCTCCTCGTCGGACTCGGTTGCGGCACCGGCGCAAAAGAACTCCAGCTCTTCGAGAGCCTCAGGGACTCCGGCCACGAGGTGCTTTTCGCGGCGATCGATGTCAGCCCTGATTTGGTCGTCGAGTCCGTGGAAAAACTCGTCGCCGCTGGCGCAGTTCATCGCCGGAGCCTGGTCTGCGACTTGCTCCAGTCCGACTTCCTCGGAAACTGGCTCGATCGACTCGAGTCCGATCTTCCGAGACTCATTACTTTTTTCGGCCTCGTCCCCAATCTCGCCCCCTCCGTCGTCGCCCGCATCTTCCGCTCCGTCCTGCGTCCGGGAGACACTCTCCTGGTCAACGCCCATCTTGCCCCGGTCGAAAGCGACGACCCCAACGACCTGGCTTCGGCCATGCAGGCCGTCCTTCCCCAGTACGACAACCCGGAAACTCGGGCCTGGCTCGCCGCCGCCCTCGACCACCTGGGGATCGAAGATCAAGTCGATCCTCCGGAAATATCCATCGGCCAGGTCGAATCGATTCCCGCCTTTCTGGCCGCCTCGCGTTGGAAAATCCGTGATCCTTTCGCTACTCCTCTCCAACTTTTCCACAGCCTTCGCTACACCCTGCCGCTCTTTGAAAATATGTTGCGCCGGGAGGGATTTCGCGCCGACAGGCTCTCGCTCACCTCGTGTCGTCAGGAGGCAATCTGGTCGATTCGCCATGCGGTTGTCTATTGAGCGCCCGGCGCAATCTTCCACCCACCGCCCACCTGCAGGTGAGATCCCGTTACCGCCTGCGAACGCTCGTCGAGCAGAAACCGGATCGTATGCAGAACGTCCTCGTATGTCCCGTAGCGCCCGCTCGGCATCTCCCCGATTGGCGTCTCGCACACGCTATCCTCCAGCACGCCGGGCGAGACCAGATTCACCGTGATCCCGTGCCGGGCTTCGCTCGTGGCCAGCGTTTGCGTCATCCTCCACACCCCAGCCTTTCCGATATAATAGCTCATGGCCGAGTCGACCGGTTCCAGTCGCGCGCTCATGACATCGCCGATCTGGACGATGCGCCCGCGTCCACTCGTCCGTAAGTGAGGCAAAGCCGCCCGCGTTGCCACAAAAGCGGCCCCCGCCGTGCTGGCCAGGCCGGTTTCCCAATCGTGCTGGGTCAACTCGTCGAATCGCTTCCCCACGAATGTCCCCGCATTGTTGATCAGCGTATCGATGTTCCCCCAATGGCTCGCGATCTTCCCCACCAGATCCTCGCCGTCCGCCAGGCTGGCCAGGGGGCTTTGAAACACGTCCGCCTCTCCACCTTCTTTTTGGATGACCCGCGCCGTCTCCTCCGCCTCCGCGCGGGATGTCCGGTAGTGGACAGCGATGCGATGACCGTCCCTCGCCAGTCCGCAGGCCAGGGCTGCGCCCAGTCTCCTTGCCGAACCCGTGATCAGCACCGTTCTGCGCATGGAGCCGATCGGTCAGTTGCCGATCGCTTCCGCCGCCTGGATCTGTTGCTCCAGATACTGGATCCGTGCCTGCGACAGCTTCGCCGCCGCTTGGGGATCGTAGCCGAATTTCCGCTGTAAATCCGGCGGAAGAATACTGTAATTAAGCTTGGTAATCGTCGTCTCGCAAGTCACCGTCACGCCGTCTTCGTCCACCGACAGCATCTTGCAGTTCTGGTACGACTTGCCGTCCTGCGTCTGCACGGTCCCAAGATAGTTCGTCATTTTCGCCGCCCTCGCCGCCTCCAACGTCTTTTCCTTCGCCATCTCGTCCGCCAGCGCCTTGGCCGAGTCGGCGGCCTGTTTTTGGGCTGCGGTTGCCTCCTGCTGCGCCGTATCGAGTTGCGTCGATAAATCGGACGATTTCGCTTTTTCGTCCGCCAGGTTTTTTTCCAGTTGCGTCTTTTCGTCCGTCAACTTCTTCCCCGCTGCCTGGAGATCGTCGATGGTGCCGTTCAGCTCGCCGATCTTTTCCTCGGCTTGCTTGTTTTTGACCTGCTCCGCATCCAGGAGCGTGTAAACGTAATAAGTGCCTCCGCACGACAGAAGAATGAGAAAAATTAAAAAATACTTCATTTTAGCAGACCTTTTGAGCTGACCGAATCCAGAATATGCGAAATTCTACGCTTATGCCTCCCCTTTAGGCAATAACGATGACTTGGGCAAAAAAATTTCCCCTCCGCCTGAGGTGCGGAATGTACCTCAGTGAATTCAATAATATTTATTCCGGTAAATCAGGGTTTGCAGCGTTTGCCCCTCCGGGATCTGCGCGGTGAAGGTGTCGATCATCTCGGGCAAAGTCATGAAAATATACGGGTCCCGAAAGTTCGCGCTGTTCTTCGTGTAAACGATGTCGTCCGCAATGTAGATGCAGGAATGGATGATGCTGCCGTCCTGCCGCACCAGCGTAATCAGGTCCCCGTAGCGCGGGTCGGCCAGCACCGGATAATAGTCGTTCGCCATCGTATCGTGCACGACCTTGGTGTCCGTGAAACGCGGATCGGGGGTTACTTTAAAGAAATTGAGCGCCGTGTAGTGGCAGTCCTTGTGCAGGTCCTCCGGATTGGTCGATGGGTAGGGGTACGTGTAAAGCTGCGCGGAGGGCAACGGCGGCAGTAATTCGATAATATCCACCCGCGCACCTTGGGGCAGCCTGGTCAGCGATTGCAGCATCGGCAGCACATTGAAGCCCTGCCCGGCCTTGCCCCAGTAGCGATACAACTCGTCGACATCCGTCTCGGGGGTGACATGCAGTCGAAGCAGCAGCGTGGACCTCCTCAACAGCGTCTTCATCAGCCGGGTCTTCAGCTCGGGCGTCTGGAGCGTGTCCAGGACCGTCGGCGCATCGCAGAAAAAGGCCAGCTTGCCGTAGGGAAAGGAAAGCGCCTTGATCAGGTTGAGCGTTTCGGTGGGAAGACCGCTTTTGGAAAAAAAATCGTCGAATCGGTCCGCCCGGTAGGAGCAACGCAGCAGGCTGTATAAATTATTCGTGTCGGCCACCATCGGCCCGTAAATGATTTTTCTGGCTTGCGGAGAAAGCGAGAGAATCAAGTCTTTCGACGGATTGACGTAAATCGCCTCCGGCGCTATGTCCCATTTCGACGCATCGAGCAGTTCGCTCTGTTGCTCGCCGCTCAGGGGGGCCGATTGAAAAAGCTCGGTCAGTTGTGCCGCGCTAAAGCCCGTAAAGCGCCAGCGCCGGTCCGCTGTGTCGAGTGTCCGCGTCGGCAGATATTCCTCCGGTGGCTCGATGTACATCGGCAGGACCTCCAGATTCCCCCAAGGACCCGGATTCAACGGTTTCGCGCCATCCGGCAAGGCCGCCAACTCCTGAGGCGTGGTCGCCCCTTCCGGACCGATGACTTTTTCCCACAAATCGCTTTCCCCCGCCCAAAAGCCGAGCGCCAGGCTGACCCCCACCAAACTCACCGTGAGCCACAGCGAAATGCGTGGTCCTGTTTTTTCCTGCTTGTCCTGCGGAGACGCCGTTCCGGAAATGCCGGTCGCTGTCGCGGCATCGGAGTTCGGTGTCATTTTACGGTCTAACATGTCGATAGGATCTTAGACTTGGCCGGACTGCCTGGCAGGCCAGTGGACAATACAATTTCTGCCGATTTGGCCGACATTCTTGCCTTATCATCCACGTCGTTAATCTATCCTCTACCACTAAGATGTCATCAAGTTCGTTTTGGTTACTAAAATGATAAAGTTATTTTTGTGCGCCCCCCACCGCCTTTTCGCTAGTCTTCTCGTCCAACCCTTACCCTTCTCGCCATGACCATCATCATCTCCAAGGACTTCGACTTCGAATCGGCCCAGTCTCTCCCCCAGTTTCCCGCCGGGCATAAGTGCCGCAATCTCCACGGCCACAGCTTTAAGGTTACCGTCTCCGTCCGTGGTACCGTCGATGAAGCCACCGGGATTTTCTACGACCACGCCGTTATTTCCGACGCCATGCGCCCCATCGTCGATCAACTCGACCACGCCTACCTCAACGACATCCCCGGCCTGGAAAACCCCACCATCGAACTGATGTCCCGCTGGCTCTGGGAAAAACTTCAGCCGCAGTTGCCCGGTCTCTACGAGATCGTCCTCCACGAGACGCCTCGCGCCCGCTGCATTTATCGCGGCGAATGATCCGCCCTGAAAAGGGATCAGGCGATTACCCGGAAAGGATAACCGCCTGATCTTGGAGGAGAATGAATGAAACTTACATAGGGTATGACCCCGTCCCTTGCGGGACGTTCAAAGCAATCGCAATTATTTTTCGCTTTTTTTCTCCTCGGCCAGCAAACGAATCTGTCCGATAAAATCGTCGTCCCCGAAGCCAAGCCCCATCCCCTTGTTGTAAAACGACTTAAGCCTTCCCGCCAGCGGCAGGTCGAGTGTTCCCGCCGTCTCCAGGGCCAGTCGCAAGTCCTTGTTCATGTGCTTGAGCGAAAACTGCGGCGCATAGTCCCGCGCCCGGAATTTCGGCTCCTTCAGGTCGGAAAGACCCGACCGCCCGACGTTCAGGTGCAGCGCCTCGAAGTAAATCTCGTCCGGGATGCCCTCCACCCGCGTCAGGGTCAGGCTCTCGCTCAGCGACTCCGCCATCAACGCCAGGTTCAGGTTCATCGCCAGCTTCAACGACGAAGCCGTCCCGATCGGCCCGATATGCAGGATGTGCGCACTGAGCCCGGACAGCACGGGCCGCGCCTTTTCGACCGCGCTCAACTCCCCTCCCAGGTAATACACCGTCTTCCGCGCTTCCGCCGCTGGCTTACTCCCCGTGAACGGCGCTTCGAGAAAAGTCGCCCCCGTCGCCTCCACCTCGCTCGCGAACCGCTTCGTCCAAAACGCCGAAATCGTGCTCGACTGCGCCACCAGTTGTCCCGGCTTCAGGTGCGGCACCATCTCCTTCAACACCGCCTCCACCGCCGGGGGATCGGCCACCACGATGATGATCATTTCGGCATCGGCCACCGCACGCCCCAGGTCCGCCTCATAGTACGGCACATCCTTGCGCGAGCGGTTCCACGCCCGCACCGACAACCCATCCGCCACCAGATTCTTCGCCCACGCGCTCCCGATGATTCCCAACCCGACCACAGCTATTTTTTGCATACGCTAACCTTGCACAGGAGCGGTCGATCGTCATCTCGCCGCTTGCGGCGCGCCGTGGTACAGGTTGAATCCATTACTCGATTTCTAACCACTCCAAAAGGGCGTCTTCTATCCTCCGAAGATGATCTGGGCCAATCTCTCCAAGTTTCCTCATCAGCTTAACGGTCTGTACCGTCGAAATCGCCTGCACGTCGAATGCGCCTTTTTCTAAAAATTTAACGGGTACGGCAATTTCGAATTCGGTTCCTCGGAGCTGTGTCGTATGCGGCACATAAGTGAATATCTCGCGATGACTTGGCCCGGGAAGTCCCAGAATTAAAACCGGACGAGGTTTGGCGACAAGACCCAAATCCGTTTGCCAAACTTCGCCGCGCTTAGCCCTTGGCGCGGGCAGGCTTCTCCGCTTCGTCGTACATGCAAAAAATAGCTTCGGCCGCTAGTAAGGCCTCGGAATCCATTTGCTGGTCCGTGGTTCCGCCTCCACCACCGGAAGCCGCAAAATTTCGTGGCTTGGAACTTCCCAAGCGGGTTCTCCGAACCGTTTTTTGCACCCTCTTACGGATAACAGCCATGGCTGAATTTCGTTTTGGGAACCAAAATCGTCAAGTCGGATAATAACCCGGCTGCCCGAACGTGCAAATCATGTTCTTCTCGTTCCCAAACTCCATTTGGGAACGCCCTTGTCCGCGCAACTCCATTGCCTCAACCGAGCGCAGCGAGCCATCCCATCCCAAAAAAAGTCATCCGTCATTCTGAGCTCGTCGAAGAATCAGCCCCCAACCAACTCACACCATCCCCTTGCCGGAACTCTACCCAATCCCCATCCGCCCTATAGTCCTATCGGACCCATTACCCGATCTGCCTTCCTCACCGCCCTTACCTAAAATCCTCCGGCAACAGCAGCAGGTAACTCTGCGCCACCAGCAGCGACGTCAGAAAAAAGAAGGCGATCTCCTCCCACGGTAAGACTCCGGCCAGTTTCAGCCCGGTGATCTGCTTTTCGTCGAAAAACCACGTCCCGCCCCGCACCGCGACCAGGTCGGCCAGCGTGTAATAGATGCCGAAGACCGCTGTCACCAACGCCAGCAGTCCGGCATGGCCCAGAAAAAGAGGCGGCAGCAAAATCCACTGGAAATAAATCACCGGCAAAAACCACGCCAGATGGATCGCGTAATTCACGCCCGGCCCAACCTTCTGGCGCAGCCAGCGCAACTGCGCCGCCACGATCAGCCACACGAGCAGCGAGGCCCCGAGCAAAATCAGCGTCACCCGATCGATCCCGCCTTCCGCGCCCGTTTCCCAGTCGGGGAAAAACCGGAACAGCGCCCGCACCGCCAGCATGACGTTGACGCTTTGCAGCACAAAAAAGGCGTACTCCTCCACGGGAAGGTACCCGATGCGCCGGCTGTATTTCTCGCGCGGAAATCCCCAGATGCCCCACTTCGCCGCCAGGTTGTCCCATGGCGTGGTGAAGACCATCACCGCCAGCAGCACCCAGCCGAACGCCGCCGCCTCGCCTCCGGCCAACGGTTCCGGCCAGTTCAGGGCCAGCAGCAGGACCAGGGGCGGTAGGTTAAAAAGGAGATGGAATCGAAGGTAAGTCACGTCGGGTTGCTCATGAAAACATTTTCAAGTGAGTCCGACACGCCCTAAACTCCGCCCCATGCACGGCCTCGATTTGCTGCACGATCTCGCCGTCGTCATGCTCATCGCGGGCATCACGACGATCCTCTGTCATCGGCTCAAGCAGCCCGTGTCGCTCGGCTACATTCTCGCCGGCTTTATCATCGGGCCGCACACCCCGCCTTTCACGCTCGTGCACGACGAGGAAACGATCAAGGGACTCGGCGACATGGGCGTCGTCTTGCTCATGTTTTCCCTCGGGCTCGAGTTCAGCCTGCGCAAACTCACCAAGGTCGGCCTCGCCGCCTTCATCGCCGCGCTCTTGGAAATCACCCTCATGATCTGGCTCGGCTACGAAGTAGGTCGCGCCTTCGGGTGGAGCACCATGAACAGCGTCTTCCTCGGCGCCATGCTCTCGATTTCCTCCACCACCATCATCGTCAAGACCCTCGCGGAACTCGGCAAGTCGCGGGAAAAATTCGCCGAGATCATCTTCGGCATCCTCGTCATCGAGGACATCCTCGCCATCGTCTTGCTGGCGCTGCTTTCCGGCTTCGCCCGCACCGGTTCGGTCCATGCCGATGCGGTCGGCTTCGAGGTGCTCAAGCTCGCCGTCTTTTTCACCGTTGTGCTCGTCGTCGGGTTCATCGGCGTCCCGCGCCTCTTCGATTACATCGCCCGATTCAAGAGCGATGAGATGCTGCTTATCGCCGCGCTCGGTCTTTGTTTCGGCGTGGCGCTCATCGCCTCGATGCTCGACTACTCGGTCGCGCTCGGCGCCTTCCTCATCGGGGCGGTCATCGCCGAGGCGCGGCAAATCCACCAGATCGAGGCCCTCGCCGCGCCGGTGCGGGACATGTTCAGCGCCATCTTTTTCGTCACCATCGGGATGCTGATCGATCCCCGTCTGCTCGTCCAACATGTCTGGCCGATTCTCGTCCTCTCCCTCCTCGTCGTGGTCGGGAAGGTGGTCACCTGCAGCTTCGGCGTCTTTGTCGGCGGGAAGGACCTGCGCACCTCGCTCTCCGTCGGGATGGGGCTGGCCCAGATCGGAGAGTTCTCCTTTATCATCGCCACGCTCGGCCTGACGCTCGGGGTGACGAGCGACTTTCTCTATCCCATCGCGGTGGCGGTCTCGGTCGTTACCACTCTTGTGACTCCCTATTTGATCAAGGGTACCGACGGAGCGGTTGCGGGGATCGAGCGGGTCTCGCCGCGTCCGCTCATGCAGGCGCTTGCCGTCTATACGACCTGGATCGGTTCGTTCGGACGGCGCGAGTCGAGTCCGGGGGCGCTCCTTGTTCGGCGCATGGGCTGGCAGTTGCTCGTCAACCTGCTCCTGACCGTGGCGGTCTTTGCCTTTGGCGCGTGGGTGGCGCAGTTCAACGACTCGTACCTGCCGAAGGCGGCCCGGTCGCCGCAGGTGCACGAGACCCTCGTCTGGCTGGGCGTGGTCGTGCTGACCTCGCCGATCTACCTGGCGAGCGCCCGCAAGATCCAGGCGATGAGTCTCCTGATCGCGGAGATCTGCCTGCCCATGGCGGCGGGAGGCCAGCATGGCGCGGCGGTGCGGATGGTCATCGGCCAGGTCTTCGTGCTGGCGTCGTTTGTGGTCATGACGTTTCTGACCGTGGTCCTGAGCACCTCGATTCTTAACTCGCTGGACAGCCTGGTGCCGCTGCTGCTGGTCGTGACGGTGGCGGCGCTCTACTTCCGGCGTATCCTGGTCCGGATTTACAGTCGGGCGGAGATCGCGCTCCACGAGACGCTGGTCGAGTTGCCGCGGCTGGAGGCGGAGGAGCCGAAGCCGATGCCGGAGATGCTCCGGGAGGCGGAGTTGCAGACCATCGAGATCCCGGAGGGGGCGGCCATGGTGGAGCGGAAGTTGCGGGAGGTTCCGCTGCGGGCGCAGACGGGGGCGAGCATCGTGGCGATCGAGCGGGCGGGGCAGCGGCTGATCAACCCCGGGCCGGAGGAGGTGCTGCTGGCGGGAGACCGGGTGCTGCTGCTGGGGACGGCGGAGCAGTTGCCGGGGGCGTGCGACCTGCTGGCGGCGAAGGGGTAGGGTAAAATTGGCCTAAATGGCCTATATTTTTAGGTCAGACTGGGCAAAGAGGCAAAAGAGAGGCACGGGGCGGGAGGATCAGGAGAGCTGGGGCCAGTCGTCGTTGGACCAGGAGAGGGGCTGGAGGCCGAGCATGGATTTGCCGTCCTGGGTGGCGTCGTAGTAGTGGTAGGAGAACCACTCCCGGCCCTGGGCGGTGAAGATGCCGGTCTGGCCGGGGCCGATGCGGGTGCCGACGGTGTCGAGGAGGAGGGTGCCGCCGTCATGGCGGAGGTCGGCGCCGTCGCGGTCGAGGTAGGGGCCGGTGAGTTCGCGGCTGCGACCGACGCGGATGTTGTAGGTGCTTTTTACCCCGCGGCAGCAGAGGCCCCAATTGACGAAGAGGTAATAGAAGTCGTTATGGCGGTAGAGGTAAGAGGCCTCGATGGACTCGTGCCAGGCGAGGGGACGGATGGGGGAATGGGGGCCGGTGCGGAGGCCGGTGGCGGGGTCGAGTTCGACGAGCATGATGCCTTTCCAGAAGGAGCCGAAGGACATCCAGAGCTGGTTACTGTCGTCGAGGAGGAGGGAGGGGTCGATGGCGTTGTAGGGGTCGCCTTTGGCGGACTGGAGGACGGGGCCGCAATCGGTCCAGAGGTAAGCGGAATTGTTGGGGTCGAGGGTGGGGTTGGTGGCGAGACCGATGGCGGAGACCTGGGAGTCGAAGGTGGAGACGGCGTAGTAGAGGTGCCAGGTGTCGTTGAGGCGGAGGAGGTCGGGCGCCCAAAAGTAGCCGCGGAATTTGGGGACGGCGGAGGCGGTCCAGTCGGGAGGATTGGCGAAGACGTTGGGGCCTTTTTCCCAGTGGGCGAGGTCGGTCGAGAAGCGGGTGCCGATGCCGGTGCCGGTGGTGAAGAGCCACCAGGTATCGCCCTCCTGGACGATGGTGGAGGGGTCGTGGACGTGGAGTTCGCCGGTGAGGGTGGGAGCGGAAGGGGCAGGAGTCGAGTCGTCGGCACGGGCGTGGGGGGCAAGGCTTCCCGCGAGGAAGAGGAGGCCGGTGCGGATGGCTTGGCGGCGGTCGATGAGGCCGGGCGGGCGGGCGGTCATCGGGGCATTATTTATGCAACGGGGAGGGATGTCGAGAGGAGGTGTGCCGGGGAGGGAACGACAAGGCCGTGGGGAGGGGGAGTTTTCGATGGGATTAGGGCCTGTTAAGGTAAAAAGGACGGGATGGCGCCAGTCGCAGGAGGGTCTGGAGCAAGGCGCGAACGAGGAACCGAGCGGTGGCTACGTGACGAGTGAGCAACGCGGCTTCGAACCCTCCTGCGCCTAGCCCGAAGGG
>CAJCII010000074.1 GCA_903970335.1 Bacteroidota bacterium | reverse complement strand
TATCCGAGCTGGTCTCGGAAACCCCGAGCAGTCCCGACTTGTGGTTGACCATGTCGTAGAATTGCTTCGTGTCGATCTGCTCGGTTCGCGCCAGGTAAGGTGCCACGCCCGGATCCAAATCCCCGGTGCGGGTGCTCATGACCAGGCCCGCCGTCGGAGTAAACCCCATGCTGGTGTCGATGCTTTTGCCGTCGCGCACGGCGGCCAGACTGGCACCGTTGCCGAGATGCGCGAGAATCGCTCGGCCCGTCGTTGCCGATGCGTCGCCTCGGTGCGCCAGTTCCTCCATCAGGTAGGAATAGGACAAGCCATGAAAGCCATAGCGCTGAATTCCTTTGGCCTCGAATCGTCTTGGAATCGGCAGTAGCTTGGCCACCCGCGGCATGGTCTGGTGAAACGCCGTGTCGAAACAGGCCAGTTGGGGCAATTGGGGATGCCGCTCTCGAAGCGTCTCGATCAATTCAATCTCGCCAGGCAAATGATCGGGATCAAAGGGGCTGATGCGACGCAATTCATCCAGCAGATCCGGAGTGACTGGTTCGGGCTCCGTGCGATGCATGCCGTGCACCACCCGGTGTCCCACCGCCCGGACGGACGGGAAGCTAGCTTGCTTTTCGAGCCAATCGATCAGGAAATTGGCCGCCGATTTGTGATCGGACGTGGAGAGTTTGAGACTGTCTTGCTGATTCCTCGTTGCGTCGTGGAACGTCAGCTTGGTGCCACTTAGACCGATCCGGTCAATCTTTCCGGAAAGCGTTTTCTTCAGCGGTTCCTCGGCCCGATAGAGGGCAAACCTAATGCTGGACGAGCCTCCATTGATGGTCAGGATGTATGGCGCAGGTGATTTCATCGGGTTCCCGCTTTAGCCCCATCTTTATATCGTGAAATCGCACGACCGTTATGGGGTGTTCACCCCACGTGCAGTTTTCGTCGGCTCCGCGCTGAAGCACGGAGTCAAGTCGGCTGAGCTCCAGCTCAAGTGCGACAGAGCCCTTATCGTCGACGAGGCAGCCTTTTTCAGGCCGATTTGTACAAAAACTTGCCAATTCCTATGGGGTGAACACCCCATAGAGCTGACGACCGTTCGGCGCACAATGGAGTCGCGTCTCCCAAGACGTTTTGATGTTCTGAGACGATTTCTTGCTTGGGACGAAGCTAAGCGGGACAAAATCATGAGGACCGATCATCAAAACGAAAATGGGGCGGCCAAGGCGACACGCACGGAACTTGCTCTCCGCACTTCCGAACTCAACTATCGCCGACTTTTCGAGGCGGCAAAGGACGGCATCCTGATCCTTGATTTCGATAACGGGCGCATCACCGACGTGAATCCGTTCCTGACCGAACTCTTGGGCTTTTCCCCAAGTGAAATGCTGGGAAAAACCGTCGGTGAGTTAAGTCCATTCAGGGACATCGAGTCCAACAAGGCCATGCTGGAACAACTCCAGCAGCGTGGCTATGTCCGTTACGAAGACCTGCCCTTGAAAACGAGGGATGGTCGTCAAATTGCCGTCGAGTTTGTCAGCAATGTTTACGAGGCCGGTGACAAGAAGGTGATCCAATGCAACGTCCGCGACATCACGGAGCGGAAAAGGCACCAGGAAGCGCTTCGCGATGCCGCTGCGACGCAGTCCTCCATTCTCAACGCCCTGCCTGCCCACATCGCGCTGCTCGACAAAAATGGCGTCATCCTTTCCGTCAATGATCCGTGGCAAGAGTTTGCCGTGGCCAATTCACTGAAAGGTTCCAATTTTGGCCTCGGCCAGAACTATTTTGAAGTCTGCGACCACGCCATCGGAAATTGGTCGGAAAAAGCGCACGAGGTTAGCCTTGGCATTCACCGGGTGCTCGACGGCGAAACCGATGTCTTCACCGTGGAATATCCATGTCATTCACCGGCAGTTCACAGGTGGTTCCTTCTCCGGGTCGTACCGGTCCGTGAGGGCCGCTCGCAAGGTGCAGTCGTCATGCATGTCGATATTACGGATCGCAAGCTGGCCGAGCTGGCCCTGATCTCCAGCGAGGCGAACATGGCGGCCGCCCAGCGCATCGCCCATATCGGCAGTTGGGATATCGGATTTTCCAACGAAAGAAAAGTTAACGAAAAGGCCGCCCATTGCTCCGACGAAATGTACCGTATCGCCGGCTATCAGCCAGGCGAGATTGAACCCAGCCATGAGATGTTTCTGAAGCTCGTTCCCGCGGAGGAACATGGAGTGATCCAGGCCGCCGTCGCCAACGCGATTGCCACGAACCGGCAATATTCCATCGTCCACCGACTCATCCGGCCGAATGGGGAAGAGCGCATGGTCCGGGAAGTGGCTCAAGTCATCGTCGATGAAAGAACCGGCCACCCCGGGAAGCTCGTCGGTACCACCCAGGACATTACCGAGTCGATGGAGATCAAAAAGCAACTCCTGTGGAAAACGGCTTTCTTCGAGGCGCAAGTTTATTCGGCTTTGGATGGTATTTTGGTGGTGGATCCCGAGGGGAGGAAAATTCTTCAAAATCGACGCATGGTTGATTTATGGGGTATCCCTGCGGAATTCGCGGATGAACTCGAAGACCGGCGGCAACGCGATTGGGTCGCCAAACAGACCGTCAATCCCCAGCAGTTTATCGACAAAGTCATTCATCTTTATGCCCATCCCGACGAAATCAACCGCGACGAAATCGATCTGATCGACGGGAGATGTATTGACCGTTACTCGGCTCCCGTGCGCGGTTCCGATGGGAAATATTATGGGCGGATTTGGACTTTCCGCGATATCAGCAAACTAAAACGGTCCGAGGCACGGTTTCGTCGGCTCGTCGATTCCAATGCCCAGGGCGTTATTTTTTGGAATACGAAGGGCGAGGTCACCGGGGCTAACGATGCCTTCCTGTCGCTAACGGGCTTCACGCGGGATGACTTGGAAGCAGGCCTTATCAGCTGGTCGGCGATGACGCCGCCGGAGTATGCCGAAGCCGACCGTTTATGCTTGGAAAAGCTTGCGGCTAAGCGAGCCTGCGCCCCGTTTGAAAAGGAATATATCCGAAAGGACGGCTCGCGCGTCCCGGTTTTGCTCGGAGTCGCAATCTTTGACGATTGCCCTGAAGAGGGTGTCTGCTTCGTTGTCGATTTGTCCGAATCCAAAAAGCTCCAGAAGCAATTCTTTCGGGCGCAGCGCATGGAAAGCATCGGCACTTTCGCCGGCGGCATCGCCCACGACCTCAACAACATCCTGGCGCCGATCATGATGTCCATCGATATCCTCAAGACCATCTCGGACAATCCGCAGGCAACGAAAATCCTGGAGACCATCGAAGTGAGCGCCAGGCGAGGCGCGGACATCGTCCGGCAAGTCCTCTCCTTTGCCCGTGGCCTGGAAGGCGAAAGAGTTGAAGTGCAACCCAAACACCTTTTGAATGAGATCGAAAGCATCATCAAGGACACCTTCCCGAAGGACATTCGCCTGCATTTCTCCATTCCCCCTGATATCTGGACCATCCTCGGCGATCCCACCCAAGTTCACCAAATCCTCCTGAACCTTTGTGTGAATGCCCGGGACGCCATGCCCAACGGAGGCCGTTTAACCATCGCCGTCGAAAACTGCGTCCTCGATGAGCACTACGCCGCGATGAATACCGAGGCTAAAGCCGGGCGTTACGTAAACATCAACGTAACCGATACGGGAACCGGGATGCCCCCCAACATTCTCGAAAAGATCTTCGAGCCATTTTTTACCACCAAGGCGGTCAACAAAGGTACCGGACTGGGACTATCCACGGTGATGGCTATTGTGAAGAGTCACGGCGGAATCATCAATGTTTACAGCGAGCGAGGCAAGGGCACGAACTTCAAATTGTTTCTCCCCGCCGTGGAAGTCCCCTCTCAAGCGCGCAAGGAACAATTGGCAGAGGCCAGCCTACCTCGAGGAAAAGGTGAAACCATTCTGCTCGTCGATGACGAAGCTTCCATTATCACCATCGCCACTCAGACCTTGCAGGCCTATGGTTACCATGTTTTGGCTGCCACGGACGGTGCGGAAGCGGTGGCCGTTTACGCTCGACACAAGGATAAGATCGCCGCCGTGCTCACCGATATGGCGATGCCGATCATGGATGGCGTGGCCACCATCCGCGCGTTGTTAAAAATCAATCCTGCCGTCAAAATCATTGCAGCGAGCGGACTCAATGCGAACGCCGACGTAACCAAAGCGTCGGGAGCGGGCATCAAACACTTTCTCGCCAAACCCTACACCGCGGGAACTTTGCTCAAGGTCCTGCGAAAAATATTGGACGAAGCCTGATTCGCCCGTGCTTAACCGAAGATCCCTTCTGCCACAAACAATCAAACGCTGGGACCGTTGTCGGAATATCGCCGGGGTATTTTCGGACCGGCGCTACGGAAGGAAGCATCCTTGGGACAATTGTCGCCGGACCGGTTCGCACGGTCGCGGGAGCCATCGTGGGCCAACTCCCCGTTGGCCCCGCTGCCTTGCTTCGCGCTCCTCGTTTCGGTGGGGTGTTCACCCCATAGGCGCGCCTCCCTCGTGGCCGTAGATTATCCTGATTCGAGGCACGTCACCGCGTGTCTCCCAACCCCGATCGCCTTCTGCGAAGTTCGCGATCCGATCGGATACGCCGTGATTTCCCGCAAAATGAGTCGTCCACCTCCATCCCATAACGGCACGATTACCTCGGTAAGGGGTAGCGTCGTCGATGTTCGATTCGAGGATGATCTGCCCCCGATCAATTCGCTGCTCCGCACCGTAAAAGATGGCCGGATCGTCGTCGAGGTCTGGGCCCAGTTGAGCACGTCCACGGTACGCGGAATAGCCTTGACCCCAACGCAAGGTCTCGCCCGCGGTATGGCCATGGAGTTCACCGGAGGCCCTTTGAAAGCCCCGGTCGGCAAGGGCATTCGCTCTCGCATGTTCGATGTCTTTGGCAACGTCATTGACCGCGGCGAAGCCCTCAAGGACGTGACATGGCGCTCGGTCCATCGCAACCCTCCCTCTCTGGCCGAGCGTTCGACGAAATCGGAAATGTTCGAAACCGGCATCAAGGTCATAGATGTGCTGTTACCCCTGGAGCGTGGGGGCAAGGCCGGACTCTTCGGCGGAGCTGGCGTGGGCAAGACCGTCCTCCTCACCGAGATGATCCACAACATGGTCGGCCATCACGATGGCGTGAGCATTTTTTGCGGTATCGGCGAACGCTGCCGCGAGGGCCAGGAACTTTACCATGACATGAAGGAAGCGGGGGTCCTGCCCAACATGGTGATGATCTTCGGACAAATGAACGAGCCTCCCGGAAGCCGCTTTCGCGTGGGAAACGCTGCCCTGACCATGGCCGAATACTTTCGCGACGACGAACATCGCGACGTTCTCCTGCTTATCGACAATATTTTTCGCTTCATTCAAGCAGGCTCGGAAGTCTCCGGCCTCATGGGCCAAATGCCCTCCCGACTTGGTTATCAACCCACCATGGGAACCGAATTGTCCGGACTGGAGGAACGCATCGCGAACACGGCCAGCGGCGCCATCACTTCCATTCAGGCCGTTTATGTCCCGGCGGACGATTTCACCGACCCGGCGGCTGTCCACACCTTCTCACATCTGTCCGCATCGATCGTGCTCTCTCGCGACCGGGCCAGTGAGGGACTCTTCCCCGCCGTCGATGCGCTGCAATCGAGCTCCAAAATGGCTACTCCCGGCATCGTGGGTGAGCGTCATTACAACCTGGCGCAAAAAATTCGCCAGACCCTGGCTCAATATGCGGAGCTAAAGGACATCATCGCCATGCTCGGCTTGGAGCAACTGTCTTCGGAAGACCGAAAGGTGGTCGCGCGCGCCCGACGACTCGAGCGATTTCTCACTCAGCCCTTTTTCACCACGGAGCAGTTCAGTGGAATCAAGGGGAAGTCGGTAAGCTTGAAAGACTCCCTCGATGGTTGCGAACGGATCATGCGGGACGAATTCCAGGACTACCCCGAGAGCAGCCTCTATATGATTGGCGCTATCGGTGAAGCGAAAAAACCTGACCGGAAGACACCCGTCGATCCCAAAAAGGAGGCGCCTCGTGCCGCCGTCGCTCATGCAGCTTAAAATCCTCCTGCCCTCTCGTGTCTTTGGCGAGATAGGCGATGTCACGCGCATTGTCGCGGAAGCACGGGGCGGTTCCTACGGCATCCTGCTTCATCGGCTCGATTGTGTTGCGGCGCTGGCCCCGGGCATTTTGACTTATGCCACCGAAGCAAAGGGCGACGCCTACGTCGCCATCGACGAAGGGGTCCTCGTGAAGATCGGACCGGAGGTGCTCGTTTCCGTGCGTTATGCCGTCGGCGGCACGGACCTGGGTCGATTGCGCAAAGCCGTGGAGCGGGAATTTCTTTCCTTGGACGATCGGGACAAAAGAGTGCGAGCGGCGGTGGCGAAATTGGAAAGCGGATTGATCCGCCGTTTCACGGAGTTTCATCATGCGTGACCATCCCGAATCGAGCTCCGAAAAAAGAGAAGATGCGCTCTGCCATCAGATTGGCGTCGTGGAAGCCCGCAAGTTGAGGACGAAACGTCGCGGTGTGCAGGGTATCTGGCTGGGCCTGGGCATGTTTGGCCTGATCGGCTGGTCCGTTGCCATCCCGACCCTTCTGGGAACTCTACTTGGCGCCTTTGTCGACAAGCACTATCCCGGAGTCCATTCCTGGACGTTAACCTTGCTCATCATCGGCCTGTTCATCGGGTGTCTGAATGCATGGCATTGGGTCGCCAGGGAAGAAAAAGCCATTCGAGCTGACGAGGAGAACAAGCATGAATGACCTTGCTCTATATTTTGCCGTTTTCGTGGCAGGCGGTTTGATCGGCACCGTGTTCTTCGGGGGACTCTGGTTGACCGTCAAGAAAGGGCTGACCTCCGAACATCCGGCTTGGTGGTTCTTCGGCAGCACGCTCTTACGCACCGGCTTCGCATTGGCTGGATTCTATTTCATCTCCCAGGGCGACTGGCGAAAGATCCTGCTCGGATTGCTCGGTTTTTTCATCGCCCGCGTGGTCGTAACCCGGCTGACGATGACGCCGGCGAAAGAAGTCCATGCGCCTTAGCACCGATCAACTGATCTTTTGGCAGCACGGCTTCCTTAAGCTCAATGCCACTATCGTCTACACCTGGGGCCTCATGCTGGTCCTCGCGGTCGGCGCAAAGTTGATCACGCGGGGGCTCGCCACCGAGATCACCATCTCCCGCTGGCAATGCGCCCTGGAAATCATCGTCACCAGCATGAAGCAGCAAATCGAGGAAGTCGGCTTGAAGCGACCCGTTAAGTATCTTGGGTTTGTCGGCACCCTTTTTCTTTTCATTGCCCTCGCCAACCTCTTCACCATTTTTCCCGGTTACGAACCACCCACCGGTTCTCTCTCGACGACGACCGCACTCGCCCTTTGCGTTTTTGTGGCCGTACCCCTCTACGGCATCGAGGAGCGTGGCTTGAGAGGTTACCTCAAGTCGTACATCGAGCCGACCATCATCATGCTCCCCTTTAATATCATGGGCGAATTTTCCCGGACTCTGGCCCTCGCCGTCCGTTTGTTCGGCAACATGATGAGCGGAACGATGATTCTGAGCATCCTCTTGATCGTCGTCCCGTTCATCTTTCCCACCGTGATGAGCGCGCTCGGCCTCCTGACCGGCATGGTCCAGGCCTATATCTTTAGCATTCTGGCTCTGGTTTATATCGCAGCCGCCACGGGTGCCGGGAATTCGGAAGCAGAGCAGAAAGCATCATAACCAAGGACGAAATATGGACGACACAACTATCATCGCAGCCGCATCGATCATCTCGGCCGGTATCACCATGGGGATTGGGGCCATGGGGCCGGGTTTGGGACAGGGACGCGCTGTAGCCGGGGCGTTAAGCGCCTTGGCCCAGCAACCCGACGCCGCCTCGACCATCACGCGGACTCTCTTCGTGGGCCTGGCCATGATCGAATCGATGGCGATCTATTGCTTCGTGATTTCGATGATTCTGATTTTTGCCAATCCCTTCTGGAATCACGTCATCACCCAAGCGGTGGGAAAGTAAGCCATGTTGATCGATTGGTTCACGGTTGCCGCTCAAGCGGTCAACTTCCTTGTCCTGGTCTGGCTGCTGAAGCGTTTCCTTTACAAACCCGTGCTCGACGCCATCGAAGAACGGGAAAAACGAATCGCGTCGCAACTTCAGGATGCGGAAAAGAAAAAGGCCGAAGCCCTGAAGGAGCAAACGGATTTTCAGCACAGGAACGAGGAATTCGATCGGCAACGAGTCGGGCTTTTGTCTGAAGCCACCCAAGCGGCAAAAACCGAGCGTGATAAACTTGTCGATGCCTCTCGCAAAGATGCCGATGAATTGCGCTCCAAGTTGCAAAAAGGTGTTCGCGACGAATTCGATCGTTTGAACCGGAAGATTGGAACACTTGCCCGGCAGGAAGTTTTCGCCATCGCTCGCAAGACTCTTTCCGATCTGGCTGGAGTGAGCCTGGAGGAACGCATGACGGAGACCTTTATCCAACGGCTGAAGACCATGGATGATAAACAACGCGGAAATCTTAAAACGAACCTTCCAGCCTCGTCTAAAATTGCCCTCATCCGCAGTGCCTTCGATCTCACACCCCAGCAACGCCAGGCCGTTGAGGATGTCGTTAAACCGTTTCTGAATCTGGGAACGGAATTCACTTACGAGACCAAACCCGAACTAATTAGTGGGATCGAACTGGCCGTGAATGGGCAAAAAATCGCTTGGAGTATTAAAGAATACCTGACGTCGCTGACCAATTCCGTGGCCGCCGTGCTGGAGCCCAAAACCGTTTCCGATCCGATTTCCGTTAAGGTCGTTCCCCATGCCGCCTGATTCCCTACTCGAAACGGTCGATCTTACCTTCACCGGAATGACTCGGGCGAGAGAATCGTTCGCGCCTTCGTTCTCCCCCCGCGAGACCGGCACGATCGCCGCCGTCTCCACGGGCATTGCCACCGTAATTGGACTGCCCGGAGTCGGCTTTGAGGAATTGATCGGATTTCCCGGAGATCTCTACGGCATCGCTTTCAACGTCGATGAAGATGAAATCGGCGTCGTGCTGCTCGGTGAATATTCTCACCTGCACACGGGCGATGAGGTCGAACGCACCGGGCGCGTGATGGATGTTGGCGTCGGTGATGAATTGCTGGGTCGGGTCATCGACCCGTTGGGCAGGCCCCTCGACAACAAGGACCCGGTTGCCACCGGCAAGCGTCTTCCCATCGAGCGCGATGCCAAAGCAATCATGGATCGCGCTCCCGTCACCGTCCCGATGCAAACCGGCCTCAAGGTCATTGATGCCCTCGTTCCCGTGGGGCGGGGCCAACGCGAGCTGATTTTGGGTGACCGACAAACGGGAAAAACCGCCATCGCCGTTGATACGATCTTGAACCAGGCGGGCAAAAATGTTCTCTGCGTTTACTGCGCCATCGGCCAACGCGCTTCCGCCGTCGCCAAGGTCATTGCCGAACTTCGCGATGGTCACGCCATGGAGTACACCGTCGTCATGGTCAGCGAAGGCAACGACGCCCCAGGCCTTGCCTATATCGCGCCTTACGCGGCCACCAGCATCGCGGAGCATTTCATGGAAGCAGGCCGGGATGTCCTCATTGTCTATGACGACCTGACTCAACACGCCCGCGCCTATCGTGAGCTTTCCCTGTTGTTGCGTCGCCCGCCCGGTCGCGAAGCGTTCCCTGGCGACATCTTCTACATCCACTCCCGCCTGCTCGAACGCGCCACGCATCTCTGCCAGGAACTTGGGGGCGGTTCGCTCACCGCGCTTCCCATCATTGAAACCGAGGCGCAGGACATCGCTGCGTATATCCCCACCAACCTCATCTCCATCACGGATGGCCAGCTTTACCTCTCGCCCACCCTCTTCGAATTGGGAACGCTGCCCGCGGTTGACGTGGCGAAATCCGTTTCCCGGGTCGGTGGAAAGGCTCAGCTTGCCGCCTATCATGCCATCGCAGGCAATCTTAAGCTGTCCTATTCCCAGTTCGAGGAACTCGAAACCTTTTCCCGCTTCGGCTCCCGACTCGATGAGGGCACACGAAAGATCATCAACCACGGCCAGAGGATTCGGGCCTTTCTCAAGCAGACGGAATTTTCCCCGGTATCGGTGGTTGATCAGATCGGCGAATTACTGGCTCTCACCGAAGGTCTGTTTGATCACATTCCACTCGATAAAATCCGAGAAGCCGAACAGGCCCTCTACGCTGCCTCTGGGCAAATCGCCCCAGACGTACGCGAGCGGTTTGTTTCTGGCAAGGATCTCAACGACGCAAATCGAGAAGCGGTTCTAAAAATCGCTCGCCAGGTATTGGCACCCTTCCAAAAGAATCCATGAGCGATACCCTTGCCAATTTACGACGCAAAATCGATGGAGCGGTGAAGCTCGAATCCGTCGTGCGAACCATGAAGGCCGTGGCCGCTTCCAGCATTGGTCAATATGAGGCAGCCGTGCGCGCGCTGGCCGATTACGAACGGTCCGTGCAACTTGGCCTGAGCCTGTGCTTTCGGCAAAGCGGACTTACTCCTTCGCTTTCCCGCCCTGGAAGCAGCGCGAAGACCGCTGGCGCGATCGTTTTCGGCTCTGACCAGGGATTGGTCGGTCAATTCAATGAAGCCATGGCCGAGTTCGTCCGGAACACGCTGGGAGCCGTTCCTGGCGAAAAGAAAGTTTGGGCCGTCGGCGAACGCATTTATGGACGATTGGCGGACGCAGGCCTGACGATGGTAGGCCAATTTTCCGTCCCGGGTTCCGTCAATGCGATCGCCTCATTGGTCGGGCAACTCCAGATCGCCGTTGAAGCGCAAGAAAGTAGCTGTACGACCATCGATGTCTTTTACACCAACCTCGCCCCCGGTGCGCAGTACCAGCCGGTCAGCCAACGCCTGTTACCCTTGAATGCGCAATGGCAAACAAACCTTGTTAAAATCCGCTGGCCTACGAAGAGTCTCCCGGAACTTTGCGGAAGTCGGGAAGCAACCCTCCGTGCTTTCGTCCGGGAATACCTTTTTATCACTCTCTTCAAGGCCTGCGCCGAGTCCCTTGCCAGCGAAAATGCCTGCCGTCTCGCCGCGATGCAGCGCGCTGAGAAAAATATCGATTCCCTCATGACTGAATTGAATCGCACCTTCTACCGTCTTCGCCAGAGCTCCATCGACGAGGAACTCTTCGACGTCATCGCCGGGTTTAATGCACTTTCGTCAAAGACATCCGGTACCGGACGATAGCCCCACTATCCGATCGGCTTCTTCCCGCACCAGCAACTCGAAAGCTGCTCCCTCTTCCCCGCTCATGCAACCGGCTGTGGCCCGAATCACCGCTAGTGTAGTGGACTGCAAATAACAAGACATGTGCTAGGGCCTTGCTTGCCGTGGCCGCCGCCGCTGTCCCTGGCGGCGGTGCCTTTTGAGGTTCCGAACATGGAGTTAATACCTCTTCTCAATTAGATTTAGACTTCAGCATTCCGTCATCCCGAGCTTGTCGAGCAATGGTCAAGACTTCAAACGAAAGTTACTTATGCGAGTAACGGTCTTGAGCATAACGAATCGCATACCAATGCGAAGGGGGTTCATGCCCATTATCTTAGCTGACCACATTCGGAGTGAATGATCCCCTGGTGACTGATGCTGGATGTTCAGGACATCGTTGAATAAAATTCTTTTGCCATTAGTAATTGAAATCCTATTCTACAAATGTAGTAGACATTAATCTACAACTGTAGTATAGTTTTTTCATGAGTAGACCGCGCATATCCGAGGCCGAGTGGGAGGTGATGGAAATCCTGTGGAAGCAGGCGCCGGCCACGGCAGCGGAGATCATCGTAGGATTGACCCATACCTCATGGGCTCCCACCACCATTCGGACCATGCTTGCCCGACTGGTGGATAAAAAAATCATCGCGATGAGAAAGCAGGAGGGCGGCATTTCGTTTCGACCGTTGGTCGATCGCGAGCAATGCGTTCAGTGGGAGGGCGATTCCTTTCTGGAGCGAGTTTTTGGCGGTGCGACCAACCCGCTTCTCATGCATTTCGTCAAGCGCGCGAAACTCACGCCGAAGGAGGTTCGGGAGCTGCAAAAGATTCTTAGTGAGAAAGGAAAAGCATGAATACTTGGAATGCGCTGGCCGCTCCAGCAGTGGATTGGCTCGTTTCGACGTCTTGGCAGGCAGCCGTGCTGGCGGTGCTGGTTGTCGGCATCCAAATCGTCTTTCGCAAAGTCCTGAGCGCGCGCTGGCGTTATCTCCTCTGGATTTTAGTCGTAGCGCGCCTGCTCTTTCCGTCCCTCCCGCAAAGCTCGATGAGTCTTTACCAATACGTGCCGACTTCACCGGTCAATGCGATCCATTTCGATCAGGTCGCTTCCTTATCCGTTGCGGCCCCGCCAGCGGCGACCTCAAAGACGCCAACCTTTGTTTCATCCATTTCTGTACCGCCTGGCCCCGTAAGCACTCCCATCTCTCCAAAGGGTGTGCTGTTTGCGATTTGGCTAACTGGCTTTCTCGCCTTGGCGGCCTCTCTCGTCGAGCGAAACCTGCGCTTTCGTCGTCGCGTACTGCTCGATGCCCTGCCAGCCGACGAAGCAAAATGCAAACTCGCCGATTCTGTTGCCCGAGACATGGGAGTACATCGTCGTCTCGCGGTGATCGAAACGGATTTACTCGAAACGCCTGCCGTCGTCGGACTCTTTGCCCCAAAACTTCTCCTGCCGCGCAAGGTCGCTGCGCTGCTTTCGTCGGATGAACTCACGCTGATCTTCCGGCACGAACTCGCGCACCTCAAGCGCGGGGACCTTTGGGTCAATTTTCTGGTCTGTGTTCTCCAGGTCGTCCACTGGTTCAATCCGGTGCTGTGGTGGGCCTTTGGGCGGATGCGTCACGATCGCGAGCTTGCCACCGATGCGCTGGCGCTACGCTCCACACTTCATGCGCAGCAGGCCTACGGGGAAACCCTGGTCAAACTGGCGGCGGGCAACATGCCTCGCACGTCGTTGAATCCGGCCATAGGCATCCTCGAAAATCATCGACGCATTCGGCAGCGGGTAGAACAAATCGCGCGGCTGAAACCGAATGCTTACGCTTGGTCGGCGTTGGGTGTGGCGCTTCTTGTAGCAATCGCTCTTTTAGGGCTGACGAAAGCCCCGGCGCTGGGTGCCACCGGGGGAAATCAAAAAAACGACTCCAACGGACAACTGCAATTCCGCTTTGTCGTGGACAAAAAGGACGTGAAATTGGATGCGCGGGCACAGACGCATGTCATTGGCGAGATGGAAGCGGTGGTTCGTGGTCTTGACCTGAGTGCCGATCGAAACCCGGGAAACTCCTTCAATTCGCTGACGCCGGACATGATTGAGAAAGACGGCAATTATCTTCACGTTGCTTACCCAACCCCGCGAACGTTCACCACGACGAAAGGCTCAATTCGGGCTCGCGAGGTCTACATCGTCAATGATCCCGATGCGAATCTGTACGGTTTTCCGCCAGGCGGAATCGTCCTTGTTTCGGAGACTGGACAACTCACGCATGCTTATTGTGCAGCCGAGGCGCCGTTGCTCAACCTTACGTTCAGTTCGGACGTCTATCCCCATTTGTCCGACCGCAACAAAGGGAACTTCAACGACGAGCTTTCCGGCTACTTCAACTTCTCCAAGGAGGAGGAGCTGGAGCCACCGCTTCGGATCATCGCTGCGGCGAAGGCCGGCGACTTGACGACGATCAAGGACTTGCTGGCCCAGGGCGTGAAGCTCGATCAGCTTCCGGGCGGAGAAACGACCCTGCTCTTCGCGGCCGGAAGTCCCGAGGTCGCCGAATTTCTCATCGCTCAAGGCGTGCCGGTCGACGCGCGGAACAAGGGGGGATTCACCGCGCTGATGGCGATTTGTTACAACGACAGCGGAAGCAGGAAGGAGGAAATGATTGCGCCGACGGCACGCGTTCTCCTCAAGCATGGCGCAAATCCCAACGCGCATACGGAATACCCGCGTGTGCCCGGCTTGACGCCGCTGATGCTCGCACGCAACGGCGCGACGGTCGATACGCTGGTTGAGGGCGGGGCGGATGTCCATGCGCGTTTTAATGGCGTGGGGTTGCTGGACGAGCTGGACTTGGGCTACAAACAGCTTTCCTACTTCCAGGCTCTAGCAGCGCATGGGCTGCCCATCGACAATCACTCGAACGGCGTGCACTTGTTGAACTGGGCGATCTCGCAGGATTTGACTGACGTGGTGGACTGGCTCCTTAAACGCGGCGTCGCTCCGAATGCCATGGATCCGGTCAATGCGACGTTTCAAGGATCATTCCCGGCCCGGCCAATGCTGGTGGCGGCTGGGTCGGGAGCAGATCGTGCGGCGAAGCTGCTTGTTGCGCATGGGGGGAAGATCGATGACGCGGCGATCGACCTCGCGCTGGACGATCAGCGCGAGAATGTACTGGAGGTTTTTCATGAGGCCGGCTCCGGGAATTTCCCGGAGCTTCTTTATCAGGTAAGCCAGAAGGCCCCGGCAGAGAAAATTGAGGCGTTGCTAAAGGCTGGCGCGCCGGTCGATCCGCCCGGGGGACACATGACGCCTCTGGCGCTCGCGGCGCGCCACGGCGATCTGGCCTCTGTCCAGGTGTTGATCCAATACGGTGCGGACCCGAATCGGAAGGGAACGGCGGGGACGCCGCTCGGCCTGGCGGGCGCGGGCGGTTACGAAGACGTTGTTAATTTCCTGCTGCAGAAGGGGGCGCGTCCCGATCTCGACACGATGAACGCGGCGATTCGTGGCTGCATCGTGCAGTTTCAATTCTATAAACACGCGGCCTCCTTGTCTCCACAGCCATTCTACCGGAGCATCCAGGCGCTTGCGAAGGCCGGTGGATATAAGGACATTCGTCCCGACCAGATGAAGGCGGCTTTTTTGATTGAGCCCGGCTACGGCTTTAGCCTTGATCCGGAGATCGTTAAAATCCAGTTGGCGTCCGGTTTAAATCCGTCAAGCAAGGATGCAAAGGGCGAAAGCGCTCTCGATGCGGTGAAAGCTGCTTACGCAAAGAATTCGGATACCCGTGCGCGGGCTTATCTCCAGCAAATCATCAATCTTTTTGTAGGGGCCAAATCGGCCGCGCCTGGTGTCTAGCCACAGAAACCGGCGCATCGTCAGCCTCAAGGACCGACAGATTCGGCCGGCCAACCGTGGATGTCACGGTCACGCCTACTCCAGGCTTTCTCACTCACAGCAGTTGCTGCATACCATTTCCCCTTCGACGAGCATAGCCACGAGTTTCAAGGTCTTTGACCATGGATTCGAGCACGCTCGATGGGTAAAGCCTGCGCCGGACGTCGATTTTTGGCAACTACCGCCGCGTAATGTGCTCCCAGCGTAATTATGCGCCCGTATGATCCCCCGCTCGCACCTCGAATATTTCCCTCGCCAAACTCCCCACTCCTATTGGAAGCTAGTCCCAACTCCCCCTTTCGGCCTATGGCTCCTTCCTGTTTCGCCTGACCCCGCCGCTGCTCACCCGCTTCACCCCCAACCACCTATGGCCCTGATCGACCATCACCTCCTTATGGCGCTCATGGACACCATCCCCGACCGCATCTATTTCAAGGACCGCGAAGGCCATTTCCTCTCCGTCAACCGCGCCATGCGCGAATTCCTCCGCGCCCCGGATGAAGACGCCATCAAGGGCAAGACCGACTTCGACTTCTTTCTCCCCGAACACGCCAGGGACGCCTATGCCGACGAACAGAAAGTCGTCGCCACCGGCGAACCCATCGTCGCCAAGGTCGAACGGGAAAACCTCCCCGACGGTCGCATCCTCTGGGTCTCCACCACCAAGGTCCCCATGCGCGACGGCGACGGCAAAATCATCGGCACCTGCGGCATTTCCCGCGATGTCACCGAGGAGCACAACAAGGGCGAAAAAATCAAGCGGTACGCCGAGGAAGTGGCCGAGAAGCAGGTCCAGATGGAGGAAGAACTCGCTCTGGCCCGCCAGGTCCAGCAGGCCCTCCTGCCCCAAAGTTATCCCGCCTTTCCCCGCGGTGCAATCGAGGGAACCGGTGCCCTCCGCTTCTCCCACCGCTATCTTCCCGAGGCCCTCGTCGGCGGCGACTTCTTCACCGTCATCCAGGTCTCCGACTCCCAGGCCGGTGTCCTCGTCTGCGATGTCATGGGCCACGGCGTCCATGCCGCCCTCGTCACCGCCGTCCAGCGCGTCCTCGTCGAGGAACTCCAGATCTTCTCCGGCGAGCCCGGCACTTTCCTCGGCGAACTCAACCGCCGCCTCCACCACTTCTTCGAGCCGCTGCCCACCTCCATGTTCGTCACCGCGCTTTACCTCGTCATCGACGCCATCACCGGGGAGGTCCGCTTCGCCAATGCGGGGCATCCCTATCCCCTCCATATCTCTCGCGCCGAACACAAGGTCCGCAACATGGTCGGCGACCCGCACCGCGCCCCTTTTGCCCTCGGCGTCTCCAGCGACTCCGTCTATCCCACCGAGACCGACTCCGTCAAAACCGGCGACCTCCTCTTCCTCTACACCGACGGCCTTTGCGACCTCGGCGAAGGCAAGGACCTCACCTCCGACGACCCCATCTTCCTCAACCTTGTCCAGAACTGCGCCCGCCAGCACGGCGAAGCCTTCCTCGATGCCGTCCTCACCCAGACCCGCCAGTTCTCCGGCAAGGACCACTTCCTGGACGACGTCTGCCTCGTCGCGGTCGAGGTCGAGCGGCTGATGGGCCACTCTGGCTAAATCGCCAAATTGGCCAGTCTCGCCAGTCTGACCTATTTTTATAGGCCAGACTGGCCATTTAAAGCCGGTCGGTTAGAGAGCACCAGTCGCGTTCCGGCCCGGTCCACGACCCGGACGGGTGGGCCGAGTTGCTGCTGCCAGTAGGCGAGCCGGCTTTCCTCCAGGATGAGGTAGACCGGGTGCGGCGACCGCCAAGCCTCTTCAAGCCCCGCTTCGTCCCAATAGTAGTCCCGCCCCAGGCCGAGTACCTGCTGGGCATAGTCCTGGTCGAACGGCGCATCGACCCAATGGATCCGGGCGTTCAGGTAGTAGAGGAGGCTCGAGGCGGTGTGGGGCAGTCCCTCGCAGGCGACGACGGCATCGGGTGCGGCGGCGATCTCCCGGTCAATGGCGGCGGCCTCCGAGGCCAGGGAAAAGTAGGGACTCATCATGACGAATCCGACCGTGGCCAGAACGACCGGCACCGCCATCGCGCCGGACAAAACGAGCAGCGCGGGCCAGGGTCGCCGCCGCCAGGTCAAGACCGACGCGACCGCACCCGCGCCCAGAAGCGCAGCGCCGAAAATCGCGGCCAGCGCGACGAACCTGCCCCAGAGTGCCGGGGAAATCCCGCCGATGGCATCCATGAAGGTATCGCGGTCCCGGATGGGCGCGGCGGCGACCCGACCGAGGGTATCGAGCTGCGGCCAGATCCAGAGGGAAAAGAGGAGGACGGCACCGCCGCCGAGGGCCAGGAGCAGGGAGGGAACCCAAAGCCAAAACTTCGATTGCCCGCGGAGGAAGGCGTACTCGCCGCCCATCCACGGGAGGGCGAGAAACCCGGCGACCACGCCCCAGCAGCACATGCTGTAGTAATCCTGCCGGGTGGAAAAGGCGACGGAGACCATGGTCAGCGCAAACCAGCAGGCAAGAAATTTGGCGAGATCGACTGTCTGCGGCGGAAAAAGGTGGGGACGGAAGCGCGCGGCCTGCCTGGCCCGGAGCGCGGCGGCAACCGAGGCGGGAAGCAGGAGCGTCCACGGCATCCAGAACAGAAGATGCTGCGCGTAGAACTGGAGGAGTGGGAGCTGACGGGCGTCGGCGGGCCAACGGGTATCGAGGCAGGCGCCGAGTTGTTCGTTGATGAAGTGGGTGGCGAGAAAATGGGGGAAACGCGCGGCCATGTACGCGTACCAGGGAACGACCAAGGCAAGAAAGAGGAGGACGCCGCGCAGATGCAAAACGGGGCGGAGCCACGGTCGCCAACCGGGCGCGACGAGGGCGGTCAGCATCGCCACGCCCAACGGCCAGAGTGCGCCGTGCAGGCCCTTGCTGAGGGTGCCGAGCGCGAGGAAAAGCCAGAAGAGGAGATACCAGGGTTCCCCGGGGAAACGCCGGAGCGCAAAAGCGCTTTTCGGCCCGGCACCCGAAAGCGCCGTTCCGTTTGGCTGGGCGAAAAGACGGGCCTCGACGAGGCACCAAAGGGCGAGCGAAACCGAGCAGGCGAGGAACGGCTCGGGTTGGACGAGGTGATTGAAGACCCAGGTGCCGAGCATGGAGGCGAGAACGAGGGCGGAGGCGAGCCCGAAACGCTCGCCGCCGAGCCGGCGCAGGATGAGGTAGGTGGCGACGATCCAGCCGACGGTGGCGAGCGCGTTGGGGAGGCGCAGGGCGAATTCGTTTTCGCCGAGGAGGGAGGTGGAGACGAGCATGGTCCAGTAGACGAGGGGCGGCTTTTGGACGCGGGGAAAGCCGTTGCTCATGGGCACGAGCCAGTCGCCGCGCTGGTGCATCTCGCGGACTGCGCCCGCATAGAGGCCCTCGTTGTCGTCGAAAATCACCGGCGCAAAACAGACCCCGACGTAGAGGAGCGCGACGAGGCCGAGTGCGAGCCAGGAAAAGCGGGGCGGGAGCGGGGAGGCGAGAAAGGTACGGGTGGGCGGGCACCCGAGGCGAGCGGGCGAAACGACGGTCGATGCTTCGATGATACCTGAGTTTAGACGATCCACCTGTTCTCTTCCCGGTCGAGTGCCGGGAATCGGCCCTCATGGTTAGATAGCCCGTCCTTGGAGTTTGTCCAGCGGGTGATGGGAGGCGGGATAGTTTTAGACGGAATTACCCAAATTGGGGCTGAAATTTACGGAAGTGGGGAGGGGAGTTTTGGACAGGATTAACACGATTTACAGGATTAGGGGAGGCAGGGAAGTTTGGCCCGGATATTTCACCCGTGGGTTAAAAAGCATCGGCATCCGGCCCTATAATTGCTTCTAGTTGAGTTACTTACACTTAACAGAAGGAGCCGAGACGCCGATGACAGATTGTACGCAGGAGTTGTTCCATTTTCCCAGCTTTGATCGCCGCAAAATCGAGGCGAGTTTCACCGGGGGCG
>CAJCII010000073.1 GCA_903970335.1 Bacteroidota bacterium | reverse complement strand
TCCGGCGGCAGCATCGGCGCTCAAATCGGCTATACCGATGTCCATTATATCGTTGTCCTCAACACCGAGGACGCCGTGAGACATTTTACCGCTCCGGGTAAACTCGACTGGAATGCCACCGCCAGCGGAACGGCCGGCTCGGGTACCGCCACGGACAAAGTCTCCACCACCGATCTCGAACACCGGGAAACCGTCGTTTACAAGTACTCCGGCGGCCTTTTTGGCGGCGCCACCATCGGCGAAACCACCGTCGAACGCAAGGACTCCATTAATCAGGAAGCCTACGGCGACGATGTCCGCACCAGGGACATCCTCAACGGCACCATTCTTCCCCCCAAATCCGCCCTTCGCCTCTACGAACTCCTCAACCCCAACGCCTGAGTTTCCACGGCGATCGAATCGTTAACCACCGCCACCACCACCCTAAACCGCCATGGAAGCCATCCTCGTTATCGTCCTCGTGCTCTTCATCCTCGGTACCTTGCCCGTCTTTCCCCATAGCCGGTCCTGGGGGTACTACCCCAGCGGTGGTCTCGGCTTTGTCCTCGCCATCGTCCTGGTCCTTTTTCTCCTCGGTCTCATCTAAACTCAAACTCGAAAATAACCCCATGTTACACTACGCCGTTTCGTTTCTCGTCATTGCCCTGGTCGCCGCCATTCTCGGCTTCGGTTCCCTGGCCGGATTGGCTGCGGAAGCCGCCAAGATCCTCTTTGTCGTCTTTCTCGTTCTCTTCGTCCTTTCGCTTTTTTTCCGGGGACGCACCCCTCGCGACTGATCCCCGATCGAATCGTCGGACCTAATCTCATGAAAATCCATTTATCCCTGGCTTTGTCCTTCTTGCTCGCCGGTTGCGGCGTCCTCGGCTCGGGGCCGCTCACCCAGGCCAATCTCGACAAAATCCACGACGACATGTCCCCCACCGAAGTCAAGGCCATCCTCGGCGAACCCTCCGACTCGAGATCGGAACCCATCCCGATCGTCGGCGGATCGCAGACCGTTTACACCTATCGCACCGATTCCGCCGAAGTGACGATTGTTTTTAAGAACGACCTGGTCAAAGAAAAACTCGGTTCGTTCGATCGGTAAACAAAAAGGAATCCTATGATCAAAATGACAGGTATTGTATTAATTGTGCTCGGCGTTTTAGCGCTCGTCTACCAGGGCTTCACCTATACGGAAACGAAGCAGGACGCCCAGATCGGTTCGCTCAAGATTCAACATAACGAAACCGAATCGGTCCCCCTCCCTCCCATCGTCGGAGGCGTCCTCATCGCCGTCGGAGTCGTCGCTCTCGTCTTCGGAAAACGGGGCATGGATTGAAGCCTTTAAGCTGCGGAAATCCCCTGGGGTTAACACCCCACTACCCTCGCGCGGCAAACCGCTTAACCTAAGACTATGAAAAATAACCTGTCGAAAAAAAACCTCGGAATCTCCCTGGCCATGGCCCTGCTGCTCTCCACCTTCCTCCTCGGCGGCTCCGCCCCGGCCCGCGCGGACTACGGACCGGACAACTCGTACGGCTACCATGACCGCAACGGCGACTACCATCGTTACGGCTATCACAACGACCACCGTGGTTATTGGAATCACCGCAATGGCGTTCGCTTTTGGATCAATGTCGGCTAAGTTGGTTGATCGAACAAGTCGGCTGCCGGGCCATCGTGCCCGGTGTCCGGCCTCGTCCCCCCCGTCCTTACCCCACTCGTGAAGCGAATCTCCGTACTTCTGGCCGAGGACCATGCCATCGTCCGGCATGGCATCCGTTTATTGATCGAGACCAGCGACGACATCGAGATTGTCGGTGAAGCCAACACCGGGCGCGAAGCGGTTCAACTGGCCGGAAAGCTTCGCCCGGAAATCGTCGTCATGGATATCGCCATGCCCTTGCTCAACGGCTTGGAGGCGACCCGGCAGATTCTCAAGGCCTTCCCCTCCGTGAAAGTGCTCATTCTCTCCGCCCACAGCGATGCGGAATACGTCGAACAAGTCGTCAAGGCCGGAGCACGCGGTTATCTGCTCAAACAATCCTCCGGCGAAGTCCTCGCCAAGGCCATCCGCGAATTGCACCAGGGCAGGACCTTCTTTTCGCCTTCGATCGCCCGCCGACTGCAGGATGGATTTCAAAAATCCGCCGATGGCGTCGGCCTGCAAAAGAAAAGCAATCACCAACTGACCTCTCGCGAAAGCGAACTGCTGCAATTGATCGCGGAAGGCCTCGCGAACAAACAGATCGCCTCGGAACTCAAGATCAGCATCAAGACCGTCGAAAAGCACCGGCAGCATCTGATGGAAAAGCTGCAAATCCACGACATCGCCGGTCTCACCCGCTTCGCCATCTCGGCCGGCATCGTCGAGAGCAGTATCCAGTCGACCGTTTCCACGGACATGCCTGCAAAATAAGTCTGCCGCAGCCTTCCCTCTTTTAAGGTCGCGTCCCGATTTCTCTATCGCGATCGGTCTGCGCTCGGACTCGTCGTCGCCTCGCCGCCTCCCAAAGCACAACCGGAAAGACTCACCAGTCCGCTGGCCAGAAGACTGAGCACGGAAGCAATCCGTGTCCGCGATGCGGCTGAATTCTTCTCGGATAATTGTTTCATCGTCATTAGGGCGACAATAGGCCGAACGCGGTTTCGCCGCCATGGGGTGCAATGCCCATCAACAGGGACGCACTCCGCAGTGCGTTCTCCTTCAATACTTTTGCCTTGAGAAAAATCGCCTGGCACTCGTCGTAAAATTTCTTGGAAATCGACTTGCTGAAATAGCTATTCCCCTTCATCACCTCCCGGATCGCCGCAGGAACATACTGCGTCGAGGATTGCTTGATCAGATACCCGGATGCCCCCAGGCTCATCGCTTGCTGGATATATTCCGGGTCCGGATGCGCGGACAAAAACAGAACCCGGATGGTGGGTGAGACCGCCAGGATTTTTTCGGCAGCCCGCAGCCCGTTCAACAACGGCATCGCGATATCCATCACCATGACCTCGGGCTTCAGGCTCCTGGCCAGACGCACCGCTTCCTCGCCATTTTTCGCCTTCCCCACGACTTGAATGTCCCCCTCCGTCTCGATCAACAATTTGAGGGACTTGCGGAAATTCGCGTTGTCCTCTGCCAGGAGGACGCGGATAAACATTTTCGCGTTGGGATCGTTGGCTTCGCGTTTTTTCATTCGGATTACTCGGGTATCTTCTGCATGGTCGCGTCACCCGGCATTGCGGACTTCGCCGCTCGGGAACGGACGGCACAATTTAGACGGAGCCAACTATTTCTCACGCTGCCAACATAAGCCCGATTTGCCCTGAGAGGCTATGGGGTCTTCACCCCATTGGAGCGAAACAATGCTCCCGGTAAGTTATTGGCGAACGACCACAGCCTGTGAAACATGCTTGTTCTGGTAGCTTGAAAGAACCCGACCATGCGGAAAATAAAAACCAGCTCGACCGCCACCGTCGAACCGCAACGCCTGAAAGCGCTCGCCCGCCCTTGCCGCTTGCTTTTGCCCGCCGCGCCTGTTCACTCAATCGCATGACCGCCCTCGCCGATGCCAGCCTCCCGTCCGCTCTGCCCGCGCCCCGCCCGCAATGGCTCCTTGTCGCCATGATCGTCCTCACCGTCGGCTATGCGGCGCTCTTCTGCTTCGCCCTCCTCGCGGCCCTGGTCTCCCCCATGGTCTTCGATTCCGGCGAGTCCACCAAGACCTGGTCCGCCTTCTTCGCCTTCCTCTTCTTCCCCGTCCTTGTCCTCCTCGCCCTCGCCCTCGCCTGGTCCGGCTTCGGCTTCCGCCGTTATCTCCTCATCCCCATCGGCGTTGCCCTGCCCATCGCCTACTGCCTCGTCTTCTGGTTCGCCTTCTCCTGATCGTTCCCAAGCCATCTCCCGCTTCCGCCCTCTGCCGCCCTCCGTGCGAAACCGTTCCCCTCAGTCTGGCCTAACTCGTTAACCGGCATCTTTTCACCCCTTCACGATGAGTTCGGGCCGCCTCCGTCCTCACCCCCGCTCGCGGAGCGTAATCCAGAGGTGAATCAGCTCGTGTTTCCGCAAGACCGTCAGGCGGGACTTGCGATTCGGCTCGCGCAAGACCAGCAGCCGGTGCAACTCGTGCACCGAACGCAATTCCTCATTGTCCAGCCAGATTAGGATATCGTTCGCCTCGACTCCCGCCTCCGCCGCCGCGGAACCCTTCTCGATCGAGTGCGCCAGAATCCCGGAACGCTGGCGCAACTGATGGAACCGCGCCACCCGCTCGTGGATCGAAATATCCTGACCGGCCACGCCGATGTAACTGCGCCGGATGCGCCCCTCCTTGATCAACCAACTCGCCACAAATTCGGCCGTCTTGCTCCCGATGGCAAAGGAAATTCCCTGCGCCGACGGAATGATCGCGGTATTCACGCCGATGACCTGCCCTCTGGTATCCAGCAGCGGCCCACCCGAGTTGCCCGGATTCAGCGCCGCATCGGTCTGCAAGACGTTATCGATCAGGCGTCCCGTCCGGGCGGGAAAGGTCCGGCCCAGCGCGCTCACGATTCCCGCCGTCACCGTGTTGTCGAGACCGAGCGGGTTCCCGATCGCAATCGCGATCTGCCCCACCGTGATTTTCCCGGAATCGGCAAAAGGCAGGTGATGCAAGTCCGGCAGATCGATCCGCAGCACGGCCAGGTCCGTATCGGGATCGTCGCCGATCAGGTCGGCGCGCGATTCGCGACCGTCCGGTGTTTGCGCCCGCAGTCGCGCCGCCCCCTGCACCACATGGCTGTTCGTCACCACCAGCCCGTCCGGTGAAATCAGGAACCCGGAGCCGGTCCCGCCCCGGTTCTTGCTCTCGGACAGTGCCTGGATATGCACCACCGCCGCGCCCGTCTCTTGCACCGTACGGGCCACCGCCCGGGAATAAGCGTCCAGCAGATCGAGGTCCGACGTCCCGCCCTTCGCTGCCAACCTCGACTCGACCTCCGCGTCGTTGACGAACTGAATCTTCATCCGTCACGATACGTTAACGCAACCCATTTGCAAGAGATCGCGAAAATCGGCGCCTCCCGCTCCAGAAAAACGGGCCCAAACCACGGTTTTGGATCGAAAAGCACCAAACCTCCCCGCCCGCCCCAAAAGTCAACACCCCAACCCACTCCCCCGCAACGCTTTCCACTAAATATCCAGTCTGACCTAAATCCGCAGCACATTTAGGCCATTTTCAGCCCTACCCCATCGGCCCGTCCGTCAGCCAGTGCAGGATCCCCTTCTGGGCATGCAGCCGGTTCTCCGCCTGGTCGAAAATCTCCCCCGCCCGCTCCTCGAAGATCCGTTCCGTAATCTCCTGGTCCCGGTAGGCGGGCAGGCAGTGCTGGACCAGTGCCCCCTTCTTCGCCAGCGCCACCAGCTCATGGTTGATCTGGTACCCCGCAAACGCCGCGGCCCGCTTGGCCTTTTCCGCCTCCAGCCCCATCGAGACCCACACGTCCGTATAGAGCACCTCGGCGTCCCGCGCCGCCTCGGTCACATCGTGGGCCTGCGTCACCCACGGGTTCGTCACCGGACTCAGGTAACCCACCGGCCCCGCCAGTGCGAGGTGGAACCGGAGTGCCTCCGCCGCGTAGATCCACGAGCGGGCGACATTGCAGGCGCAGTCCCCAATGAACGCGACCTTCTTCCCCGTGATCGGCCCGAGCTTCTCCTCGATCGTCTGGATGTCGGCCACGATCTGGCACGGGTGCTCGTCGTCGGTCAAGGCGTTGATCGTCGGTATCTTCGCATAGTGGGCGAAGTCCTCCACGTCGCTCTGCGCATACGTCCGGATCACCGCGCCGTGCACCATCCGACCGAGCACCCGCGCCGTGTCCTTGATCGGCTCGCCGCGCCCGAGCTGGAGGTCGTTGGCATTGAGGAAGAGAACGTTGCCGCCCAATTCCCGGATGCCGACCTCGAAGGAAACCCGCGTCCGCGTCGAGGACTTGGTGAAGATCATCGCCCAGGTCTGACCGGCGAGCGGACGCCACGAGATGGCCGACCGCTCCGCCTTGTAGCGCGCAGCCAGATCGAGAATCTCGCGAATCGTCTTCGCTTCGATGCCCTTCAGGCCGAGAAAGTGTCGCAAGGGTGTGCTCATGGCGGCTGGGTCCTACTTGTTACCGGCGGCGATTTCCGTGCCAATTCCGGCATCGGTGAAGAGTTCCAAGAGAAGGGCGTGGGGCTGTTTGCCATCGAGAAAATGGACTTTCGACACGCCACCCGCCAGCGCCTCGAGCGCGGAATCGACCTTGGGGATCATGCCGCTGGCGATAATGCCCTCTTCCTTGAGTTTCTGGATCTGGCTGGGCGTGAGCGTGGAGATCAGCGAATTTTCGTCGCGGGGATCGCGCCGCACGCCGTTGACATCGGACAAATAGATGATTTTATGCGCCTGGAGGGCTTGGGCGATTTTCGCCGCCGCGATGTCGGCATTGATGTTGTAAGCCTGGCCGTCCGCGCCGAGCCCCAGGGGCGAGACGATGGGAACGATTTCCGCATCGACCAGTTTCTGCACCGGGGCGACGTTTACCGCGACGATCTCGCCGATGAAGCCCATATCGACCTTGGTGCCGGCCGCATCGAAATGAGGCGCGCCCTTTTCCGCCGTAAGCACCTGCTTGCCGGATAGCACCTGGGCCTTGCCGCCGAGTTCGACGATCTTTTTCGCCAGCGACGGCCCGATGACTTCGTTGAGCACGTGGTCGATGATGTGGATCGAGGCGGCATCGGTCACGCGCAGGCCATCGACAAAACGGGCGGTGAGGTTGGCCTGTTTCATCGCCGCCGTGATGGCCTTGCCTCCGCCGTGGACGACAACCGGGTTGATGCCGACCGCTTCGAGAAAAACGATGTCCCGCAGGACGCTCTCGACGAGGTCGGGATTTTCCATCGCGGCACCACCGTATTTGACGACGACGGTGCGTCCGCGAAATTGTTGAAAGTAGGGCAACGCTTCGAGCAGCGCATCCGCCTTGGTGTTTCTCATGATTTATTCGCCCTTGTTGATGCGGACGTATTCTTCCGTGAGATCGGTGGTAAGGATACTGTATTCCCCGGCCCCGGTGTGGAGATGAATGGTGATGGTGAACTTCGGCTTGCCGACGAGTTTGCGCAACTTGGCAACCGGCGTCTTGCTCGGTTGACCGTTGACGACCGCGAGGAGACCATCGTAGTAAATTTCGACCATTTCCTCGCGCACACGAGCGCCGCTATAACCGAGAGCGGCCATGATGCGGCCCCAATTCGGGTCGCCGCCGGTCCAGGAGGTTTTGATCAATTCGGACTTGGCCACGGCCAGAGCCACAAGCCGGGCGTCCTGGGTGCTGGCTGCGCCTTTGACCACAACATCGACCACCCGGGTGATGCCCTCGCCATCCTCGACGATCATGCGCGCGAGTTTGCGCATGACGTGGACAAGCGTTTTTTTGAACAAACCGAATTGGGGGTGATAGCTTTTGAGTAGATTGGTGCCGGAGAGTCCGTTGGCCAGGACGATGACGGTGTCGTTGGTCGAGGTATCGCCATCGACGGAGATGCGATTGAAGGAATGTTCGACGGCATCGTCGACACAGGCGCGCAGCGTCGGTTTGTCGATACAGGCATCGGTGGTGATGACGCAGAGCATGGTGGCCATGTTGGGATGGATCATGCCCGCACCCTTGGCCATGCCGCCGATGGTGACTTTGCGTCCGTTGACCTTGAAGCGCATGGCAAATTCCTTGCGCCGGGTGTCGGTGGTCATGATGGCCTTGGCGGCCTCGTCGCCATCGTCGGGCGAGATTTTTGCCGCCGCTTTTTCGATGCCTTTGCGCACCAACGCCATGGGCAACCGGTTGCCGATGCGCCCCGTGGAGCAGACAAGCCATTGGCGCGGCTTGGTCTTGAATTGCCCGGCAACGATTTCGATCATTTCCTTGGCGTCGGCGATGCCCCCGATGCCCGTGCAGGCATTGGCGCATCCGGCATTGACGACGACGCCACGGATCTTGCCGTTGCGGACATGCTGCATGGAGACTTTGACCGGGGCGGCCTTGACCAGATTGGTGGTGAAGGTCGCAGCCACTTCGGCGGGGACATCCGAGACGACGAGCGCCAGGTCCTTCTCACCACGCGGCTTGATCCCGCAGGCGACACCGGTCGCCTGGAAACCGAGGGGGGAGGTGACACCACCGCCTTTGATCGTTTTGGCATCCATGGCAATCAATCCAGACCCAGTCTTTCGTTCAGGCCACAGGCGAGATTCGCAGCCTGCAGGGCCTGCGAAGCATTGCCTTTGCCAAGATTGTCGATCGCGGAAAAGAGGAGGAGTCGGTTGGTGCGGAAATCGATCCGCGCGGCGATTTGGATGCGGTTGGAATGGGCCACCTGTCTCGACTCGGGTAAGGACGAGGCGGGAAGCAATTCGACAAAATGTTCGTCTCCGTAAGCTTTGCCCAACACGTCGAAGGCTTCCGTGTCGGTCAACGACCGGGTCAGGCGCGCCGCGATGGTCGAGAGCATTCCCCGATGGATCGGAACAAGATGAGGCACGAACGTCACGGTGATCTTTTCTCCGGCAGCGAGTGAGAGTTCCTGTTCGATTTCGCCGAGGTGCCGGTGTTTGGGCACCCCGTAAGGGTACATGTTGTCGTTGACTTCGCCAAAAAGCAACCGGAGTTCGAGCTTGCGACCCGCCCCGGAAACGCCGCTGAGCGAAGTGACGATGATCGAATCCGTTTCGATCAGGCCTGCGCGCAAAAAGGGGACCAAGGGCAGAATGATGCTGGTGGGGAAGCAGCCCGGAGAGGCGATCAACCGCGCCGACTTGAGCCGTTCCCGATGGATTTCCGGGAGGCCATAGACGACCTCGGCCAGGAAACCGGGCGCGGGGTGGTCGTGATCGTAAAATTCCTTGTAGACGGCGGGATCGGTCGTCCGAAAGTCGGCGCTAAGATCGACGACCGTTTTGCCCGCTTCGCGCAAGGCAACCGCGTAAGGCGCGGCGGTGCCGTGCGGAACCGCAAGGAAAAAAAGATCGGCCTGTTCCGCCAGCGCGAAGTCGGGCGCGAGATCGGCAAAGACAAGGGCACCCAATTCCCGCGGCAACCCGTGAACAAAGCTCGAGAGGGCCAGCCCGGCGTACTGCCGGGAGGTGACCAAGGCGAGACGGAAGGCAGGATGCCGGGCCAGATAATGGAGCAGTTCCTGTCCGGAATAACCGGTAGCGCCAATGACCGCCGTGCGTACGGATTGCAACTTTGGCCTTTCTCCCTCCGGTCCCGCAACCGGGAACCGATGGGACTGCGGTTAGCGTTTGGAGAACTGGAAGCGCTTGCGTGCGCCCGGTTGTCCCGGCTTTTTACGCTCTTTCTTGCGAGGATCGCGACGAAGCAGACCGGGCTTCTTCAACGTCGTCCGCAGAGCGGGGTCAACTTGAATGAGAGCGCGGGCGAGGGCCAGACTCAATGCACCAGCCTGGCCAACGAGACCGCCGCCGTGAGTCTTAACCTTGACGTCGAATTTCTTGAGCGAATCGACGGTCTGGAGAGGCTGCAGGGCCAGCGTCTTCATGGCTGGAGTAGTAAAGTAATCTTCGAAGTCGCGTCCGTTGACCTGCAACTTGCCGAGTCCGGGAACGAGCTGGATGCGGGCGACGGCGGTTTTGCGACGTCCGGTGGCAACGATGACATTTTTAGCGGCGGTGACCATGAGGATGAATTCTTATTTGAGCTTGAGAGCGGTGGGGGCCTGGGCTTCGTGCGGGTGCTTGGAGCCCTTGTAGACGTGGAGCTTGCCGAGAACGGTCCGGCCAAGTCGGTTATGCGGCACCATGCCCTTGATGGCGCCTTCGATGA
>CAJCII010000072.1 GCA_903970335.1 Bacteroidota bacterium | reverse complement strand
CCCAAAATTCCGTTAATTCCATCTAAAAAAATCAGTCCGCATTCGGCACCGGCTGCGGCCCGCCGATCAGGATCTGCATTTCTCCCACCGCCTGCGCCAGCCCCACAAATACCGCCCGCGAAATAATCGCGTGCCCGATATTCAGCGTGTGCAGATACGGCACCGCCTCGATGTACTGCCGCACATTCTCGTAATGCAACCCATGCCCCGCATTTACCCGCAACCCCAGTTTGTTCGCCAACGCCGCCGCCCGCTCGTGCCGCGTCAGTTCCTGCTTCCGCGCCCGCAATGTCGTCGTATTCGCGTAGCCCCCGGTATGGAGTTCCACCGTCTGCGCTCCCGCCTCATGCGCCGCCTCCACCTGCGCTAGGTCCGCATCGATAAACGCACTCACCTCGATCTTCGCCCGGTGCAGCTTCGCAATGATCCCCGTCAGCCGCCGCAGGTCCGCCGCCACCTCCAGCCCCCCCTCCGTCGTCACCTCCTGCCGGTTCTCCGGCACCAGGCATACCTCCTCCGGTCGGTACAGCCGCGCCTTCGCCACCATCGGCAGGCTCGCCGCCATCTCCAGGTTGAGCGGAATCGAAATCTCCCGCGCTATCGCCCGCACGTCCGCATCCTGGATATGCCGCCGGTCCTCCCGCAGGTGCACCGTAATCGCATCCACCCCGGCCCGCTCCGCCACTCGCGCCGCCTCCAGCACCCCCGGCTCCGGCTTCAACCCCCGCTTCCACCCCCGGTACCGCGCCTCCCGCAACGTCGCCACATGATCGATATTCAGTCCAAGTTCAGCCATTCTCCCACCCTAGCCCCCACCCACCGTTTGAAAAGCCTCCCCTGCCCTCCAAAATTCCGTCAATTTGGTTAATTTGGTAATTCCGTTACTCGGCTTCCCCTCCCTCTCCCCAATCCTCCTAATCATATTAATCCTATCAAAAACTCCCCTCCCCCTTCCGTTAATCACGTCCCAAAATCCCGTTAATTCCGTCAAAAAAATCTTCACTTCCCCACCGCCCGCATCTTCTCCAGATAACCCCGCGCATCGCCATCGTCCGGCTTCAGTCGCAACGTCGCCTCGAATTCCCCCCTCGCCTTCTCCATCGCCCCCTCCTGAAAATACGTCACCCCCAGATTATAGTGCGCCTGCGCCGACCCCGGATTCAGTGCCAGCGTCTTCTCGAACTCCGCAATCCCCGCCTCCGTCTCGCCCTTCCCCACCAGCGCGACCCCCAGATTGTTCCGCGCCTCGTAATCGTCCGGCTTCAACTTGATCGCCCTCCGCAATTCCCCGATCGCCTCCTCCGTTCGCCCCTTCTCCAGCAGCGCCCGCCCCACTCCGTAATGCGCCGTCTCCGACTGCGGACTCGCCGCCACCGTATCGCTCCACAACGCCAGGTTACTCGCAAAAACACTCTCCCTCTCCAGCGTCAACCACGTCAGCGGTCCCAAAGCAACCAACACCGTAAGCACCCCGATCCAAAGCACCCCGCCTCGCCTTATCGTCATCAATAACACCGCCGCCACCTGCATCGCCACTCCCACCAACGGCAAATAGTAATAACGGTCCGCCGTCACATGCAGCAGCGGAACGAAATTCGAAACCGTCGCCAGCCCCAGCCAGTACACGGCCACGCCCAGCGCACCCAGCCGACTCCTCGCCGCCAGCCACCCTTGCAGCGCCACCACCCCTGCCAACACCGTCAGCGCCATCCCGGACGAAAGCCCCACCACATCCGCCATCGTATAATCCGCCGAAAGCCCCACCGGCCACACCAACTTCCCCATCATGAAAACCCACAGTCGCGGCTGCTCCCGAAAAACTCCAGGCAACGATCCACCCAGATAATCCAAATGGTCCAGCCCCGGCGGCGGATACAAAAACCGCAGCGTCAAAAAAGCCACGCTCACCCCCAGCGCTGCTCCTAAAAATGAAACCCACGGCCCCATCGCCTCACCGCGACGAAACAGCAGCCAGTACACCAGCAACACCGGTGCCACCGCCAGTCCCGACTCCTTGCACGTCGTCGCCGCCAGCGCACAGAAAACGCCCACTCCACCCGCGAGCAGCACGACCCGAAAATCCTCCGCTCGAAAAAAAGTCGCCGCCCACAACGCCCCCAGCGCAAACAAAGTCACCAGCAAACTCGAGCTGTAACTCACCTCCGCCACCGACTCCACAGCCATCGGATGCAGCGCGAAAATCAGCGTTGCCACCGCCGCCGCCACCTGCGCCTTCACGCCTCCCGCCAATTCCCCGACCTCACTCCGGACCAACCGCAGCACCAACCCGAACAACAGCGCCACATTCGCCGCATGAAGCAAATTGCTGCTCAAGTGATACCCGAACGGGTCCTTCCCCCACACCGCTGCATTCCCCATCAGGTACACCATCTCCCCCGGACGCGACGCCAGCATCAGGTCCATGTTCAGCACCTTGAGCGAAAGCACCGCCGGCAAGTTCGCCAGCGACGTCACAAACCCCTCCTCCAGCATCTCCTTCCGCGCATCGTAAACGAAATCCGACAGCAACGATGGCAGGTATACCGCAAACGCCGCCATCCCCAGCAACAACGCCGCCAACACCCCCGAATCCACCACCCGCGCCATCGTTCTCGAAAGCAAACTCCCCGACTCCGCCGCTGCCCGTGCGCCATCCCGCCCAGGCCCGTTTCCCTTTCTCGATGCTCTCGCCATCCGCACTCCCATATCAGCATCCTCCCCCACCGTCGAGACCTCCCACTCCCCTTCTTAGTTCTAAGTTCTCAGTCCTGCCCTCTGCCTCCCCAATCCTGTAAATCATATTAATCCTATCAAAACTCCCCCTCCAAAATTCCGTTAATTTGGTCAATTTGGTAATTCCGTAACTCAGCCTCCCTTGCTGATTTCCTGCCTTCATGTTTTCCTGTTAAAAAATCCCGTAATTCCGTTGATTCCATCAAAAGCTTCCCCCGCCTTTCTTCATGACCCTCATGTCCCTCCCGTCTAAATCTGCCTCCCCCTAATCCTGTCAATCTTGTTTACTGCCCTCCGCAGGAGTCCTGTCCAAAATCTCCCCTTCCCCATTTGGTAAATTCCGTCCAAAATTCCGCTAATTCCGTCAAAAAGCGCCCCGCCTCCCTCGCAACCCGTGCTTGCCTAAATTTCAAAAGAAGCCCTACCTTCAATCGATGCCGCCGCCGGTCCACCTCGAAAAAGTCTTGCGCCACGCGGAACGGGAATTGGTCAACCATTCCCACCTCCGCCCCACCGACCTCCTCGACGTCTACCGCCGCTTCCTCAAACTCGAGGAACACCGCCTTAAACTCGAACACACCCACGGCGAACCCGGACGCGACCTCTGCCAAAAACGCGCCGACGTCATGACCGTCATGCTCCGCCACCTCTGGACCGGTGCCTGGGAGACCCACCGCCGCCTCCATCCGGAAAAAGCCCCCCGCATTGTCCTCCTCGCCGTCGGCGGCTTCGGTCGCGGCGAACTCAATCCCTACAGCGACATCGACATCCTCTTCCTCTACCCCAACGACCACGCCAAGGAAGCCGCCCAGGTCAACGACATCGTCCAGCATATCCTCTACCTCCTCTGGGACATCGGCTTCCAGGTCGGCCACGCCACCCGCAACATGCAGGAACTCGTCACCCAGGCCAACGGCGACCTCCGCACCAAGACCTCCCTCCTCGAGGCCCGCTACCTCGCCGGGGAAGAATCCCTTTTCGCCGAATTCGAAAAAACCTTCCTCCGCCGCTGTCTCCATGGCCACGAAAAGGAATTCCTCGAATGGCGGGTTGCCGACCAGGCCGAACGCCACCTCAAGTCCGGCCACACCGTCTTCCTCCAGGAACCCAACGTCAAAAACGGCTGCGGCGGCCTCCGCGACTACCAGAACCTCATCTGGGTCGGCAAAGTCAAACGCGGCCTCGCCAACACCCAGCAATTCGTCGAGGCCCAACTCCTCACCCCCACCGAACGCAAACAACTCGACCGCGCCTACGACTTCCTCCTCCGCGTCCGCACCGAACTCCACTACCAGCAAAAACGCTCCGGCGACGTCCTCACCCTCCGCCTCCAGGGACAAATCGCCGGCAGCTTCGGCTACCAGCACCGCACCATCCTCCGCCGCATGGAAGCGTTCATGCGCGATTACTACGAGCGCACCTCGCTCCTCTTCAACCTGGGCAACACCCTCTGCAACCGGCTTTGCGGCAGCGGCAAGCAGCCCACGAAATGGGCCTTCCTGCCCGTGGGCGCGCATCATCGCGAGGAGTTCGACGGCTTCGTGCTCGAGAACGGCGAGCTGGAAATGCTGCCCAACGTCAGCCTCACCGACGAGCCCCTGCGCCTTGTCCGCGTCTTCCTGCTCATGCAGCAGCACAATTGCGATCTCGGCCCGGAACTGAAGCTGCGCCTGCGCCGCCGGCTCTACATGATCGACCGGCGTTTCATCTACCAGACGGCGGTGCGCGAAACCCTGATGGCCATTCTCTCGCGCAAGGGGCAGGTCGGCCGCGCCCTGCGGGCCATGCACGAACTCGGCTTCCTCGGCCGCTTCTTCCCGGAATTCCGCCCGCTCACCTGCCTCGTGCAGCACGAATTTTTCCATCGCTATACCGCCGACGAGCACACGCTGGTTTGCATCGAGATGCTCGACAAGATCATCGATGCGACAGAGCCGCCCTT
>CAJCII010000071.1 GCA_903970335.1 Bacteroidota bacterium | reverse complement strand
CAGATGCCGGCGGAGTTGGTCCGCGACGAGGTGGCCCGCGGCCGGGCGGTGATCCCGGCTAATTTCAACCATCCCGAGAGCGAGCCGATGATCATCGGGCGGAATTTCCGGGTGAAGATCAACGCGAACATTGGCAATTCGGCCGTGGCGTCGTCGATCGAGGAGGAAGTCGAAAAGATGACGTGGGCGATCCGCTGGGGCGCGGACACGGTGATGGACCTCTCCACGGGAAAGAATATTCACGAGACGCGGGAGTGGATCATCCGCAATTCGCCGGTGCCGATCGGTACGGTGCCGATTTATCAGGCGCTGGAGAAGGTCGGCGGACGGGCCGAGGAACTGACCTGGGACCTGTATCGCGATACGCTGATCGAGCAGGCGGAGCAGGGGGTCGATTACTTTACCATCCACGCGGGCGTGTTGCTGCGCTACGTGCCGATGACGGCGCGGCGGATGTGCGGGATCGTGAGCCGTGGCGGCTCGATCCTGGCCAAGTGGTGCCTGGCGCATCACCGGGAAAACTTTCTCTACACCCATTTCGACGAGATTTGCGAGATTATGCGCGCGTACGATGTCTCGTTCTCGTTGGGGGACGGACTACGCCCCGGTGCGGGGGCGGACGCGAACGACGAGGCGCAACTGGCCGAACTGGCCACGCTGGGCGAGTTGACGCAGAAGGCGTGGAAGCACGATTGCCAGGTGATGATCGAGGGGCCCGGCCACGTGCCGATGCAGTTGATCCGGGAAAACATGGAGCTGGAGCTGAAGCAGTGCGCCGAAGCGCCGTTCTACACGCTGGGGCCGTTAACGACGGACATCGCGCCCGGCTACGACCACATCACCAGTGCGATCGGCGCGGCGATGATCGGCTGGTTCGGCTGCGCGATGCTCTGTTACGTTACGCCGAAGGAACATCTCGGGCTGCCGAACAAGGACGACGTGCGCGAGGGCGTGATCGCCTACAAGATCGCGGCCCATGCGGCGGACGTGGCGAAGGGTTTCCCCGGGGCATCGGCGCGCGACAATGCGCTGAGCAAGGCGCGGTTCGAGTTCCGCTGGGAGGACCAGTTTAATCTTGGTCTCGACCCGGAGAAGGCCCGTGCTTTCCATGACGAAACGCTACCGCAGGAGGGGGCGAAGTCGGCCCATTTTTGCTCGATGTGCGGGCCGCACTTCTGCTCGATGAAAATTACGGAAGATGTGCGCAAGTACGCCGCCGAAAAGGGCGTTGCGGAGCAGGAAGCGCTGGCTCAGGGGCTGCAGGAGAAAGCGAAGGAATTTGCGGAGAAGGGGAGCGATGTTTATCTTGCGCCGTGATTGATTGTCATAAAATCAACCCGCTTCTCGATCCTTTTAGGTGATCTTCATTTTCCGCCGTATAATCGTTTTAACTGTCGCTGCCGGTTTACTCTTCCTGTTGATCGGCTCAGTCGTGATAGCCATCGCCGGGTTGTACGACAAACCGCATCAGGCCGACTTGGCGGTGGTACTCGGCAACAAGGTTCGGCCCGATGGCACCCCCTCCGAGATGCTGAAGGCACGCCTTGACCATACCGTTCAACTTTATCGCCAAGGCTATTTCAAACGCATTCCGGTCAGCGGCGGCCACGGCAAGGAAGGCTACGACGAACCGGTTGTCATGCGCAGCTACCTCGAAGCACAGGGCATTCCCCGTGATGCGATTTTTGAGGATAACGAAGGTTACACGACGTGGCACACGGCGCAAAATACCGCCCATTTTCTACAACAGAAGCATCTCGGCAGCGTGCTCATCATTTCCCAGTATTTTCACATGCCCCGTTGCCAACTGGCCTTCTCGAAGTTCGGCATCAGGCCCCTCTACACCAGTCATGCGCCTTACTGGAGCATTCGCGATTTCTACTCGTTACCGCGCGAAGTGATCGGCTATGTGGATTATTACTTGCGCGATGCGAATCAAAGCGATTCTTCAACGATCTCCGATTGACGTCTCAGGGAGATTGATTAGCCATTCCTCTATGAGCATCGCGTAACTCAAGGAACTGGCTCTGGCCCTTCCCGTCGAACAAAGGGTCGATCTGGCGTAATTGCTCTGGAGCAGTTTGGAGAATCATCCTTTGGACGTCGCTGAAGATGAAGAGGCTTTTCGGCAGGAGTTACTCCGCCGTGATCGAGAAATGTCAGCCGATCCCTCCTCGTGTTATTCCCATGAGGAAGTCATGGCGGAAGCACGCCGTTGGATCGGATGCTGACCGCCCATTACAATCGCGCAGCCCGAAAGGAGTTGTTCGAATCTTCGGTTTATTATTCAAAGCAAGCACCGGGCTTGGGCGAACGTTTTCTCAATGAGGTGGAAAATTCCATTCGTGAAATCTCCCGGTCACCCAAACGATAGCCGAAGTATTTCAAGGACGTACGCCGCTGCATCGTCTCTCATTTTCCCTATGGAATTTACTATCGGATTGAAGGCACAAAAATTCGCATACTCGCTATTGCCCATTCCAGCCGCCATCCCAATTATTGGGAACGCCGGTCGTAGTTAACTCTTGGCAAAGGCCTGCCGCGTGATAAGACGATATAACTCAGGTTATGAAAAAACTTACCTTGGTTATCTTTCTCGTTCTTTCCACTGAAACGCTCTGGGCCGATAGTTGGCTCAAAAACAGCGATTTTTCCGATGGCAATACCGACTGGATCGGCGACGGCAAGGTTCCTTCCGATTATGCCGAAGACAGTGCCATGGACGGCGCGGCGGACCCGATCACGAGCAAAGGGCTGATCGTCGAACTAAAAAATACGCTCTGGACCAAGGTCCGGCAGGATTTCAGGAACAAGGAATCCGAGGGGACACTGAAGATCACCTACATGGTTTCCAAGGATTTTTCCTTCTCGGACAAGCCCGAGTATTACCAGAATGTGCCGTATCAAATAGATTTCGGAGGCTGGTGGGACTTTAATATTCCCAAGGGATCGTGGGCTGTTTTCATCACCGACATGGGCGCGTATCATGAAAATAATTTCGATTTTAAACCGAAGCCCAAACCCGGCGAGCCGCAGACGGTAAAGGAAAAAATCGGCGGGTTCGATGCGGACTCGGACAAAACGATCATGCTGGCGTTTCCGCCGGGCAAGGGAATGATCGTTTTACTGAACGTTTCGATCGAAAGTAACTAAAGGCCATTTTATTTGGCGAAGTGAAATCCAACCGCTTATGAAAAAGCTCACCCTGGCCTTCTTGCTCGCGATTTCCACCCAAGCGCTTTGGGCCGATAATTGGCTGAAGAACGGCGATTTTTCCGAAGGCGAGAGCTATTGGCACGGCGACGGAAAGTCCCTGTCGGATTATGCGAGCGATAACCCCGGCGGTCAGGCCCTGACCGATGCCGCCAATGGGCTGGTCATTCCACTCAAGCCGGATAAGTGGACGAAAGTCGTGCAGGACTTTCATGGCCAGGGAGGCAGTGCCGTGATGACCATCACCTATACGGTCTCCAGCGATTTTTCCTTCTCGGACGATGAAAAAGAGTACCGCAACGTACCGAACAAAATCGATTTCAATGCCTGGAAGGCGTTTAAAATCGCCAAAGGGAAATGGCTCGTCTTCATCTCCGATTTCGGCAAGTTCCGGGGAACCTATTATCCGATGCCGGGGCCCAAGGCTGGCGATGGGGCGGAAACGCTCACCGCTAAAATCGGAGGTCTCACCCCGCACTCCGACAAGACGATCGCGCTGGCCTTTCCTCCCGGCACCGGCGAGATCGTCCTTCTGAGCGTCTCGATCGACGATGAGTAAGGCTCCGCCGAGGCCGCTTATGCAGCCCGACGATTCAGCGCGCTGAGCACTGCCTTGAGCGACGCCAACTCGATGTTCGTATCGGTCGCCGCGCCGAAGATGGTCGGTCCCGCGCCCGACTTGATCTCGAAGTAGGCCACGGCCTTCGCCTCCGCGCCGCTGCCCAGGGAGTGCTCGGAATAGGAGACGACCTCGAACGGATCCACGACTCCGCTTTCGTTCAACCCATGGACAAAGGCGGCCACGGGACCGTTTCCGCGACCCCGGATCTGGTGCACGTTGCCGCCTTGCTTCACCCGCACGATGCAGTCGACGCCGTCGCCGGTCGGGACCATTTTGCTGACGCCCTGAAAAGAGAGCGGCGATTCGCGGTCCAGGTACTCCTGCTTGAACAAGGCCAGGATGTCTTCCGGCGGCAATTCCTCGCCCCGCTCGTCGGCCACGCGGTTGATAATCCGGCCGAAGTCGCGGTGCATCGCCTTGGGCAGGACGTAACCGAATTCCTGCTCCATGACGTAGGCGACTCCGCCTTTGCCCGACTGGCTGTTGATGCGGATGATGGCGCGGTAGTTGCGTCCGATATCGTGCGGATCGATGGCCAGGTAGGGGACCTCCCACGGCCAGTCCGGATGCGCGACGCGGTCCTTCAGCCCCTTGTTGATCGCGTCTTGGTGCGAGCCGGAGAAGGCCGTGAAGACCAGGTCGCCAGCGTAAGGCAGGCGCAAGGGCACATCCAGCTTGGTGCAGCGCTCGTAGAGATCGCGGACGGCGCGCAGGTCGCTGAAATCGAGCTTCGGATCGACGCCCTGCGTGAACAGGTTCAGCGCCAGCGTGACGATATCGACGTTGCCGGTCCGCTCGCCGTTGCCGAAGAGCGTTCCCTCCACCCGCGTCGCCCCGGCCATCAGGCCCAGCTCCGTCGCAGCCACCCCGGTCCCGCGATCGTTGTGCGTGTGGAGACTAATGATGGCCCGCTTCGGGTGCTTCTGATGGGTGATGAACCATTCGATCTGGTCGGCGTAATGGTTCGGGGTCGACATCTCGACCGTGGCGGGGAGATTGAAGATGACCGGGTCTTCCTCGGTATAGCCCCAGGCCTCGCCGACCGCCTCGCAAATCTCCAGCGCGAAATCGACCTCCGTGGCCGAGAAGCTTTCCGGCGAATACTGGAAGCGGATGTGCGTCCCCGGCACGCTCTTGACCAGCGACTTGATCTGCTTCGTGCCGCGCACGGCGATGTCGATTACGCCCTGCTTGTCGATGCCGAAGGTGATCCGCCGCTGGGCGGGCGACGTGGAGTTGTACAAGTGCACGATGGCACGCGGACAGCCCCGGATCGACTCGAAGGTGCGGGCGATCAGCTCTTCCTTCGACTGGACCAGCATCTGCACCCAGACATCGTCCGGGATGCGCTTCTCCTCGATCAGGCGGCGGGTGAAATCGAACTCGATCTGGGAGGCCGACGGGAACCCGATCTCGATCTCCTTGAACCCCAGCTTCACCAGCAAGTCGAAAAATTCGAGCTTTTCCTCGACGCTCATCGGCACGGCCAGCGCCTGGTTGCCGTCTCGCAGGTCGACGCTGCACCAGGTCGGCGCACGGTCGATCGTGCGGTCGGGCCACGCGCGGTGGGTCATTTTCACCGCCGGGAAGGGGCGGTACTTCGGATTCTGGGTGGTCATATGTTCTTTCAGGGGAGCGACGGCTTGGGTCCGTCGCGCTGGGTAGTCTCGGTCAGTGTATGGTTTTTGGTGGAGACGGCCACGCCGAAAAGAAGAAGCCCCGAGGCCGCTCGTTTTGGCGGGGCCGTCGGGGTTGGTGGTCTTACAGCGAAATAACTACGTCAGATCGCTTCCACCGAACCCGTGAGGCCCGGAAGAAGAAGCGTAAGTCGAAGCGACAGCGCGGCGATCTGCATGACGTTTAGATAAACCATGACATCTCCAAAGGCAAGTGCTTAATCTGTTTTCCGGCGAGCGCATAGGAGAAATCCATGAATCTATTTCGGATTGAACCGCTGGTTTTTTTGTTCCTGCCGGGATTCGCGATTACCTTTCTGATCGGGCTGTTGCGCTCGGGGAGCCGACCGCATTATTTGAAAATAGCGCTCTGGGCCACGCTCGTTGGTGCCGTCTCGTCCTTTATCGTCTGCGGGGCGCTTGATGCAGCTTTCATCTCTATGATGGGACCGCGTGAGGTCGATCGTTATGCCACGCCCCTGACCGTCGAGCAGGCGCGGCAGGAGGACTGCCCCATTCCTCTGCCCGATTCCGCGCGGAAGGTACAGTTTGTCGTGGCCTCCGGTGGCTTGCAGGCCCTGGAGATTCTCGTTCGGTTTGAGGCTCCCGTCGAGGTGTGCAAAAGCCACGTGCAAACCGTTTTCGAGATGAACGACCTGCATAATGGCTTTCCCCGGCTTGACCGGCCTCTTGTCCCCCTCGACCGCACGCCTCCGCCGGAAGTCGGCGATATGGTCGGAAAAGCGCCCTGGTTCGATATCGACAAGATCGCGCACGGCCTCAAAGCGGGCAACGGTTCCGTGAGCTACGAACCACAATTCTGGGTCGACGAAGATCGTGGCGTTTTCTACTGCAAGATTACGGATTAAGGTTGCCGTTACACCGCGCAAACAGGCTCTAAGCGTGAACGAAAAACTAGAAAAGGAGGTGTGACCTTATTTGAAATCTACTTTTTAGGATGCCTGCGCGAAGAATAAAAATGTAGTCCCAGAATGACGCAGTCGAAAATAAGCGCGGTAACAATCGTTGAGGTAATCATGTGTTGCCAATACCAAGACGGGAAAATCAGGCTATATGCTTATCCCGTTGACTCCCGTGACGCTTGGCCCATGCTTGCTGGATGGCCCGACCGGGTTTCCCCAAGACATTGAAAGAGTTTCGTGAGCAGTTTTCTCAGGAGGACGCATGCTTTGCTTACCTCGGGCAGAGCC
>CAJCII010000070.1 GCA_903970335.1 Bacteroidota bacterium | reverse complement strand
GGCTCTGCCCGAGGTAAGCAAAGCATGCGTCCTCCTGAGAAAACTGCTCACGAAACTCTTTCAATGTCTTGGGGAAACCCGGTCGGGCCATCCAGCAAGCATGGGCCAAGCGTCACGGGAGTCAACGGGATAAGCATATGGACGTAATTGCCCAAGGTTTCTCCAGGTGGCAGGATGGCGTCTTGTGCCATCCATTGTCCGTTTACCAATTGTTGATTGTTTGAAAGGTGATCGACGTCGTCGTTTAATACGGCAAGGCTTGGTTTAATAAGGGCATCGGCCGATTCATTAACTTCTAGCATAAACTTCAGCGCTTCTATTTGTCCTTGTATTGTCGGTAAATCATCGCTTGTAAGATGAGGCGCGTTAACATCAATAACTATTTCTTTGTTCTTAATGCCCTGATCGAAAAATGACGAAGTTCGCATCTGATCGATCTGCGAGTAATAATCACGGTCATAATAAATGATAGCCCGCACCGCTCGATTAAGAAACGATGTCCGTGTTCCGTTTGAATCAATAACAAAACCAGCGCCATAGTCTACCCACTGGATAGTTGCGAATGAAATGTTTGCGGGTGCCGACTGACCAGGTATCTCGCCAAGTATGATAACGCCCTCATCTTTTGATGAGTTGGCCTCGGCTGGGTCGGCGCAAAGCAGCCGAACAAAAAATAACACACAAGTGAATACAAAAAGCGCAGGTTTCATCTTGAGCGCTTCGCCACGTTGGGCAGCTATTAGTGAGGATCGCAATATTCTCATAAACAAGGATCGTACAGTGCCTCAAGTTCTTAGACTCCCGAGAGTTAGACTGACTGTTTATTTGGGTCAAGGTTTATCAATGAAGCGAGAAGACTATTGTCTGTGGCTCTGTAATGGGGTGGCTTGCGAGGCTTATTTGTGCCACGGCAGGGATTATCCGCAGTATTTGGGCCATTGGTCAAAAAGCACCGACTCGCCAAGAAGCTGTCGCAAGAGGCATTGGCCGAAAAAGCCGATGTCCACCCGACGTACATTGGCTTGCTGGAAAGGGGGCAGCGCGTCCCGGGCATCGACGTGGCCGAGCGGGTCGCCAAGGCGCTGGGCATGAAGCTCTCCCAACTTGCAGCACAAGCGGAGCGGGGTGCTTAGGAAACATGGTTTCGACCGGGTGGGAGAAAAGGGAGAGGTGCACTTTACGTTGCATTAGGATACAAGTCGCAGGTTAGCAAAGCCTTGCAGAAAGCAAGCCGCATTCTCGGCTTCCCGTTGCTCCACAAAAATCCCGTCAGAATTCCGTTAATCTCGGCCCCAATTTAGTAATTCCGTCCCAAACCCTCCCGCCCTCAAAAAGTCAACACTCCAAGTTCCTCTCCTCCAGCGCCTTCCACTAAATGCCCAGTCTGACCTAATTTAATAGCACATTTAGGCCAGTTTACGCCTGAACGAGCCCCGTCCGCAGCAGCTCCCACTGCCAGGGGCACCACCGGTGCTCCGCGATCAGCCGGTCGGCGGCGGTCTCGGGCTGCCGGGCGACCTCCTGCAGGGTCGACTTGGGCGCGATGACGGTCGGGTCGAGGGCCAGCTCGGCGGCCACGGCGTCCCGGTGCACCCGGAGCTTCTCCATGCGGACCTCGGCGTCCTTGTCCCGCGGGGGACGCTCCGGCCTCGGCAGGCGCGGGATCGGCGGGGCATTGCGCCCCTGTTCGATGGCCTCGGCCAGGCTCTCGCTCCGCCCCGGGGAACTGCGCCGGGGCCAGCACGGTGCGCCCATGGGCGGGACCCGCGGATGCTCCGCGCACCAGACGGCCAGGTCGAGGAGCAGCTCGCTGTGCAGCACCTTGAAGACGGGGAGGTCGGCGGCCTCGGCCTCCCGCTCCCGCCAGTGCCAGAGTTCCTTCACGATGGCCTGCGCGTGGGGCGAGAGGAGGGCGGAGCCGGAGATGCGCCAGTCGTTCTCGGGATCGTCCTCCCGCACGATGCGGCTGGAGGCGACGACCCGGGCGCACGACTGCTCGTGCCAGGCGCGGCGGCCCTTGTCGTCGAGGAGCTTGCCCAGCGCCTCGGCGATCGGTTCGAGGTACTGGGTGTCCTGCACGGCGTAGTCGAGCATGGCCTGCGAGAGGGGGCGGCGCGACCAGTCGGCCTTCTGGCTGCCCTTGTTCAAGACGATGCCGCAGAACTGCTCGACGAGCGCGCCGTAGCCGAAGGCCTTCAGCCCGAGAAGCTGCGCGGCCAGCATGGTATCGAAGACGCCCTGCGGTTCCGGCGCACCGGCGCGGCGGAGCATCCGCAGATCGAAGTCGGCCCCGTGGAGAATCCAGGTGTGGCGGCTGGTGGGCGGCCAGAGTTCGTCGAGGGGAAAGGTGTCGAGCGGGTCGATGAGGAAATGCTGCTCGGCGTGGGTGACCTGGATGAGGCAGACGCTCTCGCGGTAGTGATGGAGGCTGTCGGCCTCGGTGTCGAGCGCGAGGGGAAAGTAGCCGCGCAGGGTGGTGATGAAGTAGTCGAGGGCCTTCGGCGTGTTGACCCAGAGAAACTCGACTTTGCTGTGCGTCATAAATGAACGGCGCGATCATGCCGTCTTCGGCGAAATGCTGCCAGTGGAATCGTCCCACGTTCACGGAACAAGAGTACTGGGTCAGAGGCTTGGAAGGCTGAACCGATGCTTCGACAACCTCTTCGTCAGCGCTCGGGGCGCAGCTGGCTGCCGCGGCTGGGGAGGGATGAGGGGCTTTTATTTTGAGGACGGGATGGCTCCCTGCGCTCGGGCGGCTCGGCAGGCGCCTCGCCCTCCAGGAACGCAGATTCGAGCGACGGTCCCCGTGCGCAGCTACATTGGGAGTTTGCGCTGCGCACAGGAAGTTGCCGCTATGTTGAGGCGATTACACGATTTTAACGGGAACAAAATGGCGGGCGGGGCGTCGGACGTTATAGTGACCAAAGTGACTACGATGATGCGGATTTTGCTATGGGTGCTGCTGGGGGCGGGAATCGCGGTGCGGGGATCGGAGCCGATCGAGGCTTCGGCGGAGGGGGCGAGCCCGTCGGTGGCGCAGCCGCATGTGACGGCGGAGCTGATTCCGGAGGTGACGACGGTGGAGGCAGGGAAGCCGTTTTCGGTGGCGTTGCATTTGCATATGGACCCGGGGTGGCACACGTACTGGATCAATCCGGGGGATGCGGGGCTGGCGACGACGATTTCGTGGACGCTGCCGGCGGGTTTCACGGCGGGGCCGGTCGAGTGGCCGGTGCCGGAGAAGCATGCGATGGGGCCGCTGATGACGTATGGGTACGGGGGGGATGTGTATCTACTGACGACGATTACGCCGCCCGCAACGGGGGAGCTGCCGCGGCATTTCGACGTGAAGGCGAAGGCGACGTGGCTGGTGTGCCAGGAGGAGTGCATTCCGGGGAAGGCGGAGCTGTCGACGACGCTGGATTCGGGGTCGATGAATTTGCGGTTGCCGGCGGATAATTCGGATTTTTTTGCGGCGGCGCGGGCGCGGTTGCCGGTGGAGAATACGGTTTGGACAGTGATGGGAGCGTATGGAACCCCTCCCGTGCTCGGTGGAAATGCAGGGCCAGCGTTGGAGGTCATGTTTGAAAAAAAGAACGGAATTTCCGAGCAGCCTTTGGGGTCTCTTCATTTTTTTGCCGAGCAGCCCAATGTACTGGATACACACGGCGAAAAATTCGCTCCCGATCCGAAGCAAAAATTATCGCAGTTCAATCTCTGGATTCCGCTCGAGCAAAATGGCGAGAAGCCAGACACGCTGAGCGGGGTTCTTGTTTCCGATCAGCCACTAATCGGTGACGCGAGGGCGGTTTACATTTCCGCTTTCAGTACGAAGGGAAGTCCGAATGAGATTCCGACGATGGCGACGCCGGTGTCGAGTGGGCAGGTGCAGCCGACTGCAGCGCCGCGAGGGACAGCGGCGGCTACCTACGGAGCTGCGACGGCGCAGCCGCTGTTGATTGTGGTGTTGGGGGGGGCGTTGCTGGGCGGGTTGATCTTGAATTTGATGCCGTGCGTGTTGCCGGTGCTGTCGCTGAAGGTTTTTTCGCTGATGAAGCACGCGGGGGATAATCCGAAGGCGGCGTGGATTCAGGGTGCGGCGTTCACGGCGGGGGTGGTGGTTTCGTTTTGGGCGCTGGCGGGGTTATTGTTGTTTTTGCGGGCGGCGGGAAATCATCTCGGCTGGGGTTTCCAGATGCAGTCGCCGGGTTTCGTGCTGGTGCTGATCTTTTTGTTCTTTTTGCTGGGGTTGAACCTGCTGGGGGTGTTTGAAATCGGCGCGTCGCTGGTGGGGCTGGATGCGCGGGCGGCGGGGCGGTTCCATGGCCTGACCTCCTCGTTTCTCAACGGCGCGCTGGCGACGGTGGCGGCGACGCCCTGCACCGCGCCGTTCATGGGGTCGGCGCTCGGTTTTGCCGCGCAGCAATCGCCGTTTATCGCGCTGCTGGTCTTCACGTTTCTGGCGCTGGGGATGGCGTCGCCCTATCTGCTGCTGACGTTTTTTCCGGGCGCGCTCCGTTTTGTGCCGAAGCCGGGGGCGTGGATGGAGGCGTTCCGGCAGTTCATGGGTTTCCTGCTGATGGCGACGGTGATTTTCCTGATTTATGTTTTCGGGGCGCTGGTGGGTGGGGACCAGATCCCGAGTCTGCTGGCGGTGCTTTTGCTGGCGAGTCTGGCGGCGTGGATTTACGGGCGTTGGAACGTGCCGACGCACTCGACTCCGACGCGGCTGGCCGCCGGGGTCCTGGCTCTGGCGATCCTGATTGGCGCGGTGAGTTGGGGCGTGACGCTCGCGGGCGCCACGCCGCCGCAAGTGGGGTCGAACGCGGATGGGGAGGCAAGCGGCTGGCAACCCTGGTCGCCTGATGCCGTCCAGCAAGCCTTGGCGCAAAATCGCCCTGTTTTCGTCGATTTCACCGCAGCCTGGTGCCTGAGCTGCAAGGTGAACGAGCGGGTGGCGCTGGACACGGGGGCGGTGAAGCAGGCGTTCGCGGAGAAAAACGTCGCGCTCTTTCGGGCCGACTGGACCCACGCCGATGCGGCCATTGCCGGCGAGTTGCAGAAGTACCATCGGGACGGGGTGCCGCTTTATCTTCTTTATTCGCCGAAGGATAAGGATGCGCCGCAGGTTTTGCCGGAGGTGCTGACGCCGGGGATCGTGCTGGGGGCGGTGGGGAGCTTGTGAGGGGAGTTTTAGACAGGAGGAACATGAAGGACATGAGATGAAGATGGGGAAGATTTTGACGGAATTAACGGAATCACGGAATTTTTGAGGGGGAGTTTTGGACAGGATTAACAAGATTTACAGGATTGGGGAGGAGAAGGCAGAACTGAGAACGCAGAACTGAGAACGCAGAAGGAAGGGACAGGGTTGCAGTGGAAGGGGTTGGCTTACACGAAATTAATGAAACTTCGGAGCGCGAAAGGGGTCTATAATCGTATGCGAACATTTCTATTTTATGCGATTTGCGCGGGAGCGGTTTTGAGTCTGGCCATGGCAGCGGAATTTTCCCCATCATCGGCAACGGTGGGGCAGTCGGCGCCGAATTTCACGCTGACGGGCGGAGATGGGAAGACGCATTCGCTGGCCGATTACGCGGGGAAGTACGTGGTGCTGGAATGGACGAATCCGAACTGTCCGTTTGTACATAAGTTTTATGATTCGGGGACGATGCAGGCGCTGCAGAAGGCGGAGACGGCCAAGGGCGTGGCGTGGCTGCGGATCAATTCGAGCGCGCCGGGCCTGGATGGCTACCAGACGGTGGCCGATGTGGCCTCGTACGTGCAGGCGAACAATGTGGCGGCGACGGTGACGCTGCTCGATCCCGACGGAAAAGTGGGGCATGTCTACGGCGCGCGCAACACGCCGCAGATGTTTGTCATCGATCCGAAGGGCGTGCTGATTTACGCGGGTGGGATCGACAACAAGCCGTCGCCGGACGCGGCCGATATTCCCACGGCGACAAATTATGTGACGGCGGCGCTGGATGAATCGATGGCGGGCAAGCCGGTGACGGTTTCGACGGCCCGGCCGTACGGTTGCTCGGTGAAGTACGCGAGTAATTAAGTGAAGCCTTCGATTACACCCTGTTTGTAATCCTACGCGCCACCTTCCAGATTACTCGTTACATCGACGTAAAGCCGGCGTGAATGGCTGCTCAAGATGTAGACGTAGCCCGTTTTCATCATGGCCGTGCTTGGTCGGGGCAGGTCCTTCGTTCTTCGACTCCGTTTCACTTCGCTCAGAATGACGTATTGCCAGCGGCAGTTTTACTGCCGAGGAAAAGGCTGCGGCTCGCTCCTGCGGAGGGCAGTAACGTTGTGCAAAAAAGCTGCCGTGCGCAGCACCTCGCCTCCGCTCAGGATGACAGCGCTTTTATTAACAGAAAATCTGTTACAACTTGGTGACGCTGGAGGCCTTGAGGCCTTTGTCGGACTGGGTCACTTCGAACTCGACGCGGTCGCCCTCGTCCAGCGTTTTGAAGCCTTCTCCCTGGACGACGGAGAAGTGGACGAAGACATCCTGACCGCCCTGGTCCTGCGCGATGAAGCCGAAGCCCTTTTTATTGTCGAACCACTTGATGATGCCCTGAGCCATGATGAGCCTTAAACTGAATTGATTATGATCGCATACTTTTCAGTGCGTCAATGCAAAAAATGATGATGACGGCGTCAGCGCCGGAGGGGCATCCCAGGTGGGCGCGGGGAGAATCCCCGGGCGAGGGGGGGGATTACGGTACCGTCTCGCCCGAGGTGCGGGACACGGTGGTGGTGTCGCGGCTTTTGACGAGAGGTTCGCGGGAGAGTTCGCCGTAGAGGTAGGTGAGGAACTGGTTGTCGGTCACGAGCTTGCCGTGGGTGACGCCGGTGAGGAGTTTGACGTTGGCGGGGTCGGGGTGGAGATCGTCGAGGACGCTGGAGGCGGTGACGGTTTCGTCGCCGTCGTTGTCGGGTTCGTAAGTGTAGCGGGCGAGGGAGAAGTCGTGTGCGCCCTCGGTGATGACGCCGGTGGGGGTCTTGAGTCCGGTGCCGACGACCACTTTGAGCCGCGATGCTTCGCCGGGGGAGGTGAGGAGGGTGTCGGTGTAGCTGAGGCTGCCCATGCGCAGGCGCCAGTCGCGGACTTGGGCGAGGATTTTCTGGAGAGCGCGGAGATCGGGGTCCTGGCAGAATTCCCAGTCGGGCGGGTTGATCGGGATGCGGCCCTCGGCCTGTCGTTTTTTGAGCCAGTCGTCGAGGAAGACGCGCCGTTCGAGTTCGGGGCTGGGCCAGTAGGGCGCCCAGGAGCCGACGCTGAGGACGTCCTGGGCGGAGAGGCGGGTGCGGCTGGCGTTGGCGGCGACGCATTCCCAGTGGGGCTCGTCGAAGGGGAGTAATTCGTAGAGGCTGGGGCGGGTGATGGCGACGAGCTTGGTGACGTTGGCGTCGACGTCGTTGGGCAGGAGGTTCAGGAGCGAGGCGGGGAAGCTGGTGGCGTTTTCCTTCAGGCCGCCGGGG
>CAJCII010000069.1 GCA_903970335.1 Bacteroidota bacterium | reverse complement strand
GGCTCTGCCCGAGGTAAGCAAAGCATGCGTCCTCCTGAGAAAACTGCTCACGAAACTCTTTCAATGTCTTGGGGAAACCCGGTCGGGCCATCCAGCAAGCATGGGCCAAGCGTCACGGGAGTCAACGGGATAAGCATATGGTACTTTTTCCAATAGGCACCGAGTTCGATGGCGAATCCTCCTTGCCACGCATCGTTATGCTCGTATTTCCAGACGGTGACGACCTCGACGATTTCACCCTGGTCCCGCCAGAACCGGCGCGCCTTCTTACGAAAACCCAGTCCTTTTAAATAGGGAGTCAGATAGTCACGTACTAAGGCGTCGATCAGCAACTTGGGATGGGGTCCGGGCAAAGGCGGATTCTTTCGCTCCGCCAATAACTTGGCCATTATTTCTTCATAAGTCGGAGCCCCTTCTTTTCTGGGCATTTGAATAATGGTCAGTTTTCCGGGCTTGGACTCAATTCCCCTTTTCTTTTGCCGTTCGAGATGCCGGCTCAGCTTGGCCCGGACGTCCTCAACGAATTGATCGCCGTGAGATTGCGCCTTAATACGCTTTTTGTTCTCATCCGGATTCATCTCGCGGGAGCCTAAGCAAAATCGGAGAAAAAGGAAACAGCACAGGTAGCGGATCGGTTTCGCGCTGCACCCCTGCTGCCAGCCTTACTTCCCCACCGCATCCAGCCGCGCACACTGCTTGCACAGCGGCCGGTTATCCGTCCCGTAGCGATGGTGATTCTTCTCGATTGTCTTGCCCGCTTTGCACGAGGTGTTGTGGTGATGCACCGGCGGTTTGACCGGGGCTTCTTCTACTTCGGTGGAGAACCATGGACTGACGATCATATGCGTGCCTTCCGTTATGCGATTACCCGAGCGACCTGCGTTTGTTGTAAAGTTGTCCCGGCCTGGCTTTGCGTCAGGCCGATATCCGCAACGCGGACATTGACCTCCACATGCAAAAAAGCGCTCGGGGGACCGGTAAAGGAACCGGAAATCGGCATCGCGTTTTCCGGATGTCGCGAAACCGCTACGGTGACGTGCTGGGAAGTCGTCAGCAGCCCCAGGGTCGGGTCGAACCCCTTCCACCCCGCGCCCGGCAGATAGATTTCCGCCCAGGCATGGGTCGAGGCGCCGATGCCGGTGGCGCCCCCGCTCAAGATGTAGCCGCTGACAAAGCGCGCCCCCAGGCCGAGACACCGGCACGCCTCGATGAACAACGTGGCGAAGTCCCGGCACGAGCCGCTGTTCGTTTCCAGCGTTTTCGTCGGCGTCTGCACCCCCTCCTCGTTGCGGACCTGGTACTTGAAAGTGCGATAGATGTGGCCGTTGATCTGTTGGAGCAGGCTCAGCGTGTCGGTCGTTTGTCCCTCGCGCCAAAATTGACCCAGCCACTCCCGAACGCGCCCCGCATCGGCCGGATAGGCCTGTTGAATAAGCGCGTTCAGTTGCAGCGCGGTCTCCGGATCGTACGCGAACGGATAACCGACCGCCCCAGCTTCGAGATGAAAATTAAAGGGGTTCGACTCGAAATGATTCAGGACCAGATCGCTGAAAACCATTAGTTCCGAGGCCCGCTCGCTGAAGTTCACCACGGCGATGCTGTTCCCGTAAACATCCCGGATCCAGTCGATCCAGTGGGCCGGAGTGACCTCCAGCACCGAGCTCTCGATGTGGATATCGTGCCCCTCGCGCGGTCGCACCATCATCCGGTGCGGGCCGAACATCACCTTCTCCGCATAGCGGTAGGTCGTTCGATGTTGGATGCGGAGTTTCATGGTTCGATTGCACGTGGGGCATTTCCACGACGCTTACCGACTGCGGCCCGGCGCATGCGGACGTAAGCTCGGTCCGCCCAATCGTTGGCCCGGCCCACGATGAGCCATGACAACACGACTATCTTCTGCCTCTTGGGAGCAAAGCACAACCCTTATTCCACTTATCTAATTGCAAGCAAAGAACCCCGGAGCAAGCTCCGGGGCATTTCAGAAGATAGCCGTCGCACTCCGCGCGACGGATCGGTCTGCCTTTCCTTCCCCGATACCCCGCTGCTTGCGACGGAGTTCTTTATTTGAGAAGCGGTATTACTCGTCACGCAGATGCTTGACATTTGTCGTGCATCTCCTACATTCGACTCAACTTATCGAGAGCGGTGGAGGGGCTGGCCCTATGAAACCGCGGCAACCGGGTAAGGACATTTCATCCGAAATCTCCTTATCGTCCAGGTGCCAAACCCAGCTCGGGACGGGCCGCATAACGCGGTCGGCTCCGGGGAGGATAAGGAGCGAGTGCCTACTCGTATACACGGCGCTCGATTTCCTGTCCCAATGCTCGTCGAGGTCGATCCTCGATAAGTTTGATGGGAAACTATGGGCAAGGAATTTTTCAGTTATCTCAAGTGCCGCGAATGTGGGCGTCAGTACCCCAAAAAGGCCGTCCACGTTTGCGAGTTCGATTTCGGTCCGCTCGAAGCCGACTACAACTACGAGCACATCCGCCATTCCATTTCCCGCTCCCTCATCGAAGCGCGCCCCTACAACATGTGGCGCTATCGGGAACTCCTCCCGATCGACGGCGAACCGACCGTCGGCCTCGAGACCGGCTTCACCCCGCTGGTCAAAGCCGACCGACTGGCCAAGGCCCTCGGCGTCAAGGAACTCTACATCAAGAACGACGCCTTTAATCACCCGACCCTTTCCTTCAAAGACCGGGTCGTCTCTGTCGCCTTGTCCCGCGCTAAGGAACTCGACTTCAAGATCGTCGCCTGCGCCTCGACCGGCAACCTCGCCAACAGCGTCGCCGCCCATGCCGCCGCCGCTGGCCTGAAAAGCTACGTCCTCATCCCTGCCGACTTGGAGCAAAGCAAGGTCCTCAACAGCCTCGTCTACGGCACGCAGGTCATCGGCATCCACGGCCCCTACGATCAGGTCAACCGCCTTTGCTCGGAGATCGCCGGCAAATACGGCTGGGGCTTCGTCAACGTCAACCTACGCCCCTACTACGCCGAGGGATCGAAGACCATGGGCTTCGAGATTTTGGAGCAACTCGGCTGGCGCGTCCCCCGCCACACCGTCATCCCCATGGCCAGCGGCTCCCTCCTCACCAAGGTGACGAAGTCGTACCAGGAAGCCTTCAAGGTTGGTCTCGTCGATGAGCAACCCTTTGCCGTCTATGGCGCGCAGGCCACCGGGTGCAGCCCCATCTCCGCCGCTTTCAAGGCCGGGACCGATATCATCCGCCCCGTCCCCAAGCCGAAGACCATCGCCAAGTCGCTCGCCATCGGCACTCCGGCGGACGGCTACTACGCGGTCAACGCCATCCGCGCCAGCCACGGCTCGTGCGAAGACGTCACCGACGAGGAGATCGTCGACGGCATCAAGCTGCTGGCCGAAACCGAGGGCATTTTCTCCGAGACGGCGGGCGGCGTGACCCTTGCCTGCGGCAAAAAGCTCATCGAGAGCGGCAAGATTCCGCGTAACGAATCGATCGTGATCTGTATTACCGGGCACGGGCTGAAGACAGCGGAGGCCGTCGCTCCGCATCTCCCCGCGCCCCGCCTGATCAACCCGAGCCTGCGCGAATTCGATGCCCTCGTTGCCAACGACGCCGCCTTGCATGCCGCTGCCGCTTAATCGAAAATCTTATGCCCATCCCCGTCTCCATCCCCACCCCGCTCCGTCCCCTCACCGACAACCTCGACACCGTCGAAGTCGAGGGCGCAACCATCCAGGAACTTCTCTCCGGTCTCGACCAGCGCTACCCCGGCATCGGCGAACGGCTCCTCGACGCGCAGGGCAATGTCCGCCGCTTCGTCAACATCTACGTCAACGGCGAAGACGTCCGCTTCCTCCAGGAAAAGGAAACGCCCGTCAAAGCCGGTGACGAAGTCAGCATCGTCCCCGCCATCGCCGGGGGATGATCGCCGCTAGAGTTTTTGAATCGCTCGATTACCCTTTTTCCTGTGAGTGCGGATCAACTGATTGCCGAATTCAAGGCGCTTCCTCCCGACCAGCGTCGGCAGGTGGTTGAAGCTATTCTGCTCGAAGATGAGTCGTGGGTTCCCGAGTCCTTTCGCCAGGGGATGGAAGACATTGCACAGGGGCGGACGGTGCCGATGGAGACTGCGCTCTCCCGGAAGCCTCCCGGTGAGGCATGAGCTACAGGTATCGGGCCTCGGAAACCTTTTGGAAAAAGTTCTATCGCCTGTCCTCCAAGCAAAAGGAAAGCGTTCGCCTCGCTTGGTCGATTTTCAAAAGGAATCCTTTTGATCCAAGGCTCGGCCCCCATCGCATCAATAGTCTTTCCGCCCAATATTAAAAACCGATCTATCCTATGGTGCTCGAGGCCGATTTGCGCGCCGTCTTTTACCTCGAAGGCGAAACGGTCTGCTCCGTCGACATCGGAACTCACGCCATCTATAAGTAATTTACTCTCTGGCACAGCACTAGCTTCAAAGACACACCTACTTTAAAACCAGCTTCGACTCCTTAACCCAACCCGAGAAACTCCTCACCATGATCGTCACCACCGCCCAACTCTTCAAAGTCGCTTACGGCAAATTCGCCGTTGGCGCCTATAACATCAACAACGCCGAGCAGACCATGGGGCTGTTCAAGGGCTGCATGGCCTCGAAGGCGCCGTTCATCATTCAGCTCTCGAAGGGCGCGCGCAGCTACACCGACAAGCGGATGCTCGAGGCCATCATCCGCAGTGCAGAGGAGATTTTCCCGGAGGCCATCTATGCGGTACACCTCGATCACGGCGACGAGCAGACTTGTTACGACTGTATCGACAGCGGGTTCTATAGCTCGGTGATGATCGATGCCTCCCACGATCCGCTTCAGGAAAACATCGCCATCACCCGGCGCGTGGTGGACCGCGCCCACGCCAAGGGCCTCAGCGTCGAGGCGGAACTCGGGATGTTGGGCGGCGTCGAGGAGGACATCAGTGTGGACGAAGGCAATGCGTGCCTGACCAACCCCGAAGAGGCGGTCGAGTTTGTGACCAAGAGCGGGTGCGACTCCCTGGCGGCGGCGATCGGCACGAGCCACGGCGCCTACAAGTTCAAGGGCCAACAGTCGCTGCACTTCGAGGTGATCGAGGCGATCCAGAAGAAGCTGCCCGGTCTGCCCATCGTCATGCACGGCAGCTCGAGTGTGCCGAAGGAGGAAGTGGCGCGGATCAACAAGGCGGGCGGAACGCTCGACCCGACGGCCTGCGGAGTGAACGAGGACGAGTACCTGCCGGCGGCGAAGCTGGGGGTGACCAAGGTCAATATCGATACCGATGGACGGCTGGTCTGGACGCGGGTGCACCGCGAGTTCTTCCGGGACAATCCGGGGGCCTTCGATTTCCGTCCGCCGGGCAAGGTCTTCATTGAGGAGTATGCCAAGTTCATCGCGGCCAAGAACGTGAAGCTGGGGTCGGCCGGGACGCTGGAGGAAGTGCGCGAGGCGGTGACCAAGAAGTAGGGCTTGGGGCTGTCCAGGAGGGAGCGGCGCGAGGGTGAAATTGGCCTAAATGGCCTATAAATTTAGGTCAGACTGGCCATCCTGGCTATTTAGACGCAAGGGATTTGAGGCGAGGCCGTTGGGAGATAGCAACGACGTTGCGCAGACAAGGGCGTTCCCAAGGACAACTTGGGAACGAGAGAAAACCAGCGATCAGGCGGCGGCGGCCTTGCGGCTTTTTTTGACCGGCACGGTAGTGCTGGTTCCGGCGGCGGAAGGTACTTCAATCATTTCAAAACCGAGTTTGCCTTCAGCGACTTCTTTGAGCGCGACGTCCATGAAGGTCAAGCGAGGATCGTAGGCGACGAGAGGACGAAAGCCCTGACCGAGCTGGCGGACCCGCTTGGAAACGATGTTCACGAGAACCTGGGGGCTGTGTACGACTTTAAGGGCGTCTTGAACGAGGGTATGTTTCATAGGGAGCGGGGACGATACGATTGGCGAAAAGAGGAAGCTTTCGACTATGGAGGGAGGCAGGGGGATGTCAAGCGAATCTTTGGGGCAACTAACCGGCCGAGCCAATGAGGATGCCGACAATAAAGACGAGCACGCCCCCGACGATGACCTGAAAGGCAGCCGAGAGGAGAGGCGTGTCCATGTAGCGATGGCGAACCCAGGCGATGACACCGAGTTCGACGGCGACCACCGCGACGGCGATGGACATGGCGAGATAAAAATGGGAAATCAAGAAGGGGAGGGTGTGGCCGATGCCCCCGGCGGTGGTCATGAGGCCGCAAATGGCGCCGCGGATCCAAGGGAGGCCTCGTCCGCTCAAGACGCCATCGTCGGACATGGCCTCGGCGAAGCCCATGCTGATGCCCGCACCCACGGAGGCGGCGAGACCGACGAGGAAGGCCTCCCAGCTATTGTGGGTGGCAAGAGCGGCGGCGAAGACGGGTGCGAGGGTCGAGACCGAGCCATCCATGAGTCCGGCCAGGCCCGGTTGGACGATTTGGAGGACAAAGCGGCGGCGCTCGGAGGCATCTTCCGATTCGCGGGCACCGGAAGCCTTCAGCTTCTCGTCCATCTCCTCGGCGAGTTCGTAATGCTTGCTTTCCTCGGCAGCGAGGTCACCGAGCAACTGCCGGGCGGCGACATCGGCCGTTTGGTTAATGGCCACCTGATAAAAATTGCGGGCCTCCTCCTCCATGCTTTCGACTTCGCGGCGAATCATGGGGACGGTGAGGATGGCATTGAGCCAGAGCGGTTTGCGCGAGATGAAGCCTTTGACGTCCTGGCGGCGGATGAGCGGGATGTGATCGCCGAAACGTTCCCGGTAGAGGGTGAGGAGGCGATGGCGATGGCCGTCCTCCTCGTCGTGCATGGTTTGGAGGGATTGGGCGGTGGCGGGGTAGTCCTTGCGGACGCGCTCGGCGAGATCGGCGTAAATGCGACCGTCTTCCTCCTCGGCCTGGATGGCGAGGGCGAGGACTTCCTGCGCGGTGAGGTCCTTGAGGGTTTTCGCCATCACGGGATGGTACGGAAGTCATACTTGCAGTTACAATCAGGTTTTTAAGCTCTTGGGTCTAATTCCTCGAAGCTTGCTTCGGCTTCAGAGGGTAGCCCGCGATCTCCGAGCGCGAGAATCGGCGGGGACTGTCGCCCGGAGGTCGACGGCTACCTTCGGAGCCTTTTGATAAGACAGTGAAGATCAAAAGGAACTGCTCCGGGTAACGTCGTTCTGGGCGCAAATGCGACCAGATTTGCGACTGCTTTCGCTGCTCTGGCAGAACTCGGCGGCTGCTCCGCTGAAACTCTGCCAGCGCTCCGTCACGGTCGCAGGCCGTAATCCTGCATGCTCTAGGCGTTGGAGCCAAGATCATGCAGGAAAGATTCAGAATATTTCGTCGCGCTGGCGGTAACTTTTACGCGAGGGATAAAATCACGGGACGGTCCGAAAGCCTCGGAACGTCCGATCGTACTCAGGCCAAACAACTGCTCGCGGCTCGTAACCAGGCGGCCGCTCAGCCGCAGCTCAACCGGACGATGGCCAAAGCCTATCTCTCGGCCAAGTCGCCCGATCTGCTTACGCGAACATGGGCCGATGTGATGGAGCATTACTCGGTAACTGGTGTCGAATCGACGCGCAAACGGAAAGCCACAGCGTTCCGCAGCCGCCCTTTCGCTCATCTGCGCGGGCTGGCGTTGATGGACACCGAGGCGGCGCATTTACTGGCGGTCCTCGAGCACGAACGGGCCGGAAACTCGGCGCATCATTATCTGCGCCGACTGCACAACTACGCGCTGCATCTTGGCTGGCTGCTTATGCCAGTGATGGCGGATGCCGCGTGGCCCGAGGTGCGGAAAAGAAAATTCACCGCCATAACGGAGGACGAGCATCGCCGGATCGTGGACCGCGAGAGGAATCTTGAGCGGAAACTTTACTACGAGATGCTCTGGGAAACGGGCGGTGCGCAAACCGATATCGCCAGCCTGCATGCCAATCAGGTCGATCTCGCGAACGAAACGATCCGTTTTCGGCGTCGCAAACTCGCGGGCAAGGAGTCCGGTGGCGAAAGCCTCCTGCGCATCGGGCCCTCCCTAAAAAAGCTGCTGCTCCAGTTACCAGCCGAGGGCTATCTGTTTCCCAGCGTGAACGCGTGGAACTCGAATACGCGTTCCAGCGAGTTTTGCCGGCGCTGCCGCATGCTGGGGATAGAAGGACGTAGCCTGCACTCATATCGTTACGCGTGGGCGCAACGGGCGCGCGCGGCGGGCATGCCTGAGCGCGAAGCCATGAATCACCTCGGGCATGAATCCCGGGCGATCCACGCCGCCTATGCTGGCGGTGCCACGGTCGCGACGTTGCCGCTGGAGTTCTACGAGGCGCAAAAACTCGAGAACGTGGTGAAGTTCACAGCGGCGGTCTAAACGCACGCAAACAACCAAGCGCTTCGAAGCCAAACCGCCCCATAAAGGCCGCAGCCGGGGGCGGTTTGGAAGCGAAGCGCTGCCACCATGGCCGATGACTCAAATATCTTTCACGGTGCGCAGCTCGCCCTTGTGAAGCTTTTCCAGTAGAAATGCCTGAAGCTTGGAAGGCGTTAATGTGATGCACTGCGCCATGTCGCTAGTTTCTTCTTTGGTGGCCCTCCTCAGGGTGCCTCGAAAATGTACCTTGTAACAGTTGTCAATGATGTCTGGAGGATTGAAGCAGGGCGGTGCCCATTCAGCATCGGCATTTGCAAATGGCACATTCCCCAACAGAACTGTTTCCGTTAGATCATTATCGGGAGCAAAGGAATAAAAGACCCATCCCCCGGGAGGATTATTCCAGTCAATTTCGGGCTTTTCGGAGGAATCCTTCACGAGAGACAAAACAAACATTGCCAGACCCCGATAGAAACGGACAAATCCCCATTTGTCTTTCGTGATCTTTATGGCGAATACGTTTCCAGAAGGAGCTTGGTAAAATGGATGGTGGCGCTTCATGGACAGAGTGTATTTCCATTTTCCATCGCAGAGATAATTTAGCCAGCATACTTTGGATTAATTGAGGCCACCGACAGCGAATCGATCACCTCAAGTGCCAGTTTCGTCCACATGATGATCGCCGTGGCAACCGCCAGCGTGATCATCGTGCCGAGCGTAGTGGCCGTGATGATCGTCATCATCGTCGATAGCGTGAGTCGCGTGGTCGCCGTGGCTCCCGTGCCGCCCGTCTCTTAGACCTAAGAGGTGGCGTGTCCTGCTTTTATTACACTGGTCTGAAGCAATGTACTGTCTCTTGGACTGCCACTCAGGAATCGTCTCGTCGAAGATTTTCAGGGATAGGCTCAGCTACAGTTTCGGTCCAGAGATGCTGCAAGTACCGGGTCAGAATTGGGAATGCATCGGAAGGAGTCACCACTTGATTTTGAATCGATGGACCGAAGTACGTGTTTGCCGTCGAGTAGTGAATTTCAATATTTCCTTCTTTTGTGACCTCAAGAGTAACGTGGGGTTCACCCCGAAGCCCGTTGTGCGGGAGCGTGGAAAGAAGAATATGGTGCATCGACTTTCCGGCACGAAATAGTCGATTGTACCCTCGTTGAATACATTGATCGAGCAGCGGACTTATCGCAGCTCGCCATTGGTTCCAGTACTCGTCGTCTGGATACTCGGCGTTGTCGCGTATTACAAAGGCCCAGGACTCCATATTAGGGGTCGCAGGGAAACTCGGCCAGCCCTCATCGATCCGTTCCGTAACCACACCATTCGCAAAGAAGCCGCCGTCCCATAATTTGAAGGTTCTTCCCGCAGAAACCGCGTTCGAAAATCCCTCCGGCCAAATAACCACGCAATCAGAGTCGAACTCGTCACCCGCACGATAGGTTGCCGGGCCATCGATCCAAAGTCCCACCGTGTGTAAACCTTCCACTGAGTCCATGGACATGGGCACTCTGCGGTGGCCATCCTCCCCAAACATAAACCAGTGCCTGCGCGTGGTGTCGTGTTCCTCAAACGTGAGCACGACGTGCGCTTTAAATTGAGGAACCGGCTTTGGCATGCTTCAACAATTACCACGAACGTCGATTAAGGTCATGATTTGAAATTAGCGATACTGCGACCAAATTTGCGACCACTGCGACCAGAAATGCGACTGAAAGAGTAGTTCCAGGTTAAACCGCGTTTTCGCGAGTTCAGCTTGATTGCGAGGCGCTTCGGGCCGATAGTCGCGCAGTTCTAGAGTGTGTAGGTAGGCCGACGGCTACCTCTTGAGAATCGGTCAGCTTCCGGCCTATCCGTTCCGGGCCGTAGCCCAACCGAAAATCCTTTCGGCGTGACCCTAGCCGATTTTTCGGACAGCCTCTACAGTCCCCCCCCATGGCAACGCCTCTCGTCTTCTGGATCGGCTTCAATCTCGCCATTGCCTTCCTCATCGTTATCGACCTCGTCCTTCTTGCCCGCCTCCAACGCGCCCCGACCCTCCTCCAATCGATTCTCGCCACCCTCGTCTGGGTCCTCCTCGCCCTCGGCTTCGGTCTCTGGCTCACCTCGCAGGTCGGCTCCAAAAAAGGCGTCGAATTCTTCACCGGCTACCTCATCGAGTACTCCCTCAGCGTCGATAACCTCTTCCTCTTCGCCCTCATCTTTTCCAACTTCCGCATCGAACCTGCGCAACAGCGCCGCATCCTCCTCTGGGGCATTATCGGCGCCCTCGTCCTGCGCGGCGTTCTTATCGGCGCGGGCATCGCCCTCCTCCACACCTTCGCCTGGCTCATCTACCTCTTCGGCGGCTACATTCTCTACGCCGGAGTCCACATGCTCTTCCATCGATCCGACATCGATGTCGAAAAAATGCCCGTCGTCCGCTTCGCCCGCCGCTACCTCCCCCTCAGCTCCGCTCCTCACGCCGGACGCTTCCTCGTTTGCGAGAACGGTCGCCGTAAATTCACTCTCCTCCTCCTCGTCCTCGTGGTCGTCGAGGCCACCGACCTCCTCTTCGCCCTCGACTCCGTCCCCGCCGTCTTCGGCGTCACCCGCGACCCCTTCATCGTCTACACCTCCAACGTCTGCGCCATCCTCGGCCTCCGCTCCCTCTACGCCGTCCTCGCCCGCGCCGTGAAAGGCCTCGTCTACCTCCACCTCGGCCTCGCCTCGATCCTCATTTTCATCGGCGCAAAAATGCTGGTCGAAGACTTCTGCCCCATCTCCACCGAAACTTCCCTCCTCGTCATCGGCTCCGTCCTGACCCTCGCCATCTCCGCCTCCCTCCTCAAATCCGCCCGGAAATAATCTCAAAAGCCTGTCATCCTGAGCGAAGCGCAGCGGAGTCGAGGGACTTCTCACTTCCACTAGCCGAAATCTTCATGACGCCTTTGTTTCCAAAGGCGCGAGCGAGCTTGACGTAGCGCTTTCCAATGAGTTTGACGCAGCGAAAAGCTTAACGGGTCGCGCCATTCCAATACAACAACCAAAAAAGCAACGCCGCCATTAAAGGAGTTACAGATAGCCAAAGTAACACGCCGATGAATTCCCAATTGTCATCACGTTGAGTCAGTTTTTCCGCCCAAATACAAAGAGCCAATCCCGCCGCAAGTCCGGCATAACCGATGATAAGGGAAACTATCCCTTTGGCTCCGTGGGTTACCCCTAAGCAAATAAGCGACGAAAAAAGCAGGAATGCTCCGCAACCTCTCTCTGTGGAATCGCAAGGTTTTTTCATTCAAATATCCTTCCACCTTCCTTGGACATCTTTTGCATTAGGGTGCGGACTTTCAGGTAGCGTGAAGGACATCGAAGATGTAAGGTCAAAATCATGTCCGAAGAAAAACCGATAATCGTAAGCCGGGTAATCCTTCGCCGCAAAACCGTGAGCGTTGAATTTCATTGGGACGAAAATAAGCTTTTTAAAATTTACAGCCCCATTTCAGGGGATTTGTTTAAGCAAATTGAAGCAGCTATCTGGAGCATTCAAAACAAAACAATCCCCGGCCCTATCCTGTTAGATGGTGAGGCCTACGCACTAACGGGAAGCACTGACGCAAGTGTTCAGGAATAGACAGAAATCTTGTCATGTTTGCTTGTAAAGGCCCGTTGTTCTTTGTTTTAGGATGCAGATTTTTTATAAGTTGTTCAAGCGTAGTAGGCCAAGTCAGATAATCGCAATCCTTGGTAAACGCTGAAAAGATGTCCCACATCCTCGACGAAGAACTCTACCAGGCCGGCATCGCCCTCGCCGCCTGCCCCACCGCTCCCTGCCACGAACACCACGTCCGCGCCTGCCTCCTCGAACGCCTCTCCGGTCTCCCCCACCTCACTACCCGCCTCGACGAATTCGGCAACCTCCACGCCACCTACGACCACCAATCCACCGGACGCGAACCCTTCCGCCTCGTCGCCCACCTGGACCACCCCGGCTTCCTCGTCCATCGACCGGCTGGCCAGCCCCAACTCCACTTCGCCGGCGGCGTCGAGGAAAGATACTTCGCGGGTAGGGGAATCGTCTTCTACCACGAAGAGTCCCGCCAACCCCTCGGTCGCGCCGTCATCGAAAAAACCGCCTTCTCCGCCGAAGTCAAACTCGTCCTGCTCGATCGCCCGATGCCCGCCGCCGCCACCTTCGCGGTGTGGGACCTCCCCAAGGCCCGCTGCACCAAGCGCCTCTTTCTTAGCCCGGCCTGCGACGACCTCGTCCAGGTCGCCACCGTTCTGGCCCTCCTCCGCCGTCTCTCCCTCGGCGGGGCCAAGGCCTGCGTGCACGCCCTCTTTACCCGCGCCGAGGAAATCGGTTTCGCCGGCGCCCTCGCCTCCCTCAAGACCCGCAACCCGCTCCCCTCCATCCCCACCCTCTCCCTCGAAGCCAGCCAGGCCCGCGGCTTCGCCAAAGTCGATGCCGGCCCCATCGTCCGCGTCGGCGACCGCCTCAGCATCTTCGACTCCCGCATCACCCACTGGCTCGAAACCGCCTTCCGCGACCTCCACGCCGCCCGGCCCAAAACCGTCTGGCAGCGCCTCCTCATGGGCGGCGGCACCTGCGAAGCCTCCGTCTTCCACCGGGCCGGACTCCCCACCGGCGCCCTCTGCGTCGCTCTCAATAACTACCACAACATGGGCCCCGGTCGTGCCCTTCGCTCCGAATCCATCTCACTCCGCGACTGGCAGGGCCTCTACGACTTCCTCCACTTTCTGGCCACCGAGGCCCGGCCCGTCCGCCTCGCCGAGCAGGCCGTCGCCGACCGCTTCGCCCGGCTCGAAGAAAAAGCGTTCGAAGCTCTGCGTTAGCCGATCCCCGACGCCAGCCTGGAGACAGGTAGTAGTATTTCTAATTTGACCGATTAGAAAACATCCTTACGTTGGGCGATACCTTGCGGTTATACCGTGCAGGGCTGTTTCCTGGCGGGGCGACTGAGGGTAAAGACCTAACATGGAGGAACCAATATGAGTACCAGTACCGAGGCAAAGGGCATGAGCAAAGAACGGTTGGTCGTGAGCGCGGTTGTCTTGCTCTTCACTCTTCTCAGTGTCGGCTTGCGGCTGACCGCCCCCTGAGCATCCCCGCAAGGGCGGATGGGCCAAGCTGGCTTGGCGGGTGAGGGCTGCGGTGGTCGAGGCCCTATTCGTCTGTGCCCGCCCATCCCGTCCGCCTTTGTTGCACCGGGAGTTGCTTTTCTTCCCAATCCCGCTTTCTTCATTTGCGGTTAAAACTTTCCGCAATCCCGGACAATTTTATCCTCCCATTTCGTCCTTCGGCCTCAGCCGTCCCTAATTCCGTTGATTGGGCCCATGGGGAAATCCCGTTAAATCCGTCAAAAAAACTTCCCCAAAAAAATCTCAACATCCTGCTTGCCATCCCCCCGACTTTTGATAGCCTCTCACTCTTGCGCTTTATCGCATGGAGCCATTTTTGGCTCTGTTGTCGGGCGTAAACCACCCTTTTTAAAGAAGAGAATTAATTACCATGAGAGTTCGCGCATCCGTCAAACGCCGCACCTCGGACTGCCAGGTCGTCCGCCGGAAAGGTCGCGTCTACATCATTAACAAGAAGAACCCCCGCCTCAAGCAGCGCCAGGGCTAATCCGTTTTCCACCCCCAACCCTACCTTTCCCCTATGCCCCGCCTTCTCGGTATCGACATCCCCGGTGACAAACGGATCGAAGCTTCTCTTCCTTATATCTATGGGATCGGCCCCGCCCGCGCCAAGCTCATCCTGGAGCAGGCCGAGATCAGCCCCGATCTCCGCGCCAAGAGCCTGACCGATCAGCAGCTCAACCGCATCATCCAGATCATCCAGGAAAACAAATACACCATCGAAGGCGATCTCCGCCGCGAACTTCAGCAGAACCTCAAGCGCCTCCAGGCCATCAACTGCTACCGGGGCATTCGCCACCGTCGCGGACTCCCTGTTCGCGGTCAACGCACCGGCACCAACGCCCGCACCCGCAAGGGGCCGCGCAAGACCGTCGGCGTCCAGCGCAACAAAGACGCCAAGGCTGGCAAAGTCTAATCATTCTCTTTTATGGCCGACGAAACTCCCAAAACTCCCGCTGCGGAAAAAAAGCCCGCTCCGAAAAAAGAAGCCGCCGCTCCCGCCGCCGAAAAGAAACCTGTCGGTGAGAAAAAAGCCGGTGGCAAAGCCGCTGCTCCCGCGGCGGAAAAGAAACCCGCCGAGCAGATTTCCACCAGCCTTTCGCTCGATCCGAACGACATCGAGAAGCCCAAGATCGTCAAGGCCAAGGGCAGCAAGAACGTCTACGTCGGTATCGCCCATATCTCGGCGACTTTTAATAACACCATCGTCGCCATCACCGATATGAACGGCAACGTCATCGGTTGGTCCTCGGCGGGGAAGTGCGGCTTCCGCGGTTCGAAGAAGTCGACCGCTTACGTCGCCCAAGTCGTCGCCCAGGATGCCTCGCGTCAGGCCATGGGTCACGGCCTCAAGGAAGTTTCCGTCCGCGTCAAGGGGCCCGGCACCGGTCGTGAATCGGCCATCCGCGCCCTTCAGGCCATCGGCTTGGAAGTCACCTCCATCACCGACGTTACGCCCACCCCCCACAACGGTTGCCGCCCGCGCAAACAGCGCCGCGTCTAATCCCCCGACTTTACTCATCCCCTTAATCTCATGGCACGTTATACCGGACCCCGCACCAAGAAAAGCCGCCGCTACGGAGTACCCCTCTTCGGCCCGCATAAAGCCCTCGAACGCCGCAATTACCCGCCCGGGATGCACGGCGACAAAGGCCGTCGTAAACAGTCCGAATACGCCACCGCCCTCGGGGAAAAGCAGAAGCTCCGCCTCATGTACGGCCTGCTCGAACGCCAGTTCCGCCGCTATTACGAAATGGCCTTGAGCCGTCGCGGCGTCACCGGCGAGACCCTCCTCCAGCTCCTCGAGACCCGTCTCGACAATGTCGTTTTCCGTCTCGGCTTCGCCAATTCCCGCCGTTCCGCCCGTCAAATGGTCAACCATGGCCATGTCAACGTCAACGGACGCCGCGTCAGCATCGCGAGCTACAACACCAAGATCGGCGATATTGTCGAAGTCCGCAACAACGCCGTCTCCCGCCAGCTCGGCACTCGCGGCCTCGCCGCCACCCAGATCGCCGCCGTCCCCGACTGGATGGTGCTCGACAAGGACAATTTCAAGGGTGAAGTCAAACGCATCCCCACTCGCGAGGAAATCGCCCCGATCGTCAACGAACAGTTGATCATCGAGCTTTACTCCCGCTGATCCCCTTTTCGCGGTTCCGCTGTGACGGGACCGCCTGACTTTCTTCCGACCGGCGGTGCGGAAGACGGCAGCATGAGAATAGACACCGCCATTTGGTTGTTGGTCCGGTTCTGCGATGGCATGTCGCCTCGCCGGGTAACCCAGCCAGGAAGAAATTAAATGCCTATCCGCCTCGGTCGTTTCGAAATGCCCAATCGTCTGGCCAAAGACGAAGCCGCCTCCAAGGGCAACTACGCCAAGTTCGTGGCCGAACCCTTTGAAGCCGGTTACGGACACACCATCGGCAACTCCCTCCGCCGCGTCCTCCTCTCCTCTCTGGAAGGGGCCGCCATCTCCAGCATCAAGCTCGAGGGCGCCGTCCATGAATTCGGCACCCTTCCCGGCGTCGTCGAGGATGTGACCGATATCGTGCTCAACCTCAAGAAAGTCCTCTTCAAGCTCCCCAACCGCGAGCCCCGCATCCTTTTCCTCAACGTCACGAAGGAAGGCCCCGTCACCGCCGGTGACATCAAGCTCGATGCCGGGGTCGAAGTCCTCAACCCCAACCAGGTCATCGCCACGCTCGACAAAAAGCAGCGCTTCGAGGCCGAATTGGAAGTCAAGGTCGGTCGCGGCTACTGTAGCGCCGAGCACAACAAGCACCCCGAGCAGTCCATCGGCGTCATCGCCATCGACTCCCTTTTCTCCCCCGTCCGCAAGGTGAAGTACTCGGTCGAAAACACCCGCGTCGGTATGCGCACCGACTACGACAAGCTCATCCTCGAAGTCTGGACCGACGGTCGCCTCACGACGGACGAAGCCCTGCTTCAGGCCTCCGCCATCCTCCGTCATCACCTCGATCTTTTCGTCGATTTCGACAAGGAAACCATCGAGTTCGAGGAAAGCCAGCCCCAGGTCAGCCAAGAAAACAGCAAGCTCAAGAAGCTGCTCAACATGAGCGTGAACGAAATCGAGCTCTCCGTCCGCGCGGCCAACTGCCTCAACAACGCCAACATCACCACCGTCGGCCAGCTCGCCATGAAGAGCGAAGCCGAAATGCTCAAGTACCGCAACTTCGGCAAGAAGTCCCTCAACGAAATCAAGGACAAGCTCCAGAACCTCGGCCTCAGCCTCGGCATGAAGCTCGAATCCGGTCTCGTCGACCTTCCCCCCTCCGAACCCAAAGCCGACTAAATCGCCATGCGCCATCAGAAAAACACCCGCAAACTCGGACGCACCTCGCAGCATCGCGATGCCATGCTCGCCAACCTCGTGGCCAGCCTCATCATCCACAAGCGCGTCAAGACCACCCTCGCCAAGGCCAAGGCCGCCCGGCCCCTCGCCGAAAAGCTCGTCACCCTCGGCAAGGGGGGCACCCTCCACGACCGCCGTCTCGCCGTCGCCAAGATCGGCCAGAAGGATGTCGTCTCGAAGCTCTTCAAGGAAATCGCCCCAAATTTCAAGGATCGCAAGGGCGGTTACACCCGCATCGTCAAGCTCGGGCCGCGTCAGTCCGACTCCGCCCCGACGGCTTTCCTCGAGTGGGTCGATTTCGTTCTCGACGTGCCCGCCCCTGCGACCCCCGCGACGACGGACCAGCCCGCCAAGTAACTCTGGGCGGCGGTGCAGTCGGTCGCCGTCGCACTCCGTGCGACGGTCTTCTTTGGTGCTAGCCCGGATATTTCACCCGTTTTTATGGGGGCGGATCGGCGCGGTATTTTTGTGCTTGTTTTGCCCGGGCCGCCCTCGCCCGCGGCGGTTTCGGCGGCTTTCGCCGACCGTGACGACACCGCCCCCATCCCCCGTTGTT
>CAJCII010000068.1 GCA_903970335.1 Bacteroidota bacterium | reverse complement strand
GAGCGGCGGAACGTCTTGAGCAGGCTATCGCCCGACGTGAAAAGATTGTCATCTTTGGCGACTATGATGTCGATGGAATCACCTCGAGTGCCCTGCTCTGGCGCGTGCTCCGCAAGTTGGGCGCGACGGTTGAGACCTTCCTGCCGCTCCGCATGGAGGAAGGCTACGGCTTAAGCCAGGACGGCGTCGAACGCTGCGTCGAGCAGCACCGCCCCGCCCTTCTCATCGCCGTCGATTGCGGCACCACCGCCGTTCCCCAGGTCGCCTGGTTACGCCAGCGCGGCATCGACGTCCTCATCGTCGATCACCACGCCCTCCCGCCGGAACTCCCCCACGCCAACGCCCTCGTCAACCCGCAGCGCGACCCCGCCACCCGCCTCGATTACCTCGCCAGCGTCGGCCTCGTCTTCAAGGTCTGCCACGGCCTCCTCAAGCTCGCCGGGGAGGGGAGCCGTCAGGTCGATCTCCGTGAGTACCTCGACTTCGTCGCCCTCGGCACCGTCGCCGACATCGTCCCCCTCATCGAGGAAAACCGCGTCCTCGTCCGCCGCGGCCTCCGCCAGCTCGAACATACCCTCTGGGCCGGACTCCGCGCTCTCGTCGATGTCGCGCAGGTCACCTTCCCCGTCACCGCGCAGGACGTTGGTTTCCGCCTCGGCCCCCGCCTCAACGCCAGCGGACGACTCGGCGACGCCATGCTCTCCCTCCGCCTCCTCCAGACCGACGACCGCAACGAGGCCATCGGCATCGCCGCCGAACTCAACCGCAACAACCGCGAACGCCAGTCCGTCGAAATGGAGACCTTCGTCCAGGCCGAGGCCCAACTCGAGGAAAACTACGATCCCGCCTGCGACTGGGGCATCGTCCTCTCCGGTAAAAACTGGCACTGGGGCGTCATCGGCATCGTCGCCTCCCGCCTTCTCCGCCGCTACCACCGCCCCACTATCGTCATCGGCGTCAACGAGGATGGCATCGGCAAAGGCAGCGGACGCAGCATCGACGGCATCTCCATCGTCCAGGCCCTCCGCGACTGCTCACCCCACCTCGAACTCTTCGGCGGTCACGACATGGCCGCCGGCCTCAACATCCGCTCCGACCGCATCGACGCCTTCCGCGACGCCTTCAACCGCGAAGTCCGCCGCCAAGCCGGGCAGGGGAACGATGTCTTCCAGTCCACCCTCGCGCTCTCCGGCGTCGTCTCGATGCCCGAGGTTAATGACGACCTCTACCGCCAGTTCGAGCAACTCGCCCCCTTTGGTCGCCACAACCCCGAACCCCTCTTCCGCTTCGAACCCGTCCTCTACACCCGCCCCCCGCAACCCTTCGGTAAAAACCACGTCAAGCTCTTCGTCCGCGCCGAACGCGGCGAAATCGAAGCCATCGGCTTCGGCCTCGGCCAACACGACTGGACCAGGCCCCCCCAATGCCTCGCCGGTACCCTCGATTGGGACGACTACCGCAACCGCGTCCAAATCCGCATCTCCGACTGGCTAAGGTAGCGATTAGGCTTTAGCGCCAGTGTCATCCTCCGCCGGAGCCTCGTGCTCAAACTCCATTTGGGCACGCTTCTGCCGTCCGCAGGACCTGTCGGCGCAACTCCATAGCTCTGCCACAAATGGTCGAAAGAGTGTCGTTTTTCAGCCGTTTTCCCTCCAAACCGTCCGACGCGTCAAAAGGCAACACTCCAACTGATTCTCCCCCAATGCTTTATGCTAATTCTAGGTTCTTTACTCCAAATGCAACCGCGTCCCGTCCTCCTCTGCCTCCAGGTCCCAGTACGAGGCTAGCAACCCCACCGCATACGTCCCGAAGATCAGCATGGCGAAGCTCGGCAGCGGCAGGATGACATTGTAGAGCCGGAAGGCCAGCAGGGCCGACTCGAACCAGAACGCCGCGAGCACCACGAGCAGCGCCGCGGCATGGACCGGCCCCAGCCGGATCAGTGCCGCCGCCCCGCCGATGCCGATTAGCAGGTAGAGCGTGGCCAGGATCATCGGTGGTAAGGGCCGGACGTAGTCCTGGTCGAGGATGGTTCGCTCCGCCTGGAGCTGCACCTCGAGCCGGCTGAGCTGCCCGGCTGCGGTCTGGAAACGTTCCCGTTCGCCCGGGTCGGTCCGCCCGATCCAGACCTGCCGCTTGCCGAGGGCGCGGAGGTCATGCTCCGGCTTGATGCCGTGCTGCATCTGGTCGTCGTAGAGCAGGATGTTGTCGTAGCTTGCCTGCCAGGAGGTGGTGGGTCCCGGATGGAAGCGGATCCGCATCCGTCCCTCGCTGTCGATGGGGATGGTGCGGAGTAGTTTACCGTCCTTGCGCCGGAGGAAGATGGCGCGTCCGATCTGGACATCCGACGAGGGGAGATCGGCCCCGAGAAGCTGGGTCGTCGCCTGGAGGACAAGCGAAGGGATCATCCGGCCGTTGAGGAGGAACACGAGCGGCAGATGGCGCAGGCGCAGCCCCGATTCGGATTCGAGGTTGTTGGCCCCCACGGGAGAGTCCCCGGCAAAAGTATCGAGCGGCCAAATGGCGGAGCCGAAGTGGGGAACCTGCCGCGCATCGCCGTGGACTGGGATGGAACTGAGGTTCACGGGTTGGGGCAGGTCGATTTTCCGGGAGAGGACCGTGGCGGCGAAGACGACGGTGTTGGCCCGTTGGACGATGTGCGAGAAGGTATCGTCGTAAGAGTTGTACTCCGTGTCGCGGTCGTTGAGGTTCATCTCGAAAACGACGCTCTGCGGGGCGTAGTCGACGAGGCTGCGGAGGACAAGCGAGTAATCGAGTCGCGACCACGGCCAGGGGCGGTCGTCGGGGATGTTGTCGATGGCGACGAGGGCAAGCTGGTCGCTGGGCTGCGCCGGAACGGAGTCGAGCGATTGGCGCCAGTCGATCAGCGGCTCTTCAAAGGCATCGAGCGCTCCGGAAAATTGCGCCAGCAGGGTGAAAATTCCCCAGAGCAGGGAGAGACCAGCGGACAGGGCGAGGCGGCGTTTGCCACCCGTCTCCGGAGGTGCCATGAGGGAAGGCGATCTGCGGGTGCGGGTAGTGCTGAAAGGAAGATCGTCCACGGCTCAAGCGTACTTATGCCAAGACATGGGCGAGTGCGCAATGATACATACCAAGCAAGTCGAACTTCATCGGACTATGGACGGATTCGCGCCGTGAACCGGCGTCCTCCATTTAGCCGAGAGAACGGCCAGTGCTAAAGTCCGGAGCCTTCCTTGCCGTCGGAGATGTCGATGTAGGTGGTGGAGGCGGCGATGTCGTCCTTATCGGGGACCATGTTCGCGACCTTCATTTCCTTGAAGACATAGTATTTCCCAATTTGCAGGACGTCTTGCACCTCGACCCGCTTGATGGTCTGGCCCTTAGCATTGGTGCCATCCACGCGGAGGAAAGCCCAGTAGAGTTTGCTGACCCAGAAGCGGACGGAACTAAAGCGGCTTTTATCCGAAGGCCCGGGCTTGGCTTCGAACACGTAGGCGTCAAGGGTCTTGATGCTATCCGTGCCGAGGGGCTGGATGTCGTCCCAGTTGATGAAGTCGAGGTCGAGATCTTCATACGTGATGTCGGTATTGAGGATCGGTTTGGCGAGATCGTCGGAAGCAACATCGGCCCAAGGTTCGGAAGAAGAGGCGCGTTTTTGGACGGTGAAAGCACCCGCATTGAGCACGACGTGGATTTGCAGGGGCTGGTCCTGGAACTCGTAAACCATTTCGTGACCTTTGGTGCGCAGGATGATCGGGTAACTGGTTTTGGTCTTGTCCCTGTCGCAGCGGACGGTGCCGGTGAGGGTGAAATCGGCCAAGTTCAGTCGTTTCCAAATCATGCCCTGAACGAAGGCAATGGGGGGCACCTTGTCCTTCGTCGCAGGATCGGGCAGAGAGGCAGAAGCAGGCAGGACACAGAGGGAGGCGGCACAAAAAGCGAGAAGGGCGGGGAGGGGGCGGGATTTCATGGGGGTTTTAATCTCTTGGGTCTAATTCCCCGAAGCTTGCTTCGGCTTTTAGCGGGTGGAAGCTGTGGTGATGCAAAGTCGCTACATCCATAAAAGTCATAATGTATCGGTGTTGATGTACCATGTCGTGTGTGCGGCGAAGTATCG
>CAJCII010000067.1 GCA_903970335.1 Bacteroidota bacterium | reverse complement strand
TCGCGGTTGGTCGCCGCGATGATCCGCACATCGACCTTCACCACTTTCTCCGAGCCGAGCGGCTCGATCTCCCCATTCTCCAGCGCACGCAAAACCTTCGCCTGCACCTGCAGCGGCATCTCCCCGATTTCGTCGAGGAATAGCGTGCCCCCGTGCGCCTGGGAAAACTTGCCCGACCGGTCGGCGCGAGCGTCGGTGAAGGACCCCTTCACATGCCCGAACAACTCGCTCTCGATCAAGCCGTCCGGGATCGCGGCGCAGTTGACCTTCACGAACGCGGCGGCATGGCGCGGACTGTTCTCGTGCACGTACTGCGACACGACCTCCTTCCCGCTGCCGGTCTCCCCCTCGAGTAGAATCGTCACCCGGGTCGCGGCGGCTCGCTCGAGTTCCTGGCGCAGCCATTTCATCGGGGCGCTTTCGCCAAGCAGGGTCGAGGAGCGCACCTGCTTGCGCAGATCGCGGTTCTCCTCGCGCAAGGTGGAGATTTGCCGGACACGCACCGCGCCGCGCGACCAGAGTTGCCCGACGGCCTGGAGCAGCACCCGGTCGTCGGCGGTGAATTCGCGCCAATCGACCGGACGAAGCAAAACGACAAAGGCCGCTGGGGCCGGATCGGATGCATCGGAACGAATTGGTGCGACGAGGTAATTGAAGTTCCCCACGCGCTGCTGATGCCGGGCGAGATCGCGCCCAAGAAAAACCTGCGCCTCGGAGATCGACTGAAACTGCGTCTTGAGGAAGTCGGCCAGTTTGAGCACCGGTTTCGCGGCACCCGGACCGGAAAAATGTTGGAGCGCTCCGTCCGCGCCGAAGACCTGAACCTCCTCTACCTGAAGACCCTCGCGCAGTAGCGAAGCCACGCGGGGCGCGAGTGTGGTTTCGTCGGTCGATTCGGTGATCCAGAACGCGGCGTGATAGAGAACGGCCAGTTCCCGTTCCTTCGGCCCCTGCGGCAACTCGATCCGCTGGTTCGTGGTCAACTCGAGATTCGTCACCCCCTTGCGCGAGCACTGCACTTCGACGCGGTGCGCGGCAGCAACGGGGCCGGCCCTTAACTCGAAGGCATAGATGCCGATCTGCAAGCGGTCGCCCGGTTGCAGAATGGCCGAGGCGCGCGGCACGCCGTTGACCTTGACGCCGTTGCGACTGCCGAGATCGCGCACCCGGACCCCGCCGGCGGTAACGGCAAACTCCGCGTGGCAGCGAGAGAGGGAGCGGTCGGGCAGGGCGATGGCATTGGTGGAAGAGCGACCGAGCGTGGTCGCTTCGCCGGTCAGGGCGTAGCTGGTGGGAGCGCCACTTGGAGCATTATTTGCAATTAAGCTCCACAAACGTTGTGTCATATCTTAAAAGACTTTGGCAGATTTCATTCCAAGTCGATCTTCAACGCAAGCCCAGACCGAGACCCGCTCCCTCCTCCACCCTGCCCAATGTATCTGGCACGCCGTTTGCCTTATTTAAATAACCTATGAAACGTTTTCTCAAGACTCTCGCAATGGTGGTCGTGGCCGGCAGCTTCTACCCCTTGGGCCCAAGCGCGCTGCACGCGCAGGAGCAATTCCAGGGGGATGAAGTTGTGGTGGAAAAAGTCACGCCCAAGCCGGAGGGCAACCCGCGTCGCGCCCTTAAACTCGACCTGGACGAAACGCGCATCATCTTCCAGGAATCGACCTCGTCCAACCCGAACTGGTATTTTTACCTGCCGCCCGAGGCGAACAGCGTGGTCCAGCTCATCATCGAAAAGCGCGATGGCGAGCGGACTTTCCTGCTCAAGGCCATCGGGCGTGGCAAGACGGTCGGCGGCTTTGTCTTGCGCGAGTGGCTCGACAATTCCGGGTTCCAACCCAAAACTCCGCTGGATGAGGCCCAGATCCAGCAAGCGGTAAAATCGAAGCCCGTCTTCATCATCGTCAACTAAAACCCATCCCCCATGAAAAAGCTCACCACCATCGTCCTCTCGGTCCTGGCTGTCGCCCTCGCCGGATGCGCCTCCACCCAACGGGGCCCCGCCGACTACTCGAACGCCGACCGGGGCGACCAGAACCCGACACCCGCCCCGACCGAAGATACGACTACGGTCGTGACGCCGGCGCCTGCGCCGATTCCGACCAAATCGACGCCCGAAGGCAGTGTGCTCGACCATAATTCGCCGGACCAGCAGATCGTCCATCCCTAGTCCAAGTCGATGAGCGACCAAGGGCTTTATCCCGTCCCCGACGACCTCGGCCTCGGCGCGACGGTGCGCGGGTTCGTCGATGGCCAGCGGCTCTTCGATCGCTACGTTTTGCAGCACATCCTCGGGCGCGGCGGGATGGGCGTGGTCTGGCTCGCCATCGACGAAAAGCTGGAGCGCAACGTGGCGCTGAAGTTCCTGCCCGAACTGATCAAGCTCGACCGCGGGGCGCTCGACGACCTGAAGCGGGAGACGCGGCGCAGCCTGGAATTGACCCACCCGCACATCGTGCGCATTTACGATTTTGTCGACGATGCGACGGCGGCGGCGATTTCAATGGAGTATGTCGACGGGCACACCCTCTCTGCGTGGCGGGTCGAGCAACCGAGCCGGGTGTTCGAGGTCGACCAGATCCGGGAATGGACCGGGCAACTGATCGAGGCGCTCGATTACGCCCATCGCAAGGCGAAGCTGGTCCATCGCGACCTGAAGCCGACCAACCTGATGATCAACGGGGCGGGCGACCTGAAGGTGGCCGATTTCGGGATTGCGCGGAGCATCAGCGACTCGGTCAGCCGCGTGACCCTGCGGGCGGGGACCAGCGGCACGCTCGCCTACATGAGCCCGCAGCAGGCGTTGGGGGCCGATGCCTCGGTGCAGGACGACATTTACGCGTTCGGCGCAACCCTCTACGAATTGCTTACGAGCAAGCCACCCTTCTACAGCGGGGACGTGCTGGCGCAACTGCGCGAGGTGACGCCGCCCCGGATGGCGCAACGGCGCGGCGCGCTGGGCATCGACGGCGCGGAAATTCCGGACGACTGGGAGGCGACGATCGCGGCGTGCCTGGCCAAGGAACCGTCGCAACGACCGCAAAGCATCGCAGAGGTGGGCGAGCGGCTGGGCTTGCGCGTCGCTCCGATGTCCAAGACCGCGCCGCAAGCCAAACCCGCGCCAAAGGTCGAGATTCCCCCTCCGCCACCGGGGCCGCCCCCGCCAAAGAAGAAGGCGTCCGGCAGCGGGGCGTTGAAGTGGATTGGAATAATATTTTTGATCCTGGTCCTGCTGGGCGTTGGCGCTATTACCCTCCTGATCGCCCTGGGACAACAGGTCCATAGCGTTTTCACGACCATCTCGTCTCAACTGGCGCAAGCTCCCGAGGCGCAAGTTTCCGTCTCTCCGACTCCCGCGCCAACTCCGGTTGTTACGCCTCCCACGACTGTAGTTACCCCTCCAGCACCGGTACCGGTCGTCACTCCTCCCCCACCCGCGCCGGTCGTGACGCCGCCCGCGCCCGCACCGGTTGTCACACCGCCGCCCCAGCCCGCCGTCGTGGGACCGGTCGCCGGGCAGGAGTGGTATAATAGCCTGGGAATGAAATTCGTCCCGGCGGGCACCGATGGCGTCTTGTTCTGCACCTGGGACGTACGGGTGCAGGATTGGCGCGCCTTTGTCCAGGCCACGGGTTCCCAACAGCCCGGTGGTATCTTTGTGATGAAGGTCATAACCAATGCGAACGGAAGCCGCTCCCTGAGTTGGTCACTCGACCCGAATGCGAGTTGGGAAAACCCCGGATTTGAGCAGGGGCCGACGCATCCGGTGGTGGGGGTGAGCTGGAACGATGCGGAGGCGTTCTGCCAATGGTTGACGAAGAAGGAGCAGGCCGAAGGCAAGCTGGCGTCGAACCAGAAATACCGGCTGCCGACCGACGCGGAATGGAGCGCAGCCGTAGGCGATGGAAAGTACCCGTGGGGTGAGTCATGGCCACCGCCGGACGACGCAGGCAATTATGCCGATCAAGCTTTCTTGGCCAGCCTGCCCGGCACGGGTTGGAGTTGTCTTCCCGAAAACGACGGCTATGCCCGAACGAGCCCGGTGGGAAGCTTCCGCCCCAACGCCTATGGGTTGTACGATATGGGAGGAAATGTCGGGCAATGGTGCGAGGATTGGTACCAGGCCTCGATGAACAGTGACGAGATCCGCCAGAAGGTTCCGGCGCTCAACAACGACGGAGGAGGAAGTGCTTTTAAGGTGTTGCGCGGGGCTTCGTGGAGCAATTTTGATCCGCTGATTCTGCTCTCGTCGTATCGCTACGGCGATGTTCCCGGTAGTCGTTACGATAGCTACGGGTTCCGCGTTGTCGTGGTGGTCTCGCCCTAGTCTGGAGTTACCCTTTTCCCTTTCTGAAATCTTAACCAAGGAACTATGCATAACCAGTAACCCTGCTCTATGAAACCGCGAAGCGGTCGAAAAAAATTTACCGAATTTAGCTTCGGTCTGCCGAGAAGGTCAGCGGCAAGAGGAGCCGAAGAGGTGACACGGCTTGAACGCCACGGGTGTTGCGCGGGGCTTCGTGGAACAATAATGATCCGCAGAATCTGCTCTCGTCGTATCGCAACAACAATGATCCCGGTAATCGAAACGATAACAACGGGTTCCGCGTTGTCGTGGTGGTCTCGCCCAAGCCGGGAGAATTTGCCCGATACCGGGTGGCATCCGGCTGCCCGGTCAGAGCCAAGAAAACTCCAGACTAACCCGTGTGACCTCGCCCCGCGATAAAACGGACGGCTGGAGTAAAATGCCAGCATCAGCCGGGGAAAAGACGCGGCGGCTGGGGTGGTTTTGCCAAGCGCGAAATCACCCCAGCTATTTTTCCAGCGATTTGCACCACGCTCCCGCCTGCTGCCCAATCTCATCAAGCACCTTGTGAACGTAAAAAAGTTGGCGCAGGGTTATCCAGCCGCGAGTGGAGGAAAGGCTCCAAAGAACGCGGAGCTTTTCCAAGGTGAGATTAAGCTGGCGCAGTGCTTGCATTTTTTCAGGGCGGGCGGCAAACCGGGCCGTGATGACGAGTTCAATGGCATCGAGCATGAAGTTGTCAAGTCGCTGGCCAAAGGTGAAGCGTTGGGACTTGGGAAAGCTGGCCGTGCGGTCGAACGTCCAGCCGGTCAGTTCGATCACAGTGGTATAAATCGGAGGAGGTGCGGGAGGCATGACGGAGAATTTAACCCTTGAGGCGGTGGCGGCGAGGCCGAATCTTTGGCTGGCAGCCCATAAAGCCCGGCACGGGAAAAGTCGTCGGGCGGACGTGGAGGCTTTTTGGCTGCATAAGGAAAGTCACCTGCTGAGACTTGAAGGGCAGTTGTTGAACGGTTCTTATGAACCGGGTGGTTACCGGATGTTCGAGATTTTCGAGCCGAAACGACGGATGATCGCCGCCGCTCCCTTCCGGGACAGGGTGGTCCATCACGCGCTCTGTAATTTGATGCAGCCTGCCCTGGAACGCCGGTTCATCGCCCGTAGTTTTTCCTGCCAAGTGGGCAAAGGAACCACCGCCGCCCGAGAGTGCTGCCGACGTTTGGTCAACCGGTATCGGTATGTCTTGAAGTGCGACGTGCGAAAATTTTTTCCAAGTATCGACCATGATATTCTCCTGGCCAAACTGGCGCGGATCATTCGTTGCCCAGTGGTGATGCGATTGTGTCGGCAAATCACGGGCAGCTTCCAAACGGGGCCAGAAAATGCCGCCGATTGGTTTTCAGGCGATGATTTTTTCTCGATTAACCGCCCCAGAGGATTGCCCATAGGAAACCTAACCAGTCAGTTGTGGGGCAATTTTTATCTCGATGGGCTGGATCATGTGCTCACAGATCGTGAGGGGCACGGTGCCTACCTGCGATACACCGATGATTTTCTATTGTTCGGCAACGACAAAGGGAGGCTGTGGGATTTATGGGGGCGGGTGGAATTTGAATTGGAACGTTTGCGCCTCAAGTTGGCGGAGCCGAAGAGCCGGATGCTGGCGTCGCGGGAGGGCGTGCCATTTTGCGGTTTTCGCTTCCTGCCGAATTTGCGCCCGCGCATCCTAGGCGAAACGAAACGCCGGTTTGAGGCGCGGCGTTACCGGATGGCGCGGCACGAACCGCCAGCCAAACTGACGGAGAGCATTTTCAGTTGGTATCAATTTAGCCAGGAAGGGAATTCCGAGGGCCTGCGCCGCGCGTATACCCGTTGGCCATCGGACGTCCGGTAACCTCCTGGAGCTTGAGCGAAATCCTTTATCGAAGTTTCCTGCCGGAGCAGGAAAATCAACTAACCGGCTTAATGACAGCCTCAAGGATTTCTCGTCACTGCCGGATAAAATAATTGGGGAGAGAAGGTTCCGCTTGCCGAAAAAATTGCAACAATTGGATTAATTTACCTATTTTGCTGGCATTGGCAGAGAATTTGCCTAGTGGAATAATTATGAACGATCAAGGGCTAATTCCGGTACCGGACGATCTCAACCTGGGCGATACCATCCGGGGGTTCCGGCCCGGCCAGCGGCTATTCGATCGCTATCTCCTGCAAAAGGTCCTGGGGCGCGGCGGCATGGGGGTGGTGTGGCTGGCGCAGGACGAAAAATTGGAGCAGCCGGTGGCGCTGAAGTTTTTGCCGGAGACGCTACGGCTGGACAACTCCGCGCTGGACGACCTGAAGCGGGAGACGCGGCGGGGGCTGACGCTGGCCCACGCGCATATCGTGCGCATCTACGATTTTGTGGACGACGCGACGGCGGCGGCGATTTCCATGGAGTACGTCGATGGCTCGACGCTTTCGAACCTGCGGGTCGAGCAACCGTTGCGGGTCTTCGAGGCCGCGCAGCTCCAGGAGTGGGCGACGCAATTGATCGAGGCGCTGGATTACGCGCATCGGCGGGTGAAGATCGTGCACCGCGATCTCAAGCCGGCGAATTTGATGACGACCTCGACCGGGGAGATGAAGGTTGCCGACTTCGGCATCGCGCGGAGTATCAGCGACTCGGCCAGCCGAGTCAGCGTGCGGGGGGCGTCGAGCGGGACGCTGGTCTACATGAGCCCGCAACAGGCGCAAGGACTGCCGCCGAAGGCCTCCGACGATATTTACGCGCTGGGGGCGACGCTCTACGAATTGCTTACGAGCAAGCCGCCCTTCTTCAGCGGGAACATCCAGCATCAGCTCGACTCGGTGAATCCACCCATGATGGCCGAGCGGAGGGCCGAGCTGGAGATCGCCGGGGAGGCGGTACCGATCGAGTGGGAGCGGACGGTCGCGGCTTGCCTGGCGAAGGATCCGGCCGACCGACCGCAGAGCATCGCCGAGGTGGGAGAACGGCTCGGCTTAAGGGCCGCGACTCTACCACCCACGGTAGCCGTCCCAACTCCCGCCCCCGGGAAGACCACCGCGCCGACGTCCGCCGGCGCGTCGACGGTTCCGGTGCCGACGTTAGCGGGGAAGCAGTGGTTGCCCGTAGGCATCGCCGGGGCGGCGGTGCTGCTGGTGCTGGGCGGGCTCGGCTACTACTACTACGGGGTGGCCCTGCCGGCTCAGAGAGAAAAAGAAGCGCAGATTGCCGAACAATTGGCCGAGGCCAAGGCGGTCGCCGCCGCACTTGAGCAGGAAAAGGCCCAGGAAGCGGCCCTCGCCGCACAGAAAGCCCAGGAAGACGCAGACAAGGCTGCGGAGGAGGAAAAAGCCCAACTGGAAGCGACCGCTCAGGATGCCGCCAATAAAGCTGCCAGAGCCGCTGCTGCCGCGCAAAAGGCGCAGGACGAAGCCGCCGCACAGGAAGCCGCCGCGCGAACCACCGCTGCAGGCGCGCCTACCCCGCCCCCCATTCCTGTTACGCCGGAGCAACTGGCCCACGAGAAGGACGTCTGCACGCAGGTCCAGGCTCTCATCGATGCGAAAAAACTAGGCGCGGCGAGTTACCATCTGCAACTGTTGACCAGTTCCATGCCGAGCGACCGGGCCATCACGATCGGCACGCCTTTCCAGGCCGCACTCGTACCGTACGAGCAGCAGCGCGACGCAGTGCTGGCCGCCAGCGTCAACGGAGACCCAGCGGAGGCGCTGGCCCAGCTCAAGGGCTTTGCGCAGCTGAATCCGGACGACCCGAAAATCCAGATGGCCATTGCCACGGTCGCAACCCGTATGCCGCCGAACCACGACAACCTCAAAGACCAACTCCAGCAGTTCAAGGCGCTCGCCACCGACGATGCCACCGTGGCCAGCGATCCGACGTTCCTGACTTTGCAGAGCAAATTCACCAACGAACTGCGACAGCTCGATTCCCTGTCCAATCGATTGGACGAACTCAAGTCCGCTCCGAAAAGCCGTCCCAGCGTCGCACGGCTGGTGGCGGAACGAACGGACGCGGAAAGCAAACTCGCGAGCTACAAGATGGTCGCCGTGCCGGGTTCGATTCTCTACATGACGGTGGCCTCTTCCATTGCGGACAAGGAACGGGAGATCGCTTCGCTGACGGAAAAAATCAACGACCTCCAGAACGAGCCGATTGTCAGCCAAAGTGCCATCGACGAAGCGCAACAGAAGTACGACGATTTTGTCGCCGCCGTTCCTTGGTAAAGGCAGAGAGACGTGGGTTAATTCCCGATCTCGACGCGCATCTTGGTCTGCCCGAATTCGAGAATGAGGCCGTTGACCAGAGGCACGATTTCGTTCGATTTCAAGGTCACTCCGGCAAGTTTCACCATGTCGTTGCCGATGGTGTTCTCGACCCAGAAACAACCGCGCCAGTGATGGAACCGGCCCTGGATTTCCGCCAGCGCCTCGTTCTCGAAGACGATGGGGTTCGAACGACTGGTGCCGAACGTGCCGTCGGCCAGAAGCCAGATCGCCTCGTGGAAAGCCGGTTCGCTTTGGGTGGGAGTGAAGCGCACACAGCCGCACGGCGGCCGCTCGGCGGTCTGCGCCGGACCGGACCAGAGCCGCAAATTGGAAATGGCCGGACCTTTGCCATCGGCCGTGGGAAAAGGCATCGCATCGATGAAGTATTCTCCCGCCAGACCGATCAGGCCGCGCCGGTCGAACTCGATCGGTTGATCCACCGTGACCCGGTCCTGATCGAAGGTTGTGTAGTTGGGCGTGCCGTGATCGACAAGCCAGAGCGAGCGCTGCCGTAATTCCAACGAACAGTGCGAACCGCTGATCCGTTTGGTCTTGGTGTCGTTCGTTTCGCTGCGGGGCAGGAACCAGGCAATCAGATCGGATTGGTCCTGGCGACGTCCGACCCGGAATAGCGGACGGGCGACCAGATGAGTGGCGAGAGCGGTCGTCGAACCCGCCGTCGGGAGGGGAGTGAGCTTGAGCAACGTGCCCGCATGGGCGAATCCGACGAATTGGCGGGGAATTGTCAGCGCATGATGGTCCCGCTCCTCGAATTTCTCCAGCCCCTCCAAGCTCAATTCCGAATCGAGCACCAATTCCACCGGCTCGAAATTCGTCGGCAGCGTCGATTGGATCAAATCGTTGATCGAACGGATGGCATCGCGACTGACCAGGTCCTTCACATTGAAATCGCCGAATCGCACCTCTTCGCCGAGGCCCGCATTGGCACCGGTATTGGCATTGTTGGCGTTATTGACGATGTTGAACACCATGCTATTGGCATCCGGCCGCGTAATCACCGTCACCGTCGGATTGGGCGAACTCAGATAGCTCAGCTCGCTCCCGGCGGTCACCATTTTCAGCGAACAATTTAAGAGAAAATTTCCCGCCCGCGTCGGCAGCGTATCCAAATTGACGATCTGCCTCTGCCCCGGCGCGACCCGCGAGAATTTACGTTCGATCGCTTTTTCCCATCCCGCGCATTCGAGTGAGACCACGATTTGTTCCAGCGGCTGCGGACTGTTATTGGCAAGACAGATCTGAAAAGTCGTGTTGTAGCCCTCGATGAAGAGATGATTGAAATTGCAGGAAAAACTGGGCGCGATTTCCTCCCGCACCTCCGCCAGCATCGCGCCGGCCTTTGGCAGGGCGGCATCGAGATGCGACCGCACCTCCGCCATCAGGTCCGTTCCGCCCGCCGATTCGTGGCCTTGGGCCGTGGCGGCAACCTCGACTTGCGTCGGAAGGCGCGACGGCTCTTCAGCTCGATCCGGTGCTTGGGGCGGAAACGAAAGCGACGGCATTGGTGCCGGCATTTCCGAAACGGACTCTTGCGGAAGTGTCTCGGTCGAGGCGTCGGTCGGCGTCGTCGCCGCATCTTCGCTCTCGGATGGGACAGTTGCGATACCGCAACTACGACAAAAGCGACTTTTCGGCGAATTGGCGGTCTGGCATTGGGGGCAAATCACACTCATGGGCTTTAGTCACATCTGTCGGCCATTCTTATGCCAATCTTTAGGGAAGGATTAAATCAAATCTTCCTAAAATCGCCTTTGTTTAGGAGCTAAAGTAAAAATTGCGGCTTAAATTGGCACAACATCTTTGATCCCCGGCATGGGATTTGCCACCATACGATTAATTCTATGAAACTCACCCGTTTGCCGGTTTCGGTTTTGTTAGTGCTACTTTCTCTAAGCGTAACCATGCCGCGAGCTTGGACGCAGACACCCGATGACACGTCCTCGTCCGGATCGCCGCCGGCATCCGAAATCAAAGCGGACGTGCAAATCACCGAAATCGGCATGATGCGGGCCCTCCTGGTGCTCGATTCCAAAGCGATCGATTCCCAAAAAGTCATCGCCCAGCGTCTCTCCGACTCGGACTTTCGCGTCTTCCCCTCCGCCACCGAAGCAGGCAGCACGGTAAGCATGGACGAGATGAAAGACCTCGGCCAAAAAAACAAGGCCGACCTCGTTATCTATGCCACGGTCTCGACCCGCCTGAAAAATAAACTCGGCGATTTCGAGTTATACGAAGGCGAATCGACCGTCCAAGTCTATAGTCCTGTCACCGGGGAAATGATGGTCACCGATACCGTCCGTGCCAACGGCGAACGTAATATCGACGAGATCGAAGCGGAACGCTCCGCGCGCGAAAACACCCTCGATGCGGCCACCAAGTCCGTCGTCGTCAAGATGCTGGATAAAGCGCAAAAAATGCTCGTCCACGAAGCCGTCATCACGGGAGTCTATAACGACAACCAGTTGCTCGCCATTATGGAATACATGGGAGAAATGCAAGGCGTCTACGGCGTCCGCCAGGTTTCCTTCGACCGCGACAATAAAATCGGCGTCATCGACATTATCGGCAACCCCCGTTCCGAAACCTACTGGCGCGCCTATCTCGAAAAAATGCCCAAGGCGAAAATCATCAAAGTCGAGGTGATCGCCAATCCCGAAATTCGCAAAAAATACCCAAGCTGGTTCAATGACTAATCACCCCACCCGATCAACCCCGCGATTCCCCCTCAACCCCTCCGACTTTATGTCCACTCTCTCCAAACTTCTCTCCCGTCGTTTCCGGTCGATCTTGCCCCTGCTCGCGCTCGCCTTTGTCGCCGCCGCGCACGCACAGGACCCGACTGCCGCAGACCTCAACCCCGAAATGGTCCGGGACGCCGGTAACAAGGCGATCGTCGCCCTGCTCACCGAAATGCTCAGCCGCAACGACCTGCCCAAACGCTTTGCCATTCTCCCGATGCAGCGCGATGTCGATGGCGATTACTTCACCATCCAGATGCGCAACCAGTTCGCCAGCATCGGCACGAGCAACGGCTACGAACTCTATACGCGAATGGACGACGATTGGAAAAACCTGCTCGATGAAATCAAGTGGGGCCAGCAGTACGGCGATACCATGGACCCGGCCACCGTCCAGAAATTCGGCCGCATTCAGGGCGTCCAAGGCATCGTCACCGGTCGCATCGTCAGCATCTCCAGCGACGACAAAGGCTCCGTCCATGTCCGCATCACCGCCCAGGCCTTCGAGGTCGAGACCGGACGCCTCCTCTGGGGCCAGGAAAAAATCGGCACGGTCGATCTGCCGCCCCAGCCTCCCGCGCCCCCGCCACCGCCGCCGCCTATCGACTGGATCAAGATCGGCGCCTTCGTCATCGGCTCCTTTGCGGTCCTGATCATCGTCATCGGACTGCTCCGCGCCATCGGACGGGCCTCCCGTCCCAGGTAAGTCCAGTCCATCTGCCCATCCGCCATGAAGCCCGAGGGTTCCCCATCCTCTCTCGATCCGCTCGGCTTCGGCGTCACCATGGTCGGCTTCACCGTCGGGCAGATCGTCGGCGGTGATCGCTACGTCTTGAAACAACTCCTCGGCCAGGGCGGCAGGGGCATCGTCTGGCTCGCCGAGGACCGGCGGCTCGGAGACGAGGTCGCCCTCAAGTTCCTCCCGCCTGCCGTGCGGCTCGATCCGGCCGCCATCGACGACCTCGGCGACCTCGTTAGAGATGGCTTGGGTGTATCGACGGATTACGCTCAGGCCCTCGTCTTCTATCGGAAGGCCGCCGATCAGGGCGATGCCAATGGTCAGGAAAGTATCGGATTCATGTACGAAGGTGGCCTGGGCGTGACCAAAGACATCCCTACCGCCGTTGCTTGGTACAAAATGGCGGCGGCTCAGGGGCAACCCGACTCTCAAATCGCCTTGCAACAACTGGGATCCCAGTAAACCCACGAACTCGCATGCCCGCCCAAGACCTCTACCCCGTCCCCGACGACCTCGGCCTCGGCACGACCGTGCGCGGCTTTGTCGAGGGCCAGAAGCTTTTCGACCGCTACATCCTGCGCCGCGTCCTCGGTCGCGGCGGCATGGGCATCGTCTGGCAGGCCCACGACGAACAACTCGAACGCGAGATCGCCCTCAAGTTCCTCCCCGAATTGATCACCCTCGACAAGGAGGCCATCGCCGACCTCAAACGCGAGACCCGCCGCAGCCTCGAACTCACCCACGCCAA
>CAJCII010000066.1 GCA_903970335.1 Bacteroidota bacterium | reverse complement strand
CCGCCACGTCCGCGAACAAATCTCCCTCGAAATGTGGGAGGAAATCAACCGCACCTACCTCTGGATCAAAAGCCAGACCCTGAAAAAAATCCAGCGCCAGGGCCCCTACGAATTCTTCACCGCCGTCAAAAACGCCTCCCATCTCTTCCAGGGCATCACCGACGGCACCATGACCCACGGCGAGGACTGGGACTTCATCCAGGTCGGCAAATACCTCGAGCGCGCCGACATGACCACCCGCATCCTCGACGCCAACGACGAAATCTTCATCAAGCAACCCGCCCGCTCCTCCCAGACCGGCGGCACCCTCCAATGGAGCGCCATCCTCCGCTCCTGCAGCTCCCACGACGCCTACCGCAAGTTCTACGTCGCCCAGGTCGAACCCGATAAAGTCGTCGAATTCCTCATCCTCAACGAATTCTTCCCCCGCTCCATCCGTTTCAGCGCCCAGGAACTCAACGGTGCCCTCCGCAGCATCTCCGGCTGCAAGGACGAACACTTCACCAACCTCGCCGAAAAACTCGCCGGACGCCTCGTTGCCGAACTCAACTACAGCGCCCTCGAGGACATCAAGACCGTTGGCATGCACAAGTACATGGACGAACTCCAGATCAAGCTTAACGCCATCGGCGCCGCCATCTTCCAGACCTACCTCTTCTCCCCCCCGCTCACTTCCCACGACGAGGAACCCGAACCGGCCCAGACCCAGAGCCAGACGCAAACCGCCACCGCCTAGCCTCCCATGGGAGGGTCAGCCTCCCGCCTGACCCATTCTCAAAGGTAACCGTCGCACCTCGGTAGGTAGCCGCCGCGATGGGCCCCGTCCCTCCCAAGCGGCGAGCCAACCCACCCTCACATAAAAATCCGTCATCCTGAGACATCGCAGCGCTCGGGCTTCTTGTCTTGATCATGAACGCCTGACCAAAGGGTTCATGAGGAGCGGCGGTCCTTTCCCTCGTTCCCAAACTTACTGCCCCCCGCAGGACTGTCCGCGCAATTCTATTGCCTCCTCTTTCCAACCCCTCTCCGTAATTCCGTAAATGTGGACAATTTGGTAATTCCGTCCTTCAGCCTCCCTCTGCCTTCACCCTTCCTCATAAAATTTGGTAAATTCCGTCCAAAATCCCGTTAATTCCGTCAAAATTCAGCGCCTCAGCCCCACCGCCACCGTCACAATACTCATCGCCGGCACGTCCACCGGGCACACCGCCCCTCCGTCGAAACTCCCCACCATCGCCATGTCCTCCGTCGCGGACGTCCGCACCACTGTCCCCGCTCCCAGCGACCCCATCTCCGACGAGAGCGCCATCGCGAAATCCTCCTTGCTCCGGTTCACCACCACCACCGCCAGGTTCGACCCCGTCGGATCGACAAACGCCGACGTGAACACCAGCGGCCGCGGATGCGAATCCGAAATCGGCGCCATCTTCCATCCCGGACGGATGAACCGGCTGTACTGCGCCAGCCCGTAAAGCTCCTTGTTCGGCGTCCCATCCTTTTCCATCAGGTCCGTCCCCCACCAATAAACATACGCATTCGCTTTCGTGATCGTGAAGTCCTCTGCGATCAGTTGCCCCATCGCCAGCGTCTGCTCGATCTCGCTCCATTTTCCGAACGCTTCCGTGTTCCACTCCGTCATCCAGATTTTCTTCCCTGCCGCCGCCGACTCCTTGAACACCGGCGGCGCGTAGATGCTCGAATCGTGACCCATGTTCCACGGCCCCGCATCGTACTGATGCGCCCCGATGATCTGCACCATCGATGCCGTGTCCGGATCGTTCAACGTCGGTGAAACCAGCCGTTCCGAGAAAGCATTGTTCTCGGGAAACATGATCTCCAGGTCCGGATCCGCCGTAAAGACCCCCTTGTTCGTAAACTCCGTCTTCAGCACGCCGATAAAGTCGTGGAACTGCTCTGCCGACCAGTCCGCCGAATCGTAGCGGCAACGGAAGTTCGGCTCGTTCTGTAACGAAAGCGCCGTCAGCGGCAGCCCCATGTTGCCCTTCGCCGGATCGTTGAACTGCAACACATAATCCGCCAACACGTCCGCGTAATCCTGGTAATGGGCGGGATCGAGATAACCGCCGACTTCCGGCGACTTCTCGTAGTCCAGCTTCTCCCCCTCCGAGGGCAGCTTCCACCGGCTCGTCGCGTCATTCGGCGGACTCCATGGCGTCGAAAAAATCGTCGTCACCTGGTAGTCCGGTCTCTTCGCCTTGATCGCCGCGATCAGGCCCCGCGTGAAGCCCAGGTCCCAGCAACCCCAATTCAGGGAAAAATTCTTGTACGCCACCTCTCCACCGCCCACCGTGGAGAGGTCCACCGGGGAGAACCGGTACGGCGCCAGTCCCACCAGGCTGTCGAAGGGATTGTCTCTCTCCTTGAACGGAATCCGGTTGCGCAGGATCGACAGCCCCGCCCCCTTCGTCGTGCTGAAGAACGCATCCATCTGCGCCGAATTTTTCGGGTCCGGTGTATGCCTCCACGCCGTGGCAAACCCGAACCCGTCGATCGTCTGCTCCGGCGAATCCACCGCCACCGTCATCGTCACCGGTGTCGTCGCCGCGTCTCCTGCCGACTGCCCCATCGCTTGCGCCATGATCGCTCCGAACGCTGCCCCCATCGTCAAAAACGTCGAACGATAAAAGGGTAAATGCATCGGCAGACTCCAGCTTTCCTCATCCTAATCCGCTCCCACTCTTCCGTCCCATCCATAATTCCGTAAATTTGGACAATTTGGTAATTCCGTCCTTCAGCCTCCCCTGCCTTCAACTCATGTCTTTCATGTCCCTCCTGTCCCATTCCCCCATCGGAAATTCCGTAATTCCGTCTAAAATTCAGTTCCATCCCTCTGCCTTTTCCCAATCTTGTAAATCTTGTTAATCCTGTCCAAAAACTTCCCCCTAAAAAATTTCGTAAATTCCGTCCCAAATTCCATAAATTCCGTCTAAAATTGGCACCTTCATGAGCAACACCTACAAAATCGCCGTCCTCGCCGGCGACGGCATCGGCCCCGAAGTCATGGCCGTCGGTCTCGACCTCCTCCACGCCACCGCCCACCGCTTCGGCTTCGCCATCAAGGCGAAAGAATTCGCCGTCGGCGGTGCCGCCATCGACCAATTCGGCCACGCCCTCCCGCCCCACACCCTCGAAGGCTGCCGCGAGGCCCAGGCCATCTTCTTCGGCTCCATCGGCGGACCCAAATGGGAGAGCCTCCCGCCCAACCAACAGCCCGAACGCGCCGCCCTCCTCCCGCTCCGCAAACACTTCGGCCTCTACGCCAATCTCCGCCCCGCCCGCTGCTACCCCGGCCTCCTCCACGCCTCCCCCCTCAAGTCCGAGTGGATCCCCGACGGCTTCGACCTCCTCGTCGTCCGCGAACTCACCGGCGGCCTCTACTTCGGCCAGCCCAAGCACACCGTCGCCATCGAGGGCGGAGAACGCGCCGTCGATACCATGGTCTACGACACCCGCGAAATCGAACGCATCGCCCACGTCGCCTTCACGGCCGCCCGCCTCCGTCGCCGGCGCGTCACCCTCATCGACAAGGCCAACGTCCTCGAGACCAGCATCCTCTGGCGCAAAACCGTCAAGGCCCTCGCGCCCCAGTATCCCGACGTCGCCCTCGACTTCATGTACGTCGACAACGCCGCCATGCAGCTCGTCCGCCAGCCCCAGCAGTTCGACGTCATGCTCTGCGAAAACCTCTTCGGCGACATCATCAGCGACGAAGCCGCCGCCACCGTCGGTTCCCTCGGCCTCCTCCCCAGCGCCTCCCTCGCCGACGGTGCCTTCGGCCTCTACGAACCCAGCGGCGGGTCCGCCCCCGACATCGCCGGTAAAGGCATCGCCAACCCCATCGCCCAAATCCTCTCCGCCGCCCTCATGCTCCGCTACTCCTTCGCCGAAAACGCCGCCGCCGCCGCCCTCGAAACCGCCGTCGAAGCCACCCTCGCCTCCGGCCTCCGCACCGCCGACCTCGCCCGCCCCGGCGAAACCTCCCTCTCCACCGTCGAGATGGGGAAAGCGATTAAGGATCGGTTGGGTTTGACCCGTGGCGCCGTGGGGTAAAGACCCCATAGCCGTGCCGTCGACACCGGCTTAGCGTCGTCCCCAGATAGTCCATTGCTAAAGGAGGGAGCTTGGGCGGGTTCTTCCCGCGTGAGCGATCTTCTTAAACGGAAGTGTCGCTCGAGCAATTGCGGACAACGGTAGCCAATAAAAGACCATGAGCGCGGAATTCCTTGAACGGCCCGGTACAGCTTGGAGCGAGTCGGATCGCCTGAAAGCCATCGAGGAGTACGAAATTCTCGACACCCCCCGGGAGGATGCATTCCAGGATATGGTCAAGCTGGCCGCGCAGATGTGCAACGCACCGATCGCGATGGTAAGTATCGTGGCCAAGGATCGACAATGGTTTAAGGCGGAGGTGGGGTTGGAAGTTCGCGAGACCCCCTTGGCCGAGTCTATCTGTAAGTACACCATCTTGCAGCGTGGATTGCTCGTCATCCCCGACATCGCCCAGGACCCACGCTTTCTCGACCATCCCCTGGTTATCGGCGAAAACCCCGTCCGCTTTTATGCGGGAGCCACCCTGGAAACCCCGGAAGGTTTGCCCATTGGGGCCATGTGCATCCTCGATAGCAAGCCCAGGCAGTTGTCCGAAAAAGAGGCCTTCATCTTAGCGGCGTTGGCCCGGCAGGTGATGGTCCAACTCGAGCTGCGCCGCCTGCTCAAAGTCAAAACCAAAGGCGAACAAAAGCTGCGCGCTTCGGAATTGAGTTATCGGCGGCTCTTTGAAGCGGCGCAAGATGGCATTCTGATTCTGGACGTTGAGACGGGGTGCATTGAGGATGTGAATCCCTTCCTGATTAATCTGTTGGGTTTCTCCCGCAGCGAAATGGTCGGAAAAACCGTGGGCGAGATGAGTCCGTTCAAGGACGTTGTCTCCAATCAGGCGATGCTCGATTTACTGCAAAAGGACGGTTATGTCCGGTACGAAAACCAGCCATTGGAAACGAAGGATGGCCGCAATATCGCGGTGGAATTTGTCTGCAATGTTTATCAAGTAGGTGACAAAAAGGTGATCCAATGCAACATCCGCGATGTCACGGAGCGAAAAAAACTGGAAAACCAACTGCTTTGGAAGTCGGCCTTCTTTGAAGCACAGGTCAACTCGGCCCTCGATGCAATTATAGTCGTGGACAACGATTTTAAGACAGTCATCCAAAATCAACAGATGATCGATTTATGGAGACCGCCCGAAGAAATCGCCCATGCCGTTGATCATCGAAGCCGGTTGGAATGGATAGCCAGCCAGGTTAAAGACTCCCAGCATTTCATGGAGAGAGTGTCGTTTCTTTATGCACATCCCGGCGAAGTCGCCCGTGAGGAAATTACCCTCAAAGATGGAAGATTTATTGACCGATATTCGGCACCGGTCGAAGGCAAGGACGGGCAATATTATGGAAGAATCTGGAATTATCGCGACATTACCGAGCGAAAGCGTAGCGAAGGCCGCTTCCGCCTGCTCGTCGATTCCAATGCCCAGGGCGTCTTCTTCTGGAACACCAAGGGTGAGATTACCGGTTCTAACGACGCATTTCTCAAGATCGTGCATCAAACCAGGGAGGACTTGGAAGCCGGGCGCATTAGCTGGCAGACGTTGACGCCGCCCGAATATGCCCCTCTCGACCGGCTCGCGCTGGAGCAACTCGCCGAGATCAGGGTGTGTACACCGTATGAAAAGGAATACGTTCTCAAAGATGGTTCGCGCGTTCCCATTTTCATCGGCGCAGCCATGTTTGAGGACGACCCGACCGAGGGTGTGTGTTTTCTCATCGACATCACTGAGCGTAAAAAGCTTGAACAGCAATTCCTCCGCGCCCAGCGCATGGAAAGCATTGGCACCCTGGCAGGCGGCATCGCCCACGACCTGAACAACATCCTCCTGCCCATCATGATGTCCATCGAACTGCTGAAGGGCATATCGGAAAATCCGCAGGCTGCGGAAATTTTGGCCACCATTGAGGTCAGCGCCAAACGTGGTGCGGACATCGTCCGGCAGGTTCTCTCCTTTGCTCGCGGGATGGAGGGCGAGCGAATGGAAGTCCTACCCAAACATCTGCTTCAGGACATCGAAACCATCATCAGGGACACCTTCCCGAAGAACATCCACCGGGAGTTTTCTCTTCCGAATAACCTTTGGAAAATCCTGGGCGACCCGACTCAGCTTCATCAGATACTTTTGAACCTCTGCGTGAATGCCCGTGATGCCATGTCGGACGGGGGGAAACTCACTATCGAGGTGGAAAACCTCGTGCTGGATCAGCAATACGCTGCGATGCACATCCAGGCGAAAGCGGGAAAGTATGTTTGTATCAACGTCACCGACTCTGGATCGGGTATTCCTCCCGCTATTCTTGATAAGATTTTTGAACCTTTCTTCACCACCAAGGAGGTGGGTAAAGGTACGGGCCTCGGTCTCTCGACGGTCATGGCCATTGTTAATAGCCATGGCGGTTTTATTAACGCCTATAGCGAGCCCGGAAAGGGCACGACTTTTAAGGTGTACTTGCCCGCCACCGACGTTTCCTCGGATGAAGGGCGCGATACCGCTGCGCTGCCCGCCCCACCACGCGGCAACGGCGAGACCATCCTGATGGTCGATGACGAAGCCTCTATTCTCACGATCACCGGTCGAACCCTGGAGGCTTTTGGCTACCGGATCTTGACTGCTGCCGATGGAACCGAAGCCCTGGCCCTTTACGCGCAGCACCGGCACAAGATTGCCGTGGTTCTGACCGATATGGCGATGCCGATCATGGACGGTGCGGCCACCATCCGCGCCCTGAGAAAAATGAACCCGACGGTCAAAATCATCGCCGCGAGCGGCCTTCACTCGAATGGCGGAACGACCAGGCTATCCGGTGACGGGGTCAAATACTTCCTCACCAAACCCTATACGGCCGGAACCTTGCTCAACGCCGTCCGGGCGATTTTGGACGACGGGTAATGGCGATGGCGCCTCGCGGTGCCTGGTAAACCTCCGCCCTGAAGTCGCTTAGAGGCAAATTTACCCTGCGAGACTCTCCGCCAGGGGCTGCGGGGCGGTGATGCCAAGGCCGAGTTCGTCGAGGAGGGAGCGGTCGGCATCGACGCCGGGGTTGGCGGCGGTGAGAAGCTTGTCGCCGTAGAAGATGGAGTTGGCCCCGGCGAAGAAGCAGAAGGCCTGCCCCTCGCGGGAGAGGCGGGTGCGTCCCGCCGAGAGGCGGACCCGGGCCTTGGGCAGGGCGAGCCGGGTGGTGGCGATGAGGCGCACGAGTTGGAAGATATCGACGGGGGGCTGGCCGTCGAGCGGCGTGCCGGACATGGGCATGAGGCAGTTGATCGGGACGCTCTCCGGGGCCGGGTCGAAGCCGCAGAGAACCTCGAGCAGCTTGAGGCGGTCGATCTCGCTTTCACCCATGCCGATGATGCCGCCGCAACAGACCGACATGCCCGCCTGCTGCACGGAGCGGATGGTATCGAGGCGGTCCTGGAAGGTGTGGGTGGTGACGATGTTCGAATAAAACTCGGGGCTGGTGTCGAGGTTGTGGTTGTAGGCGGTCACGCCCGCCGCGCGAAGCTGCCGCGCCGCCTCGGGGGTGAGCTGGCCGAGCGTGACGCAGACTTCCATACCGAGCTTGCTCACCTCGCGCACGGTCTCCAGCACGGACTGGAATTTGGCGTCGTGCTCGGTCACGCCGCGCCAGGCCGCGCCCATGCAGAAGCGGGTACTGCCGTTGGCCTTCGCGCGCTCGGCGGTTTCGAGAACGCGCTGGAGCGGGGCGAGGGATTCGCGGGAGAGGCCGGTGTCGTAGTGGGAGCTTTGCGAACAATAGGCGCAGTCCTCGCTGCAGCCGCCGGTCTTGATGCTCATCAGGGTGCAGAGCTGCACCTCGTTTTCCGGCCAGTGGGCGCGGTAGGCCTCACGGGCCTGCTGGATCAAGTCGAAGAAGGGGCGGTCGTAGAGTTCGCGGAGGGAGGTCAGGGTGTGTCGCGTCATGGGAGGGGGGAACCTTAGCGTGAATGGGCGGTCGAGGGCAAGGATGGGGGAGCGGTCGGGAATGTCCTATTTTGAAAAATGGCTTGCGGCACTCGCGGCGCTAAGGGTTCCAGCAAGGAAAAGGCCCGACAAGGCCAAGGCGATGGCTTCGCTAGTGCGAAGGCGGTTCGATGGCTGATCCCTCGACACCCCCTTCGACTTCGCTCAGGGTGAGAAAAATGGGGACGGGCACGCAGGCAAACCTCTTTTCCTTCGTTGGCAATGGGTCGCGCGGCCTCCCGCGAGGGCGGGCGGTCGCCTGCAAACCGTTGCTTGCCGTCAGGCTCGGCGGTCCATTGCGGTTGGCCTTGCGGAGGGCCGCGCACGACACTCTGCCGGATGAAATCCAGGCTGGCAATCGCCACAAGCTGGTTGACCGCTCAGAGCGACCGGCGGACGGATCCATTTTCGCCGCAAAACGAAGGAGTAAATCACCGTTTGCCGGTCGTTTTCATCGCTTTTACCCCTCCATTCTCCGCTCCCGCCTCCCACCCCAAAAGCCAACACTCCAACCGCCTCTCCCCCAGCATCTTCCACTCAATCGCCAGTCTGCCCTAAATTTATAGCACATTTAGCCCAATTTTACCCCCACCCGCCCCCTCCTCCCGACAGGTCTCGTAGACCAGCCCCTCCAGCCGCCGGGCATGTTGGACCGGGGTCAGCCCCTCCGCCGGACGGTCCAGGGCAGCAATCCGGTCGAAGGGACTCTGGCCCACCGGCAGGGTACAGCGTCCGCAAAAAGCCCAGCCCGGACGCCCCAAGCTCCGCGCCAGCCGCCCCAGTTGCACCGGGGCCTTCCCCAATAGCGAGGTCGGGTCCAGCGCCCCCTCCCCCGTAATGACCAGGTCGTGCTCCCGGATCAGCCGATCCAGTTTCACCAGCCGCCGGACCAACTGGAAGCCGTTCTCCCGCCGCGCCCGGAAGAAGGCCATCATCCCGTACCCACACCCGCCTGCCGCCCCTGCCCCAGGCCGCTCGGCCAGCGCTTCGCCCAGGTCCCGCCGCACGATCCGGTCGAGCCGACGCAACCCTTCCTCCAGCCGGGCGGTCATGGCCACATCCGCCCCCTTCTGCGGGGCGAACCGGCACGCCGCCCCGTTCGGCCCGCAGAGCGGGATGTCCACATCCGTCGCCACGACGAACCGCACCTTGGGCAACGCGGGCGGCGGCACAATCCGCGCCAACCGCGCCAGGCCCGCCCCGTTGGGCGGGATGTCCCGATGCGCATCGTCCAGGAAGCGGTACCCGAGAGCCAGTCCGAGGGAGATGCCTCCCTCCGTGGTCGCGCTGCCACCGAGCCCCACGACGATTTCCCGGAAGCCCTTCCGCACCGCGAGCGCGATCAGGCGGGCCGTGCCGAGGTTGGTCGCCGTCTCGGGATTGCGGAGGCGTGCTGGCAATTGCGCCAACCCGGACGCGCAGTTCAGACCGATCACCGCCGTCCTCCCGTTGCCGAGCACGCCCCACCCGGCCCGGCAGGGACGCATCGCGGCATCGACCGTCCGGGCGGTGCGGATTTTGCCCCCGGTGTGGCGCACCAGAAATTCCATGAACCCCTCTCCGCCGTCGGTGAGTTCGAGCCGCGTCGTTTCCACCCCCGGCCACGCGCGGTGCAGCCCTTTCTCGATCGCGCGTGCCGCCTGCTCCGAGGTAAGCGTCCCCTTGAATTTGTCCGGCGCAATCAGCACTCGCTGCGGAGGCTTGTAAGAAACTTTTGCGACGCGGCGATCTCTCGGCATGGATTTCATCCCACACTTTTCTACGTCCGAGGCAAGCGGAAGGGCGCAAAAAATTCGCGTCGGTTTGGCGACCGCTCTGCGCATCGGGTTGAAATTGCTTCTCGGAGAGGACTTTGTCGCCTGCGCGGAACCGACTGTGAAGGCCATTATTTTTCAGGCGACAAATCGCACCCGCCGCGTAATTTTAAGCTCCCCCCATGGCCACACCTCGTCCCTTTCTCTACATTAAATCCGGCTGCCCTTGGTGCGCCGAAGCCGAAGACTACCTCCACCAACACGGCATCGCCTACGGCAAGGTCGATGTCCGCACCGACCAGGCCGCCTACGACGAAATGAAGCGCCTTTCCGGCCAGACCAAGACGCCCACCATGCGCTGGGGCGACGAAATCCTCGCCGACTTCGGCGCGAAGGAACTCGACGTTTTTTTGCGCGAGAAGAATGTCGTGAAGTGAATCCGGCCGCAATCGGATAAGCGACCGGTCAGCCTGCGAACGTTGCCATGAGCCATAAATCGCCGAAGATCGACGCGCTCCTCGCCACGATGGAGGAGACGCCCGGCTTCGACCGACACTACGCCGGATTTTTCCGCTGCTTCAACGCCCAGCTTTACTACGAGGCCCACGACGTCCTCGAAGAGGTCTGGCTCCCCCTCCGCGGCCAGGCCCAGGCGAAGTTTTACCAGGGCCTCATCCAGATGGCGGGCGGCTTCGTCCATTTGCAGAAGGGGCGACTCGGCCCCGCCTCGCGACTCTTCGCGCTGGCCCTGCGGAATTTCGAGGCCTACCCCTCGCGCCAGGCGGGCATCGACCTCGATGCGGTCCGCCAGCTCTGCCGCGAGCATCGCGACGCCGTGATCGCCTCCGGGGAGACCCTGAATCCGTGGTCGCAAGACAACCCACCGCAACTGGCGATGCCAAGTCTCGTCTACTCGTGAGCGGAAGTCGCCAACTTTTCCATTTTCCCCCGGTCAGAGTTTTTGGAATCGGAGAGTTCGTCGACCAATTGTAAAATCTTGCCGGAGATTTCAGCTGATTCAAAGCTACCGCTCGTGGGGATGCGGCGAAGCAGAGCCAAGATTTGCTGTTTCTTGCCTTCGGGCGAATCGATAAGAGCCATGAGGAAAAAATACGCCAGCGGCGGCAAAGTTCAAGTGCGGACTCTATTTTTCCATGAGCCTTTCAACGATTCTGGCAAAGTTGTCCTTGGCTAATTTGTCGCCGTTCCGCTCGGCCATTCCCATCAGAATCCGTCCTCCGCTCATACCCACCGGAATGGACATCACGACTTGGAAAACACTGAGGGAAAGACCGTCCGCATCGTTCTTCAGGACGTCGAAACTGGCCGCATTCCCATAAACGCCCCAGACCACGAAAGCGGCCACTGCTCCCACCATCATATTTCCGAAAATGCCCGGACTATAAACGCCCTTGGTTCGGTTCGGCCAGAAGGTCTTTTCCCCGACGATCAAGCTGTTGATCGCTCCGCCAATCAATCCCATGAAGGCCACAATCAAAGACGCCCCGAGGAGATATGACATGAGCGCATTTACATACCGGAATCAGATGGGTTGGCAATGGCAATTACCTGAGCGGTCGCCTCGCTCTGCGAAAAATCGGGACGGGCACAGAGACGGGGATGGCAGTGCATGATTGAAATTCAAGGTCTAAAGGGGTCGGTCTAAAGGGGTCAGTCCAAACTATTGACACAGGATCGCGGAAGGAGTAAAAAAGCTCTATGGCACGGGCTTTACGCATCGAATATCCCGGCGCGATTTATCACGTGGTGAGCCGTGGTGACCATCGTGAGCCGATCTTTTCCGACGATACCGACCGCCAACGGTTCATTGAGACCTTGGGCGAAGCCTGCGCCAAGACGGACTGGCAGGTG
>CAJCII010000065.1 GCA_903970335.1 Bacteroidota bacterium | reverse complement strand
CGGGGTATTGGGGAACAATTTCAGATTACAACAAGAACGCCGCAAGCGGCGGGGAATTGACCCGAACGAGATTAAACCGAATAAGATTATTCGGTCGGCCTCCAAGGCAGCGATCATTAGCTACGTTCCGTCACGATGCCGAAGATGTCCCGGATATCGGCGTCGTCCGCGCCCCGAAAAATTCCGGGTAGAACCAGTTTCAAGATCGCAGGCGTGCCGACAAGCTTGGTCAATTTAAGGCTTTTCGCCCACTTGCGCACGCGGGCGATGTTGCGTTGGTTGGCCAGACAATCATCGTACAGCTTCAGGATGCGCGGGGAACTGTAGCGCTCGTGAATGCCACGGATTTCGATCAGGCGCTTTTCCGCAGCGCCGCCGGATTTGTGGTCTTCATGCGCCCGATAGGCGGACAGATAGCGGGGGGTGGCCTTGAACTCGGTGCCAGCGGCCAGAGCGCGCAAGTACCAGTCCCAATCGAAGACGTAATGGAAATCGCCGTGGAGCGGGCCGACTTTTTCCCAGGCGACCCGCGTCCAGAACGTGCTGGGCTGGATCATGTAGTCGACGGTGGAGAGGCGCTGGAGGCGATGCCGGAGAACGACATCCGAGCCGCGCGCTTCGGACTTGTTCTCGTGAAAGTGAAAGCAATTGCCCAAGACGAGTTCGGCCCGGTCCTCGTCGAGGGTTTCCGCGACGTAGCGCAGAGTTCCGGGCAGGTAATAGTCGTCGGAGTTGAGCCAGGCCATGATTTTTCCCGTCGCACGCGCGAAGCCCTGATTAATGGCCGACGACTGACCGCCATCCGGCGCGCTGCACCAGAAGGCGAGGTGCTTTTCATACTCGCGGATGATTTCGACCGAGCCGTCGGTGGACCCGCCGTCCATGACGATGTATTCGAGATTGGAATACCCCTGCCCGAGGACCGATTCAATCGTTTCCCGCAGGAATTTCGCCTGATTGTAGGAGGGAGTGACGATGGTGATGCGGGGCGTTTTTTTCATGGAAGCGATCCTAGCCTTTCCAAGATAGAGACCGACGGCAAAATTGGGCAAGGGGCGTCTTTCCACTTGTCACTCGCCCTCAAGGAGCGTCATGCTGAGAAAAAGCGGGTGGCCCCTCGACCAACCCATCCGCCCCGACCTCATGGAACTTTCCGTCATCGTGCCCGTCTATAAAGAAGAGCGGAATGTGCCGGAATTTCTACGTCGCGTGCGCCCGATTCTGCAAGGGTGCGTGCGAGATTTCGAGATCATCTTTTGCCTGGACCCCTCCCCCGACCGGACACAGGAGGTTATTCTGGAGGCGAGAAAAAGCGATCCGAGCATCAAGCTGCTCGCGTTTTCCCGTCGGTTCGGCCAGCCGATGGCGACGCTGGGAGGACTGCAGTATGCCCGCGGCGCCGCGGTGATTGTGATGGATGTCGATCTGCAGGACCCTCCGGAATTGATCACCGAAATGGTGGCGAAGTGGAAGGAAGGCTACGATGTCGTACTGGCGCAGCGACGCAATCGGGTGGGCGAGCCGTGGCTCAAAAAGGTGGTGTCCGAGTTGGGTTACCGGGTCATCAATAAAATCGCCAACGTAGAGATTCCCGCCAATACGGGGGATTTCCGCCTGATGAGCCGCCGAGTGGTGGAGGAAATCAACCGGCTCAAGGAGTGCCACGGATTCCTGCGGGGGCTGGTGGCGCTGGTGGGTTTTCGTCAGACCCTGGTGCAGTTCGATCGCCCGGCTCGTTATTCCGGCGAGACGAATTACAACCGCTTTGTGGGATCGCTGCGCATCGGTTTCAACGGCATCTTTTGTTTCTCCACGTACGCGCTTTCGCTGTGTACGCAGATGGGCTTTATCATCGCCGGACTGAGTTTCTTTGTCGCGGCGGTTTATTTTTGCATGAAGCTGGCGGGCGCACCTTTCCCGCTCGGCAATCCCACCATCGTGATTCTCATCCTCTTTCTCGGCGGCATCCAATTGATCAGTACGGGCATCCTGGGCGAATACATCGGGCGGATTTACGAAGAAGTTAAGCAGCGCCCGAAATTCATCGTCGATCGGGCCATCGGTTTCGATTCATGACGACGACGTTCATCACCGGAGCGGCCGGGTTCATCGGCAGCAACCTGACCGACCGGCTGCTCGGTCGGGGCGAGGCGGTGGTCGGCTACGATAATTTTTCGACCGGCCAGGAAAACTTTCTGGTTACGGCCAAACTGCATGAGAACTTCCGACTCATCCGGGGCGACCTGCTTGATGAGAAAGCCCTCACCGAAGCCATGGCGGGCTGCCAACGGGTCGTCCATCTCGCCGCCAATGCCGATGTGCGCTTCGGCCTGCAACATCCCCGGCGCGACCTGGAACAAAACACCATCGGAACGTTCAATGTCCTCGAAGCGATGCGCACCCACGGTATTCGCGATCTCGCGTTTTCCTCCACCGGCTCCGTCTATGGCGAGGCGACGGTCATCCCGACGCCCGAGGATGCGCCGATGCCGGTGCAGACGTCGCTCTACGGCGCATCGAAGCTGGCGGGCGAGGGCATGATCTCCGCCTACGCGGAAGGCTACGGGTTACGGGCGCGGATTTTTCGTTTCGTTTCGATTCTCGGCCCACGCTACAGCCATGGGCATGTCTTCGATTTTTACCAGCAGCTTAGGCGCGACCCCAAGAAGCTCCGCGTGCTGGGCGACGGCACGCAGCGCAAGTCCTACCTTGCGGTGGACGATTGCCTCGACGCGATCCTGCTTTGTTTGGACCGGGAAGAAGCCCTTGCAGAGAACAAGGGTTTCACTCACATCTACAATCTCGGCACGAACGAATATTGCCAGGTGAACGACTCGATCCGCTGGATATGCGGCGCGCTCGGAGTCGAACCGGAAATTCATTACACGGGCGGCGACCGGGGCTGGGTCGGGGACAATCCCTTCATTTTCCTGGGCACCAAAAAAATTCGCTCGCTCGGCTGGGAACCCCACTCCACGATTCGCGCCGGCGTCGAGGCGACCGTCGCGTGGCTTCAGGCCAACCCCTGGATTTTTTCACAGCGATGAAACCGAAAATTGGCGTCCTCGGTCTCTGGCATCTCGGGTGCGTTACGGCGGCGTGTCTGGCCAAACACAACGACGTGGTGGGGCTCGATTTCGAGGGCGTCACGGTGGCGAAACTCCAGCAGGGCCACGCACCAGTCGCCGAGCCGGGCCTGGATCATCTGATCGGCGAGGGACTGGCGAGCGGACGGCTTTCCTTCGCAATGGCGGCAGAGGAAAATGTCGCGGAAATCGACCTACTTTGGGTCACCTACGACACGCCGGTCGATGAGAACGACCGGTCGGACACGGCCTTTGTTCTCGACCGAGTGCGGCGTGTGCTCGACTGGAGCCGGAACATCCGGCTCGTGGTGATTTCCGCGCAACTGCCGGTGGGTACCTGCGGCGCGCTCGAAAAGGAATACGCCGCGCGGGGCCTGGCCTTCGCCTGCGTGCCGGAAAATTTGCGTCTCGGACAGGCACTCGACGTCTTTCTGAAACCGGACCGGATTGTGGCTGGCGTTCGCACCGCGCAGGACCGGGAAATTCTCTCGGGACTACTGGCTCCGTTCAGCGAGAAGATCATCTGGATGACGCCCGAATCGGCGGAAATGACGAAGCACGCGCTCAATTCGTTTCTCGCCGTCTCGATTGCGTTCATGAACGAGATCTCGCGGCTGTGCGAGCGCACGGGTGCCGATGCCCGCTCCGTCTCCGAAGGCCTGAAGAGCGAAAGGCGGATCGGCCCGCACGCCTACCTCGCGCCCGGTGCGGCCTTTGCCGGAGGTACGCTCGCCCGGGATGTGGTGACGCTGGTCGAACTCGGAACGAAGCGCGGCGAAAGCATCGAGGTGCTTTCCGCCATTGGCCCGAGTAACGAGAAGCACAAGCTCTGGGCGTGGCGCCGGCTGGTGGAACAATTTCCGAAATTGGCAGGACGAACGATCGCGCTGCTCGGCCTCACGTACAAGCCGAACACCGACACGTTGCGCCGCAGCGCCTCGCTCGAACTGGCCGGGCGTTTGGTACAGGCAGGGGCGCGTGTGCTGGTCTGGGACCCGGCGGTGCCGAGCGTCCCAGAACATCCCGAATTGTTCGTGGCGGGGTCGGCGCGGGAGGCCGTTACGGACGCGGATGCGGTCGTCATCGGCACACCCTGGCCGCAGTTCCGCGAGGAGAACTGGACGGAGTTGCTTGCAGCGATGAAGCGCCCCGTGGTACTCGATGCCGGACGTTTTTTGCAACGACACATGCCAGCAATGCCGAGCCTGAAATATTTTACCGTAGGAGTACCCGATGAAGCTTAAAGGAAAACGCATTGTCCTCACCGGAGCGAGCCTGGGTCTGGGCCGCACCATCGCGGAAACCTTTTTGCGCGAAGGGGCCGATCTGCTGCTCTGCGCGCGAACGCCTGGCCCGCTCGAACAAGCCGCCGGGGAATTGCGCGCAGCTGCGGCGGCGGAACAAAAGGTCTTCGCCCAAACTTGCGATGTGTCCGAGAGCGAACCGGTGGAGCGACTTATCGCGCAGGCCCTGGAACTGCTCGGCGGGCTCGATGTGCTCGTGAACAATGCCGGAGTTTACGGGCCGAAGGGGCCGAGCGAGGACGTGGCGTGGGACGAATGGCGGCGAACCGTCGAAATCAATCTCTACGGCGTGATGCTGCCGTGTCGCAGCGTCATTCCTCATTTCAAAAAGGTGGGCGGAGGCAAGATCATCAATCTTTCCGGCGGCGGCGCCACCGCTCCGGTCCCGATGATCAGCGCGTACGCCGCATCGAAGGCCGCGGTGGTGCGCCTGACCGAAACGCTGGCGGAAGAACTGCGCGGACATCGCATCGACGTCAATGCGGTCGCGCCCGGTCCGTTGAACACGCGCTTTCTCGATGAAGTCCTGGCTGCCGGACCGGAGCGTGTCGGGGCCGAATTTCACGCCAAGGCGTTGAAACAACGCGACAGCGGCGGGGTGTCGCTCGGTATCGCCGCCGATCTCTGCGTCTACCTGGCCAGCGCGGACGGCGACGGAATCACCGGTAAACTGATCAGCGCGATTTGGGACCCGTGGGCCAACCTGCACGAACGCCTCGAGGATCTTGCCTCCGGCGACATCTACACTCTGCGGCGTATCGTGCCCGGAGATCGCGGCAAAACCTGGGGCAAGCCATGATCCGTTACGGCCTGATCGGGGCCGGTTTAATCGGCGGAAAGCGCGCCGCCGCTCTGGCCGCAGGACAAGTCGTGATGGTGTGCGACGAGACGTCGGAGCGCGCGCAAAAGCTGGCCCAGGCCGTGAACGCGACCGCAACCACCGACCCGGACGAGGTGTTTCAAAATCCACAGATTGATGCCGTGATCGTGGCCACGACGCACGATTCCCTCGCGCCCCTCGCCCTGCGCGCGATTCAGTCGGGCAAGCACGTCCTTGTCGAAAAACCGGCGGCGCGTACCACGGCGGAATTGCTCCCACTCATCGCCGAAGCGGAGGCCCGGCGGCTTATCGTGCGGGTCGGCTACAATCACCGCTTTCACCCCGCGATCCAGATGGCGCAGCAACTCATCGAAGGAGGCAAGCTCGGGCCGCTGATGTTCATGCGCGCACGCTACGGCCACGGGGGACGGCTCGGCTACGAAAACGAATGGCGCGCGGACCCGGTCCGTTCCGGCGGAGGCGAATTGATCGATCAGGGCGTCCACCTTATCGACCTGGCCCGCTGGTTTTTCGGCGATTTCCCACACGTCCGGGGCACGGTGAAAACCTTCTTCTGGAACATGGCGGTCGAGGACAATGTCTTCCTCGAACTCGAAACCGCGGGTGGGCAAGTTGCCTGGATGCACGCCAGTTGCACCGAGTGGAAAAATCTTTTTTCCATCGAAATCTACGGTCGCGATGCCAAGCTGCAAATCGATGGGCTAGGCGGCAGTTACGGTCCGGAACGGCTCATCCATTACCAAATGAAACCGGAGATGGGGCCACCCGAGACGGAGATACACGATTTTCCCGCTGGCGACTTCTCTTGGAAACTCGAGGTGAGCGAATTCGAGCAAGACATTCTCCGGTGCCGTGCGCCGTCGCCCGGGTTGCGGGATGCCGCCGCCGTCCTGAACATCATGGACCGGGTCTACGAACAGTGCGATGTTGCCTGGCGGCACAAATAACACGCTCGTCACGCTCCGGTTTTTCCGCTAACTGACTTTATGCTTATTGCCCGCTCTCCCTTGCGCCTCTCGCTGGGCGGCGGAGGAACCGACCTGCCCTCTTATTACCGCGAGCACGGCGGATTTCTCGTAGCCGGGGCCATCAGTAAATACGTCTACATCACGCTCCACCGCACCTATGTGCCGGACCTGATCGTGAAGTACTCGCGTCTGGAACGGGTGACGCACAGCCGGGAGATCGAGCATCCGATCATCCGCGAATGTTTTGCGCTGCTCGGGCTCGACGGCAGCAACATGGAGCTGACCTCCATGGCCGACATCCCCGCGAGCACGGGCCTCGGTTCCTCGGGCAGCTTCACCACCGCCTTGCTCAAGGCGCTCCATGCCTGGAAACGAGATCTGGTCCATCCGGAGCAAATTGCCCGCGAAGCCTGTCACATCGAGCTGGATCGGCTGAAGGAACCGGTCGGCAAGCAGGACCAATATATTGCCGCTTTGGGCGGACTGACCTGCTTCGAATTTTTGCCCGACGATACGGTGAAGGCATGGCCGCTGGCCATCGACCGGGACACGCTGGAGGAAATGGAGGACAACCTGGTGCTTTTCTTCACCGGTTATTCCCGTTCGGCGTCCTCGATTCTTCAGGAGCAGGACCAGCGCAGCAAGAGCGGAGATGCCGAGATGGTCCGTAATCTCCATTACATCAAGGAACTCGGCCTGCGCAGCAAAAAGGCGCTCGAATCCGGCGCGCTGGGCGAATTCGGGACCTTGATGAACGAGCACTGGCAGCACAAAAAACAGCGCTCCAAGGGCATGAGCAATTCGGTCATCGACGAGTTCTACGACTTTGCCCTCGCCAACGGCGCGCTGGGTGGAAAATTGATCGGCGCGGGCGGAGGCGGCTTTCTGCTTTTCTATACCACGGAAAAACCGCGCCTGCTGCGGGCGATGCGGAACAAGGGACTGAGCGAGGTCCGGTTCGAATTCGACTTCGCCGGAACGACGTTGATCATTAACGAATAGCCCCATGGACCCGGCACATCCACCTGTGGCGATCCTGGCGGGAGGACTTGCCACCCGCCTCCATCCCCTTACCGAAAAAATTCCGAAGGCGCTGGTGCCGGTGGCGGGGCGTCCCTTCCTCGCCCATCAACTTGAGCTCCTCGCCCGGCAGGACTTCCGCCGGGTCGTCCTCTGCGTCGGGCATCTCGGCGAGCAAATCGAAGCGGTCTTCGGGGACGGTCGCGAGGACGGCGTGGAACTCGACTACTCGTACGATGGCGGCCAACCCATCGGCACCGCCGCCGCACTGCGTCAGGCCCTCCCGAAACTCGGCGACGTTTTTCTCGTTCTCTATGGCGATTCCTATCTCGAAATCGATTACCGTTCCGTTGTCGCCGCGTTCCATCCGCTCGGCAAACCCGCGCTGATGACGGTCATCGAAAATTCGCGCGGCACCGAAACAGCCAACGTCCGATTCGAGGACGGCAACGTCCTGGTCTACGACAAACGGAATCCGGCACCGGAGATGCGCCACATCGATTACGGACTTGGCGTCTATCGCGCCTCGGTCTTTCTCGATCGGTGGTCGGAAGTCGTCGACCTCTCCGAATTACAGACCCGGCTGGCCCGGGAAGGTCTCCTCGCCGGGCATGAAGTCACCCGTCCGTATTTCGAAATTGGCTCGTATCGCGGCCTGGAGGCCTTAGAATCCAATTTGCAAGGCCGAGACCGGTCGCCGCAGCAGCCATGAACCCCACCAGCCAGTTCCTCCGCGAGGTACAGGATATCGCTTCCAAGCTCGATGTCGCCATCATCGAAACCATGGTGGAAAAATTGGCGATGCTGCGCGACCACGGCGGACGCCTCTTCTTCCTTGGAGTTGGTGGCAGTGCGGCCAACGCTTCCCACGCCGTAAACGATTTCCGGAAAATCGCCGGAATCGAATGCTACGCGCCGACCGACAACGTGTCCGAGCTGACCGCACGGACCAACGACGAAGGCTGGGCGACGACCTTTTCCGCATGGCTGGAAACCAGCCGCCTGTCCGACAAGGACGCGATCTTCGTTTTCTCCGTCGGCGGCGGCAATCTCAGCAAAAACATCAGCCCGAATCTCGTCGAAGCCCTCAAGCTGGCTCGCGCGCGCCGAGCGACCGTACTAGGCATCGTCGGCCGCGACGGCGGCTACACGGCCCTCGTCGGCGATGCCGTGGTGATCGTCCCCACCGTCAACCCGGACCACATCACGCCCCATGCCGAGGCCTTCCAAGCCGTCATTTGGCACCTGCTCGTTTCGCATCCCCTCCTGAAAAAATCCCAGACCAAATGGGAAGGTGCCGTCCCGGCCTGAATCCCTATGCGTCGGGCCGTTTTTCTCGACCGCGACGGCGTTCTCAACGAGCCGCTCATCCGCAACGGTCTGCCTCATCCCCCGCAGACCCTCGACGAATTTCGCCTCTATCCCGAGGCCGCTCCCGCCTGCGCGCTGCTCCGCGAGGCCGGATTTCTGCTTGTCGTGGTCACGAACCAGCCCGACGTCGGTCGCGGCACGCAGCAGATTGAAATCGTCGAGCACATGCACGCCCTGCTGCGCGAAAGAATCCCGCTCGACCACATCGAACTCTGCACCGCCGCCGACGGCCATTCCCCCGGCTGGGAGCGACGCAAACCCGCTCCCGGAATGCTGCTCGACGCCGCCCAGGCACTCGGCATCGATCTCGGCAGCAGCTACATGGTCGGCGACCGCTGGCGCGATATCGATTGCGGCAAGGCCGCCGGCTGCACGACGGTCTTCATCGATCGCCGCTATGCGGAAGCGCTCCGACAGCGCCCCCACCATTCGGTCGAGAATCTCCTCGACGCGGCCCGTTTGATCCTGAAACTGAAGCAAGCCAGTTCGGTCCCGACCGTTCTTTCCACTTGAACTTTCCCCCATGAAAACGCTGGCCGATCTCCCCATCAAAATCTTCGCCGATGGCGCGGACCTCGACGGCATTCTCAAGCTTTATCGCGATCCGCTCATCCAGGGCATGACCACCAACCCGACCCTCATGCGCAAGGCGGGCGTGACCGATTACGAAGCCTTCGCCCGCCAGGTCCTCGCGGTGGTCAAGACCAAGCCGATCTCCTTCGAGGTCCTCTCCGACGATTTCGACGAGATGCGGCGACAGGCCCTCAAAATCAGCCGCTGGCAGGACAACGTCTTCGTCAAAATCCCGATCACGAACACTCGCGGCGAAAGCTCGCTCGCCCTCGTCGCCGACCTCGCGCAGACCGGCGTGCGCCTGAACGTCACCGCCGTACTCTCGCTCGAGCAGGTGCAAAGCGTCCTGCCGAACCTGCAGCGTGAAGTCCCCGCCGTCGTCTCCGTCTTCGCCGGACGTGTGGCCGATACCGGAATCAATCCCATCCCGCTGATGAAGGCCTGCCGCGAATGCCTCCGTCCCCTCCCCCAGGCGGAACTCCTTTGGGCCAGCATCCGCGAAGTCCTCAACATTTTCCAGGCGGCCGAAAGCGGCGCGCAGATCGTCACCGTTACTCACGATGTCCTCGCCAAGGCGCAAAAGCTTTCCGGGATGGACCTCGCCGCCCTCTCGCTCGATACCGTGAAGATGTTCTACCACGACGCCTGCTCCGCCGGTTACTCGCTTTAGTGCCGGCTGAGCGCGAGAATACTCAAAAAGAAGCTCGAGAAAATCGTCTGCACGCCGAGGATCGCCGCCGTCATTCCCGGAATGAACAGACGCATCGTCACGGTCGGGTCCAGCGGGCCAAACGATTGTCGCGCCCACTCGATTACCGCCAGGACCGCGAGCACCACCCCCACCAGAAGTAGTCCGAAACCGAAGCACAGTCCCATTTCGAGCGTGACCTTTTTCGCCGACGACTCGAAAGCCGGATCGTGCGGCAGCAGCTTCTCCGCGATGGCAAAGGTCTTCGTGAAGATGGCAAAGATCACCGCCTGATAGCCAATGACAATCAACGCCGAGGCGAAGAGCAACGAGTGAATATCGAAATGAATTCCACCCACGACGAACGGCCCCGGCAAGACCAGCGCCCCGATCGCCAGGCCACCTAAGATCGCCGCCAGCCCGGGAAAGAAAAAGAGCCAGCGTGGACTGTACATCAGCAGAAAGCGGAGATGCCTCCAGCCGTCGCGCCAGCTCTTCAGGTGCGGCGGGTGGCTGCGCCCATCCTTCGAAAGCGTCGTCGGCACCTCCGTAATGCGCAGCCGATTCAGCGTCGCCTTCACCACCATCTCGCTGGCGAATTCCATCCCCGTCGTCCGCAAGTCGAGCGCCAGCACCGCGTCTCGCCGGAACCCGCGCAGGCCGCAGTGAAAGTCCCGGCACGGACTGTGGAAAAGCACGCGCCCGATCGCCGTCAGCACTGGATTCCCCAGGTACCGATGGTGCAGCGGCATCGCGCCCGGAGCGATTCCGCCGAGAAAACGATTGCCCATCACCAGATCGTGTCCCGCCCGCAGTCCGTCCAGAAACGGCCCGAGCTGGGAGAAGTCGTAGCTGTCGTCGGCATCGCCCATGATGACATATTTCCCCCGCGCGGCCTGGATGCCGCCTTGCAGCGCCGCGCCGTAACCCTTCGCCGATACGGAAACAACCCGCGCCCCCGCCCTTTCCGCCAACTCCGGCGAGCCGTCCGCGCTGCCGTTGTCGGCGACCAGCACCTCGCCCTCGATGCCGTTGCGCTCCAGCCACCCCTTTGCCTCGGCCACGCACCGCTCGATCGTCTCTGCCTCGTCCAGGCAGGGCATGAGTATGGTCAATTCCATCGGCCCGAGATGGTACATTATTCCAGAGTGAGGACGAGTACTTCCACTTGCCGCATCTTGATCAAAAGTTTATCCGGATTGATCCACAAGTGCGGCAGATGTGGCGAATTCGGTCGATTTCATGCTTCTGGCAGAAAAGAACGCGGTGCAAGGAATGCCTTGGCAACGCCAATCGAGCTGGTTGCTTGAAACGGCTCAAATCGCAAAAGAGGAAGCCCGTGCGAAAGTCGAAGTTTGACTAAAGTACGACTGGTCATCGGACTATTCGCCGGCTGGACGATTGCTTCTTCATCGCGCGGGGCGCACAGTTGCCAGATGAACAAATCACAAAATGATCAGTTTAACGCTTTTTGTGATTATCTGGCGAAACGACGGAAGGCGATCCTGCTGGCTTGGCGGAAAGCGTCGCGCGCCGATACCGGACAAACGACTGCCCACTCGCTGACCCGCAGCCAATTCAATGATCACGTTCCCGAAGTGCTCGATGCCTTTGAGCATAAGTTGCGTTCGCATCCAGGCGGAGCGGAAGACCGCGCAGCGGACGTCCAGCAAAAGCAAGAGGAGGTCAAGCACGGCCTACATCGTTGGCAACAGGGTTACCGATTGCAGGAACTCATGCACGAGTGGGGACACCTTCACCTCTGCCTGCT
>CAJCII010000064.1 GCA_903970335.1 Bacteroidota bacterium | reverse complement strand
TTCTCGACGAGATAGCGGATGGTGTCGCGGATCATGGCGAGATTCTCCTCCAGCGTGGTGCGCAGGACTTCGGTGACGTGGAGCACGGAGGTCTTGCAGACGAGGGTGACGACGGGCGTCCCGGCATCGAGGAGCAGCGCGACCTGCGGGTCTTTCTCGACCGGCGTGGCCGCGCGGCGGGTGCTGCCGAAGGCCGCGATGCGCGCGTGCTTGAACTTGAGCTTCTTCGCCTCGCGGAAAAACTCGATGTCCTTTTCGTTGGAGCCGGGCCAGCCGCCTTCGATGTAGTGCATGCCGAAGGCGTCGAGGCGCTGGGCGATGCGCAGTTTGTCGGCGAGCGAGAAGTGGATGCCTTCACCCTGCGCGCCGTCGCGGAGCGTGGTGTCGTACAGGGTAACGTGGGATTGAGCGGAAGTGGACATGGAAAGGAAAAGTAGAGTTGGTTAAAGCTGCGGGAAAACGGGAGATTGCGGCTCGGGCCACGGTTGCGCACGAGACGCAAGGTTAGCCGAAGACGGCGCGACGAGGCAACGCCGCGCACTAGCTAATTCGGACGACGATCTGAGCGAGCACATTCCGCGAGACAGAGGCGGAAGGGAGAAAGGTGATGCTCGTGCGCATGAGAGTACTTAAGAGGAGAGAGGGTGGTTTGTCAAGGAGGTGGAAGATAGGGTAGGGATTCGGTTTGAATCGAGCACTGCGGTATTCGCCTATGTGCCAATGGGCATTAATTTTATTACCGAAGGAATTTTATTTGGTAATGGGGGGGGCGTTGGCAGGACCTTGTACGCATAAAAGGTCGGCTGCAATGGAGCAGGCTCGCGGAAGACCACGATATGACTCACGAGCAAATAAACCATGACGTGAGCGAAAACAATGCTCATGAATGCGGAAAGCTTGATTACCCGCTGCGTCGTAGTTGAGGTCATCGATTCGGCTCCTGCGTAATGCTTAGTAATCTAGACTTGGAATCGCTTCTTCCAAGCCCCAAAGGGCTCGGCAACGCCAGTCTTATTTGTCGCTCAAAAGCGAGCACCCTCCGCTTTTCCATCTGTACCCCCGCCGGAAAGAGCGTACCATTTCCCTCCTCCTCACCGTCATCGTCTCTTCCTCCCCAACCCCCTCCTCATGAAAAAACTCCTCGTCTATGCCTGTCTTTTGTCGTTGCTCTCGCCGGTCCGGGCCGATACGGCAGCGTCTCCGCCCGCCGCCGCGCCCGCTCCTGCCGCCGACGATCTGTCCCAGTATAAAACGTCGGACGATTTGTGGAAACACATCGGCGACCAGGCCGACAATCTCAAGGCGGGCCTGCAAAACCGCGACCTCACGGTGAAGGACATCATCCCGCAAATCTGGGCCAGCATCGAGCTGTTCGTGCAAAAATATCCGACCGACACGCACATCTGGGATGTGAAGATGCTGAAGGCGCAAATCGGGCCGCTCGCCGCGCATTTGGAAATACCGAAGGCGCCGACCGCGCAGCAGACTTCCCAGGAATTCGAGGACATCGCCACGGACGACAAGGCACCGAAAGAGGTCCGCGCTACGGCCGCTTCGATGGAGATCGACCTCGCGATGCAAACCGTGGCGCAAAGTCAGCAGGGCGATACGCCGGCGTGGGACGGAATCGATGCGAAGATCGCGGCTTTCCAGAAGGAATATGCTGGCATCACGCTCGGGGGGCAACATGCCGTCGTCGCGATGCTCCGCTCGGAGGAACTCGGTCTGCTCAAGCAGGCGGGTGACGCTGCGCGCTTCCAGTCCCTGTTGAAGACACTCTCGACCGACGCCCTGCCCGATGTGGCGGCGATGGCCAACGAGCAGTTGACCGCGCAGAAGCAACAGGCCGATTTGAAATCGAAGCCGCTCGATTTGAAATACACCGCAATCGACGGCACCGAAGTCGATCTCTCCAAGCTGCGCGGCAAAGTGGTGCTCATCGATTTCTGGGCCACCTGGTGCCCGCCCTGCCGCGAGGAAGTGCCGAATGTCGTGGCGGCCTACCAGAAGTACCACGACAAGGGCTTCGAGGTCGTGGGGGTCTCGCTCGACCAGAGCAAGGACGCCCTGCAGATCTTCATCAAGGGCAACCAGATGGTATGGCCGCAGTATTTCGACGGCAAAGGCTGGGGCAACGATATCAGCACCCGGTTCGGCATCGATTCGATTCCCGCCATGTGGCTGGTCGATAAAAAGGGCATGGTCGTCACGACCGACGGAGAGGACGACCTGGCCGGGCAGATCGAAAAGCTGCTCGCTCAGTAGCCCTTTTCGCACTCTTTTGCCTTCCAAAAATTCTTTCCGCGATGGACATGCTCGTAACGCGAATGTAACTTAACCATATGCAAATACATATCAGCCCCCGTGATGTAAAGTTGACGCCAGCCATCCATAGCTATGTGGCCCAGAAAATCGAAAGCTTGGAACATTTTGGCTTGAACCTCATCGGCGCGCACGTCGCCCTTTGGCACGACGACAAACGGGCGTTCAAACACGCCTTCGTCGTCAAGGTCCACCTGGCGTTGCCGGGGCCCGATATTCACGCGGAAGACCATGGCCATGAGCTTTACCAGGCCATCGATGTCGTCACGGACCGGTTGGCCGAGCAGTTGCGCCATCGCAAGAGCAAGCTCGTCAAGGGCACGCGCGAAAAAAGCCGCAAGGAAAAAGTCCGCCGTCAGTCCGCCCTCGTTTAGAGATCTCGTACCGTCGACCGCACGCACGGAAAAATTCCTGTGCGGTCAAAAGATTGTTTCCGGCGAAAGTGCCTCTCGACAAGAGCAACGGCTGCGGTTAAATGAACAAACATTTAATCCGAAACCAACACTCTATTGAGCACGCCCACCCCACCTTCCGTTTATAATCGCGCCAACCCCTTCAAGGCGCAAATCACCGCCAATTATTCCCTCACGTCCGAAGGTTCGGCGAAGGACACCCGACACGTCGTCGTCAACTTGGGCGAGAGCGGCATCTCCTATGTCCCGGGGGATTCCCTCGGTGTCGTACCGCGTAATTTTCCCAGTGTGGTCGACGAACTTCTGCCTCACCTCGGCCTCGCCCCGGAGACTCCGGTCGACCAGCCGACCGGTCCGGTGGCGCTGCGCGATCTCTTGATCAACCAATACGTCCTGAATCGTGTCAGCAAGAAATTCGTCAAGGGTCTGCTGGAAAAACTCCCCGAGGGCGAAAAAAAGACGCAGCTGGCGGAAATCGTCGGGAACGAAGAAGCGTTCGACGACTACGTCTTCACCCGCGACTATACCGACGTGCTGATCGAGTATCCGCACCAGTTCACCGCGCAGGAATTTCTTCCGCTGGCAAACAAGATCGCGCCTCGGCTTTATTCGATCGCCTCCTCGCCGAAAGCCCATCCGGGGGAAGTACACCTCACCATCGCCGTGGTCAATTACACCACCCACGGGCGCGCCAAGTATGGCCTCGCCTCGGGTTATCTCGGTCACGGTCAGGAACCGAACAAGAGCGAAGTGCCGGTCTACATCCAGCCGACGAAGCATTTCCACATGCCGGCCAACGAGGCGAACATCATCATGGTCGGGCCCGGCACGGGCATCGCGCCGTTCCGCGCTTTTCTCGAACATCGCGCCATCGAGGGAGCCACCGGCCAGAGCTGGCTCTTTTTCGGCGACCAAAAGAAGGCGACCGATTTCCTCTACGAAAACGAATTTTCCGCCATGCTGGAGAAGGGCACCCTCACCCGGCTCGATACGGCTTTCTCCCGCGATCAGGCGGAGAAAATTTACGTGCAGAACCGGATGCAGGAAAACGGCGCCGAGCTCTGGAAATGGCTGAAGGAAGGTGCCTACTTCTACGTTTGCGGCGACGCCAAACGGATGGCGAAGGACGTGCATCAGAAACTCATCGACATCGCCCAGGAACACGGAGGCCTCTCGCCGGAAGCGGCCAAGGAGTACGTTGAAGTAACGCTGGCCAAGACTGAGAAGCGTTACCTCAAGGACGTCTATTGATCCGCCTTAGCCTGCCTTCCTCAGTCGGTCGCCTTCCCACTCCGTGCGACGGAACCCGTGCGCAGCGAGCCACCTTATCCTGGGAACGAGGGTGCTGTGTGCGCGATAGGTTTAAATGCCCTAATTCGAAGGCGCGTTGATCACCGCTTCGATGACCTGCTGGAGCTTTTCGAGTTTGTAGGGTTTTTCGAGCACGGCGTTGAAGCCGAATTTGTGGCAGTCGGTCATGACCGGATGGTCGAGGTGACCGCTGCTGGCCACCACGCGGGCATGCGGGTCGATTTTCTTGATGGTGTGGACGGCGTCCTGTCCGCCGACGCCATTGGGGATGACAAGATCCATCATCACCACATCGAACGCCTCGGAGTGGGACTTGGCCTTGGCATAAGCGGCAATGGCCTGCGAGCCGTCGCGGCAGGTGGTGACATCGTAGCCGAGGTGGCCGAGCATCCGGCTGACGATGTCGAGGATCATTTGCTCGTCGTCCATCAAAAGGATGCGCTTTTTATGTCCCGGCTTGGGCAGGGCGACGGTCGGGCTGCGCGAGGTCGAGGCGGCAGGCGTGGCGGAGGGCGTGGGCATTACGGCTGCCGCTCCCGGAGCGAGTGTGTGAGCGGCGGTGGAGGGGCCGTCGGCTGAAGGAAGGTAAACCGATGCGGTGGTGCCCACGCCGGGGGTGGAATCGATCAGGATTGTCCCGCCCATGCGTTGGATGGAAGAGAGCGCAGTGGTGAGACCGAGGCCCTGGGAGCCGTTACGTGTGGTGAAGTAGGGCTCGAAGATGCGGGGAAGCGCTTTATCCGAGATGCCGTGTCCCTGGTCCTGAATATGGAGGCAGACGTAGTTGCCGGCTTTGAGCGGCAGGTCCGGGCGATAGGAGAAGTGTTCCTGCGGTATCGCTTCCGCCGAAAAGCGGATCACTCCCTTGTCCATGGCCTGGAAGGAGTTGGTGACGAGGTTGCGGATTGCGTGCGCGAAGGCTTCCTGGTCCACTTCGAGGTCCGGGAGGTTGCGGGGGAAAAGATATTCGGCGCGGACCATGGTGCCGCGCAGCACGGAGGCGGCGGCCTCCTGGACGGCCGGTTCGAGCGCAATGCGGACTTTCGGGGCCGACTGCGGCGTGATGGAGAACATTTGCTCGATGAGATCGCGCGCACGCTGGAGGGCGCGCTCGATTTCATTGAGGCGTACGGCGATGGCGTTATGCGGTCCGTTGAGGTTTTTGGCAATCGTGAGGTTGCCGACCACGTTGGTCAAAATCTGGTCGAAATCGCGCGCCATCGCCTCGACCATGCCAGCGGCGGTCGCCTCGGTGGAAGCCACGGCCAGGGCTTCCGACAGTTGCTTTTTTTCCGTGATATCCGAGGCGACGATCACCGCCGATTCGACTTGCCCATCGACATTGACGATCGGGATGACGTTTGTCTGGAGAAAGATCCATCCGCCGTCTTTTTTCTGGTGGCGATATTCGAACTGCTGCGCGGTTCCCTGCGTGAGGGTCTGGTTCAGGATGTCCGTTACCCGCGTCTGATCGTCGGGATGAATTTCGGAGAGGGCATAGGTCCCGGTTATTTGCTCGTCGGGATAGCCGAGGACATGCGTATAGGCCGGGTTCGTCCACAGGCGGTGACCTTGATGATCGGTCAGGACCATGAGGTCCGCCGCATGGTCGGTCATGATTTGGAAAAAGCGGCGCTGTTGACTCCACTCGGCCTCGGCTTCGGTCCATTGTTGCACGCTTTTGCGATACGCCTCCAATTCCTCCCGGAGTTTGCGGATTTCTTCCTGAGACTCCGCCGACGGGGCGGCGGGGGCAGCGGAGAGACGGCGGGTCTGCGTTGCCGGCGGGGTCTGCCTTTCCACCGGGGGCGGCGCAGGTGCGGGAGAGTCCGCCTTTTCGGTCGGGGCTGTTGCCGCGGCGGGTGGAAGAGCTTGGGGTTTGGAGGGCGGCTGAGCCGTTTTGGCCTCGTCGGATGTTTCGACGGGCGGGGCTGTTTGCGTCCGGACGGGAGGTTCCGCAGCTTTGGCTTTGGGCGGCGCTTCGGCCTGGGGCGATAATAAGTCCGATGCGGGAGCAGTCGATGGCCGCGCCACGGTCGCGAGCGTGGAGGTGAGTTGGGGTGGAATCAGTTTCTTTTCCGGCGGAGACGCGGGCTTCGCCTCCTTGTAGACAGGGGCCGACACATCTCCGTCCTGCCCAGCGGTGCGCAATACGATCGGGCGCCGGGGCATCGACTGGGATTTGGTGTTCGAATCTTTCACGATGCAGGGCTGCTAAAAGTCGGCAGAGAACGTAACGGTGGATGGAATCGGTGACCGATGGTTTAATCTTGGAACCAATCCAAGCATGAACCATGCTTACCTCCTAATGGGAGTAATTTACGCGCTTTAAATAAGCAAGCAAAAACTGTCACCCCGAGATATCGAAGCGCTTGGGCTTTTGTATCGATCATGAACGCCTTACCAAAGGTGTCATGAGGAGCTTGTCGAGGGACCTCTTGCTTTGGTGCTTTTCGCCGTCGGAAACCGTCACACCTGGGGAGGGTCAGCCGACAGGTGTGCCTGCCGGTCTGACCCAATCTCCGCCGGTAGCCGTCGCAGTCCCTTGTGACGGTGCCTTTCTGAAGGACGGGCAACCGGCGAGCTGTGCCGCCCGCCCTTTTTACCTTACCAGGCCCTAGATCAGGCGCCGACTTCCTTGCGCGCTTCCTCGGCCAGCGCGGTCGAGAGGTAGCGTTCGCCGGTGCTGCACCCGATCGTCACGATCAGCTTTCCCTTGTTTTCGGGACGCTTGGCGACTTGGATGGCGGCGAAGACGTTCGCGCCGGTGGAGATGCCGACCAGGAGCCCTTCCTCTTTGGCGAGACGCCGCGCCGTGGCAAGCGCATCATCATTGCTCACGGTAATCACTTCATCGACGATTTTCAGGTGCAGGTTCCCCGGCACAAAACCGGCCCCGGTTCCCTGGATTTTATGCGGGCCGGGCTTGAGCGGTTCGCCCTTCAGGGTCTGGGTGATGACGGGCGAGTCCTTCGGTTCGACGGCAATGGCCTTGAATTCGGGTTTGCGGGGCTTGATGACCTCGGCCACGCCCGTGATCGTTCCGCCCGTCCCGACCGCGGCGACGAGAATGTCGATCTTGCCATCCGTGTCGTTCCAGAGTTCCTCGGCAGTCGTCTTCCGATGGATTTCGGGGTTGGCCGGATTTTCGAATTGCTGCGGGATGAAGGCGTTGGGCGTTTCCGCCGCGATGGCCTTGGCCTTGGCGATGGCACCCTTCATGCCTTCGGCGGCGGGGGTCAGGACCAGCTTGGCGCCGAGCAGCGCGAGCAGGGTGCGGCGTTCCAGCGACATGCTTTCCGGCATGGTCAGGACCAACTTGTAGCCTTTTGCCGCCGCGACGAAAGCCAGCGCGATGCCCGTGTTGCCGGAGGTCGGCTCGACAATCAGCGTGTCCTTGGTGATCTTGCCCGCCTTCTCCCCCGCCTCGATCATGGCGAGGCCGATACGGTCTTTGACGCTGCCGAGCGGATTGAAAAATTCGGCCTTCACGGCGATCGTGGCCTCCAGACCCGCCGTCACGCGGTTCAATTTGATCAGGGGTGTGCGGCCAATGGTGTCGAGTACGCTGTTATAGATGGGCATAATGGATGATAGTTGATGTTAAGTGTTCCGATAGACAATAAAAATCCGTTTGGCGAGCGCAAATTTGCCGCTCGCTTGTTCGCTCCATCTCGCCCCCGCCAGCTTCGCCGAAAAGACTTTGCGACTTTTTCTTCCGTTGGTCCCTGCCGCGCTTGACTCACCTTTCATGGGTGATAGCCTCGACCCTCACACCCGAAATAAATTCGCTTTTCGTTATGTCCAAAAAATCCAAAAAAAAGCTCAAGAAAAAAGAACGTAGCATCTCCCCCGCTAAGGTCGCCGCCGTTTCCGGCAAGGCCCGCAAGCCCGTGAAAAAAGCGGTCGCCAAGGTCGCCGCTGTCCGCAATGGCCATTCCGCCGCGAAGGTGAAAAAAGGTCGCCTGGTTTATTTCTTCGGCGACGGACGCAGCGACGGCGACGGCAAGATGAAGGCGTTGCTCGGTGGCAAGGGCGCGAACCTCGCGGAGATGACGCGGATCGGCCTTCCCGTTCCTCCCGGCTTCACCATCACTACGGAAGTCTGTACCTGGTTCAACCAGCACGGCAAAACCCTGCCCAAAGAAATCGACGCGCAGATCAACGAGTCGATTTCGCGCATCGAAAAAATCCTCGGCAAAGGCTTCGGCAGCCTGACCAATCCCCTCCTTTTTGCCGTCCGCTCCGGCGCACGCGATTCGATGCCCGGTATGATGGACACGATTCTCAATCTCGGCCTCAACGACGAGACGGTTCAGGGACTGATCGCCACGAGCGCGAACGAGCGCTTTGCCTACGATTGCTACCGCCGCTTCATTCAAATGTACGGGGATGTCGTCATGGGCGTCCAGAAACGGCCCGATGAGCACCACGAACCGTTCGAGGTCGTCATCGAAGCGCTCAAGAACGAAGTCTTCCCCGGTCGCAAGCACGTTTCCGATACGGAACTCGACGCCTCCTCCCTGCGCGAATTGGTCGCGCGGTTCAAGAAACTCGTCCGCGAGCGCACCGGCCACAATTTCCCGAGCGACCCGAAGGAACAGTTGCGCGGCGCCATCGGGGCGGTCTTCGGTTCCTGGCAAAACGAGCGGGCGATCATCTATCGCCAGAAATACAACATCCCGAACGAGTGGGGCACCGCCGTCAACGTCCAGGCCATGGTCTTCGGTAATACCGGTGACGAAAGCTGCTCCGGCGTCGCCTTCACCCGCGATCCCGCCACCGGCGAAAAAGTCTTCTACGGCGAATACCTCATCAACGCCCAGGGCGAGGACGTCGTCGCCGGCGTCCGCACCCCCGATCCCGTCGCCACCCTCCAGGAGAAAATGCCCAAGGCCTATCGCGAACTCGAAGATGTCCGCGCCTCCCTGGAAAAGCATTTCCACGAGATGCAGGATTTCGAGTTCACCGTCGAGAACGGCAAGCTCTTCATGCTCCAGACCCGCAACGGCAAACGCACCGGCGTCGCCGCCGTCCGCATCGCCGTGGAAATGGTGAAGGAAAAACTCATCGATTGGAAGCAGGCCGTCGCCCGTGTCCCGGCCGACCAGCTCAGCCAGCTCCTCACTCCCATCTTCGATCGCAAGGCCATCAAGTCCGCGGAGAAAATCGCTTCCGGTCTGCCCGCCGGTCCCGGCGCGGCCAGCGGTCGCATCTTTTTCAACGCCAATGAGGCCGAAGCCGAATCGGCCAAGGGCAAGGTCCTGCTCGTCCGTGAGGAAACGTCGCCGGAAGACATCCGCGGCATGCTCGCCGCCGAGGGCATTCTCACCGCCCGTGGCGGGGTCAGTTCCCACGCCGCGCTCGTCGCCCGTCAGATGGGCAAAGTCTGCGTTTGCGGTGCCAGTGCGCTCCACATCGATTATCACGCCAATACCCTCACCGTCGGGGATCGCGTTTTCCACAAGGGCGAGTTCCTTTCCATCGACGGCACCAGCGGAGAAGTCTTCGCCGGGGAAGTAAAGACCGCCCCATCGGAGATCGTCCAGGTTCTGATCGCCAAGACCCTCGATCCCAAGGAAAGCGCCACCTACGGCATTTATGCGCAGTTGATGACCTGGGCCGACAAGCTCCGCCGGTTGCAAATCCGCACCAACGCCGACCAGCCCGATCAGGTCGCCAATGCGGTGGCCTTCGGCGCCCAGGGCGTCGGCCTTTGCCGCACCGAGCACATGTTCTTCGAGGGCGACCGCATCGACGCCATGCGCGAAATGATTCTGGCCGACACCAAGGAGGCGCGTGAGACCGCCGTCGCCAAACTCCTGCCCTATCAGCGGAGTGATTTCGCCGGCATCTTCCGCTCCCTCAACGGCCTGCCCGCCACCATCCGCTTCCTCGATCCGCCGCTCCACGAATTCCTGCCGCAAACGCAGGAACAGCAGTCCGAGCTGGCCAACAAACTCGGCGTCCCCCTGGAAAAAGTCTCCCGCCGCGTCGCCGAGTTGCATGAATTCAACCCCATGCTCGGCTTCCGCGGTTGCCGTCTCGGCATCATCTATCCCGAGATTTCGGCCATGCAGGCCCGCGCCATCTTCGAGGCCGCCATCGAAGTCCAGAAGGAAGGCATCAAGGTCAAGCCCGAGATCATGATCCCCCTCGTCGGCTTCCTCAAGGAACTGGAACTTCAGGTGCAACTGGTCCGTCAGGTCGCCGCCAAGGTCAGCAAGGAGCACAACCTCCGCCTCAATTACCTCGTCGGCACCATGATCGAAATTCCCCGCGCCTGCGTCGTGGCGGACGAGATCGCGAAAGAAGCCGAGTTCTTCAGCTTCGGCACCAACGATCTCACCCAGACCACCCTCGGTATGAGCCGCGACGATTCCGGCTCCTTCCTCCCCAGCTACCAGACCAACGAGATCATCAAGCAGAATCCCTTCGCCACCGTCGATGTCGCGGGCGTCGGCGCGCTCATGAAACTGGCCATCGAGCGCGGCCGCAAGACCCGGCCCGAAATCAAGCTCGGCATTTGCGGCGAACACGGCGGCGACCCGGCCTCCGTCAAGTTCTGCCACCAGGCAGGCCTCACCTACGTCAGTTGCTCGCCTTTCCGTGTGCCCATCGCACGGATGGCGGCAGCCCAGGCGGCCTTGGAAGATGCCGCGTAATCGTTTCAAAGGACTGCGGCAGGGCAAACGGGAATCTGCCGCAGTTCGTAATTTAAAGGTTGCAATGCGTAACCTTCCCCTCATCCTCACCTAGGTCGGTATTAATTTTGCTTATGTACGCAGACGACGGCGACTCAGGCATCAAGATCTACCTGCGCGAAATCGGACAAACTCCGTTACTCACGCGCGAGGAGGAGGTGAAGCTTGCCCGTCGCATCAAAAAGGGCGACCAGGCCGCCCGCCAGCAAATGATCAAGGCGAACCTCCGCCTCGTCGTCAAGATCGCCCACGATTATTCCTCCTACGGCCTCCCGCTCCTCGATCTCATCTCCGAGGGCAACATCGGCTTGATGAAAGCCGTGGAGCGCTTCGATCCGAAAAAAGGCGGCAAGCTCAGCACCTACGCCGCCTGGTGGATCAAGCAATCCATCAAGCGCGCCCTCGCCAACCAAAGCAAGACCATCCGTCTGCCCGTCCACCTCGTCGATAAAATCGCCCGGATGCGCCGGGTCGGAATGCAGCTCGCCGAAGAGTTCGGACGCGAACCGACCGATGAAGAATTGGGCGAGGAACTCGCCATGCCCGCAGGCAAGATCGCCCAACTCCGCACCGCCGCCATCCGCCCCGCCTCGCTCGATGCCACCGTCGGCCAGGAAGACGACGGCGCCTCCCTCGGCGACATGATCGGCGACGAAAGCGCCCAGACCCCCTCCGACATGCTCAGCGACAAGAATCTTCGCAAAGCGGTCATGGACCTGCTCCATGTCCTCGACGAGCGCGAACTCAGGATCATCACCATGCGGTTCGGTCTCGACGGAAAAAAAGAAATGACGCTCGAAGAAGTCGGACGAAAATTCAAAGTCACCCGCGAGCGCATCCGCCAGTTGCAGAGCATCGCTCTGCGCAAGATCAAGCGCGCCCTCGACAAGCAGGACAAGCTGAAACCCGCATGAGCACCTCCTTCAAGAGCGCTATGGACCGATTAAAAGCGAATATCCGCGACGTGCCCGATTTTCCCAAGAAGGGCATTGTCTTCAAAGACATCACCCCCATTCTTTCCAACGGCCAGTTGTTCGGCCTCGCCGTCAATATTTTCGTCGAACGTTACCGCCGCAAGAGCGTCGAGAAAATCGTCGCCATCGATGCCCGCGGTTTCATCTTCGGCGGTGCCGTCGCCAATTATCTCGGCATCGGCATGAGCATCGTCCGCAAAAAGGGCAAGCTCCCCTACAAGAGCCATCAAACCGACTACGAACTCGAATACGGCAAGGGCACGCTCGAAATGCATGTCGATGGCGTCGAGAAAAATCAACGCATCGTCATCATCGACGACCTCCTCGCCACCGGCGGCACGGCGGAAGCAGCGGCCCGCTTGGTCGAAAAGTGCGGCGGCGAAATCGTCGAAATGGCCTTCCTCGTCGAACTCGGCTTCCTCAACGGCCGCGAACGCCTCGCCAAGTACCCCGTCTTCAGCGCCATTTCCTACTAGCGGCGGTCCCCTTGGCGTACCTCTTCATGGAGGGCGCGGCTCCGTCCGCGCCGCCCGAGCGCAGCGAGCCGCCCCATTCCCCAAAAACACGAACCGTCATCTCGAGCGTGTCGAGCGATCGGTTCAGTCTGCCTTCCTCAGTGGTAGCCGTCGCACTCCGTGCGACGGTGCCTCCCCACCCTCGTTCCCAAACCTACCGCCCTCCGCACGACTGTCCCCGCAATTCCCTTGCCTGCCCCGTCCGCCCCTATCTTCCTCTTCGGCCCTCTTCCGTCCTCCGTGCGAAACTCTTCCCTCCCCCTCGTTCCAAAACTCCATTTGGTAACGCTCCTGCCGTCCGCAGAACTGTCCGCGCAACTCCCTTGCCCCATCCCGCAAATGCCTTGGCTCGCGCTTGGTGCGGACACAATTTCGGCGGATTTGCTGTAACCTCCCGATGCCTTCGGGAGTCATACTCTCATATGAAGCTATTTTCCCTGCCCGTTTTGCTTGCTGGCGCTGCCATTGTCATTGTCGGCGGCGGAATTATTTTTGCCATGAATTCGGCCACTCACAAGCCGGTCGTTGTTGCCTCGCAGCCGTCTGCGCCGGATAACACGTCCGGGGCCTCCGCCAGCACGGATAACACGGCCCCCGCCCCGGTGGCCACCACCGATTCCAATGCGACTCCACCGCCTCCGGCCCAGGCCAATCCCGGCGGCTGGCCCGGCGGAAATGGCGGAAATGGCTGGAATGGCGGCGGTGGCCCCAACGGAGGGCAACGTGGCGGCGGCGGGCAGCGCATGCAACAGATGTTCGCCCAATTGGGTTTGAGCCCCGACCAACAGCAACAGATCGATACGATTCGCGCCAATACCAGCCTCAGCCGCCAAGACCGTCGCGCTGCGATCATGAAGGTCCTCACTCCCGACCAGCAGGCGAAGTACCAGCAACTGCGCGCTCAAATGCGTGCCCAGCGCGGAAATGGCCAGGGCGGCGGCGGACCAGGAGGCCAGGGTGGCGGTGGACAAGGCGGTGGCGGCGGCCAACCGAGAAACGGCGCCTAGACCCACCAATCTGGAAGCAGTGCCTACCTCAGTAGGTAGCCGCAGATGTCCGGGGAGGGTCAGCCTCCGGCCTGCCCCATTCTCCATCGGTAGCCGTCGATCTATCTACCTCACACTCTAAGACGCCCGCGACTATCCGCTCGAAGCGCCTCTCAATCATGCTGAACTCCCGAATATTCGATCTAACTCGGAAGCGCCCGATTAGTCGCGTTTTCGGTCGCAGCGGTCGCAAACTCGGTCGCATTCTTAACTACGGCTTTCGGAACTAGCAAGAGGCTTCCCGAAGTGGGTGCGAACGAGTTCGAAGACCTACTCCATGCATAAAGGATTTAAATGGCAGCCAAGGGCATCTCGAAGAACGCCAATTGTTCCATTTTCTCGGCGTCTGGTCGAGACGCCTGAACGGAAAAACTAGTAATCAAAGCCTCGATCATGGGATGCCTCAAATCTTCGGAGGAGCCGACATGGTAGAAGTGTTCGCGCAATAAAACATGGAACCGTGCCTCATTCCAATTCTGTTCTATGAGGTCATTCTTCCTGAATTCATTGCTGTGCCACGTTGAAAGTATGAAGTCGCACGGCAGGCGTTTGAGAAGGCTCGACAGTTCAATCTCATCCGTCTCTGACCATGAGTTAAAATAGTCGACATGACGACCGGCGTATGGTGGGTCGGCGTATATCAAATCACCCGACTTTACCGATGCTAGTGTTTGTCTGAAATCTGAAGCGACAAACGTCCAGTCACAGGAGGAAATAACCTCTGAGATTCGTCTGATTTGATTCGTAATTTTTGTCACGTACGCCTGCGCAAATCGCTGCGGTTTGTGTCCATAAGGCACATTAAATTTCCCGGAGCGATTGAATCGCATTACACCATTGAAGCAAGACCTGTTTAAGAAAAGAAAATCTAAAGATGTCGGGCAGGCATTGAAGCGTTCACGGACGGCGTAGTAATAAGGTTCCCCCTCCGTTCGCAGCTTATTTCCCTCTTCTTCAAGAAAGGATTTAGCCAAGGTCGCCGTGAGCTCCCCGCTTTGAATTTCTTGGTAGAGCTTAATGATATGAACATTCGAATCGCTCAGAAGCGCATTTTTCGGTTGAACGTTCAAAGCGACTACGCATGATCCGCAAAAAGGTTCTACCCACCGCTTGAAGCCCGGCGTTTGGGCAACCCTGCCAATTTCGCCAACCAACTTGGTTTTGATGCCTTGGCACTTGAGGGGAGGAACGAGTGGTGGATTGCTCATTCGCTTTCCTCCTCAGCTTTACCAGCCTCGTCCTCTGCCAGTTTTTTTATTTCCTTTTCGTGCGCTCGAAGTGTGTCGATTCCACGTTCCTTGTATTCAAGGTAGGTTTTCAAGTTGGTGTATGGTTGCGCTACAGACAATGTTTGAGCCATGTCCCGCGTTAAATAAAACATCCAGTAATCGTCGTAGACTTCTTCGCCCAACGAGGCAAACGGCCCCTCACCATTTACAAGCTGATCGATTTTCACAACGGACCCGATGTTTTTGGTATTGCCACTACCAGGGCGAGACGATGCAAGCCGATATTTCGGCTGTGCAAAAAACCGAAATTCTTTGACGACAGATGGAATTGTCGGAAGATCTTCGAGGGTAAATTGCTTTCGTTCGTCGGCAACGTTGTCACATTTGGAGTAGATGACGCCCAAAACGAAATGGCCCGCGTACTGGCTATACGGATAAAGAATGTTTTTGTTGCTCACTCGTTTCCTAAAATATCCGGTAAACGCACCAAGAGTCATGCCATTCACCTCCGTGGCAGAAGATCGGTAGGTGCTCTTGATGTCCACGGCAAATTTTCGGCCAGTTTCTTCGTGAAGGAATGTTAAATCTGGATAGAAATTCTGCTGGGGGCATAACTCGATTCTGAGGCCATGCTTCTCGCCAAACTCTGCAAACATCGGGAAAAGGAGCAGTTCCAACGCCTTCGAAACTATTTTTGTGTCCACGGAGATGGAGTAAATGCGCCTGTAAACGTCGATGAATCCTTTGATGATCCATTCGCCCTCGTCCGTGGCAACTGCCTTCGCAAACGATTCTGCGTGGGCCTGAAGATTCGTTAGGAATTGGTCGCTCGTCATTTGCTAGCCCTTCATACCCAATGAAGGCTTAAATTCAAAGCGTTAACCTCACGGTCATCCCTCATGCTTGGGAATTCAGCGGTAATAACCTGGACAAGATGGCGCAGCTTTTTGGTCGGTGGCGAGGCGCGAGGAGGGCGCATACCCTCTGAGGTCTGTAACCGACGAGCAACGCCACTATCGACCAAAAGGGCAAGCCAGATCGTCCAGGTTATTAGCGCTGGGTTCCTTAATGCTGAAATAAACATTCCGAAGCAACCCAAAGGGCGCAAAATCAGAGTATAGAAAGACGAACACGCCACCTCGAGCGAGCTTCGGGAGTGCATTTTCTGCCGCCAGAATAATGGAGAGGACCTGAAGGCCAAGGATTTCGAGGAAAAAGCGAAACTCGATGCCACATCGGTTCCCGGCAAATAAACGGGCGATCGGCGATTTGAGAACGAGGGAAGCAATGCTTCGAGAACGGTTCCGCTAAAGTAGTGGACTGCAAATAACTAGAGCCAGTCCCATCAGCGGGCCGCCTCTGGGCGGGGCGGTAGGTTTTTTGTTAAGGAGATCGGATTTTGTCGGAGGCGGCAAAAAAGGTGCTCTATAAGTTGATGCCGCAACCTTTAAAGCCGGAACTTCTGCCGCTGGAGCAATATTTATTACCGGACTTGCCGACGATCGTGGGCAACGTC
>CAJCII010000063.1 GCA_903970335.1 Bacteroidota bacterium | reverse complement strand
GTTTCAAGAAGGGCATGGCGGTGGCGACATTCTCCGGCGTGATGAGCGCCTGTTTTTCCTACGGCATCCAGGCGGGCGCTCCGATCAAGAAGATCTCCGAAGAACACGGCACCGGACCGCTCTGGCAAGGCTTGCCGGTGTTGATCGTCATTCTTCTGGGCGGGTTCACCACCAATTTTATCTGGTGCGTCATCCTGAACACTCGCAATCGCACGGGAGGGCAGTATTTCTCCTCGCGCGTGCAGGGGAATGGCTCCGGACCGGCCCTCGAAACGGCCATCGAAGCACCGGGAGAGGAGATGGCGCTTCAGGCCGATTTGCCTTCCTCCGAACCGGACCGAGTGCCTCTGGTGCTAAATTACCTGTTGTGCGCGATCGCGGGGACGATGTGGTACTTTCAATTCTTTTTCTACACCATGGGCGAAAGCCAGATGGGCCAGTACAAATTTTCGAGTTGGACGCTGCATATGGCGAGCATCATCATCTTCGGCTCGCTGTGGGGCATTTACTTCAAGGAGTGGAAAGGCGCGAGTCAAAAGGCGAAGATGTTCCTCTTCCTGAGCATTGCGGTGCTGGTGGGCGCCACCGTCATTATCGGTTACGGTAATTATCTGGGCCAGGCGAAGCCTTGACGCTCTCCTTCGGACAAAAGGAGCACGAAAGCGGTGAGGTCCTTCAATTTTAAAACCCTGGTCGGCGTCGGCTTTCTTGCCCTCTCGAGCCTTGCCGCGATCGCCGCAACCGACACGGGCAGCCTGACTCCGGACCGGTTGCGATGCGAGTACCGGGTCGATCCGCTGGGCATCGACTCGGCGAACCCGCACCTCGACTGGATCCTCCAGCCGACCGACCCAACGGCGCGCGGACTGGCCCAGAGCGGGTACGAGGTGCTGGCGGCCTCGTCGCGCGATCTGCTGGCGAAGGGCCAGGGCGATTTATGGGACTCCGGTAAGGTGGCCTCCGGGCAAATGAATCAAGTGGCCTATGCGGGCAAGCCGCTCGCCTCCAACCAGCAGGTGTGGTGGAAAGTCAAAGTATGGGACCAAAGTGGCTCGCCTTCCGCCTGGAGTCCCGTCGCGCAGTGGGCCATGGGTATTCTAAGCGATTCCGACTGGTCCGGGGCAAAATGGGTCGCCGCGCCCGAGGCCAACCAGCCGAACAATCCCAAAGGCCCGAAGTCGTCCTACGAAACCGTTTTGCTTCGCCGGGAATTTACCGTCCAACCGAACCTCAAGCGCGCGATCGTGCAGCTCTGCGGGCTCGGCCAGTACGAGATGACGCTCAACGGGGCGAAAGTGGGCACCGACCTCCTCTCTCCGGGCTGGACGCTTTATAATAAAACCGATCTTTACGACACCTACGACATCACCTCTTCCCTGCAAACGGGGGCCAATGCCGTCGGACTTTTCCTCGGCAACGGCTTCTACAACGTCCATGGCGGGCGATACACCAAGCTCACGTGTTCGTTCGGCCCGGTGCAGGCGATTGCGCTGATTCGTCTCGAATATGCCGATGGTTCCGTCGCTACCGTCGTCACCGACGACAAGTGGAAAACCGCTTCCGGCCCGATCGTCTTTTCCTCCATCTACGGCGGCGAAGATTACGATGCGCGCCTGGTCCAGGACGGCTGGGACAAGCCCGGCTTCGACGATTCCTCCTGGGAGACTCCGACCATCACCAACGGCCCGGGCGGTGTGCTGAAGGGACTCTCCGGCGCCGGACCGCCCATCCGCAGTTTCGACGTGCTGAATCCGGTAAGCAATCAATCGCTCAGCCCCAGCGTTACCGTCTACGACCTCGGCCAAAATGCCTCGATCATGCTTCGCCTCAAAGTCAAAGGTCCCGCCGGATCGTCCGTCAAGATAACACCGTCCGAGTTGGTCACGGAGAGCGGGGACATCAACGACACCATGTGCAAGGGGCAGTCGTATTGGACTTACACGCTCAGCGGCAAGGACGAGGAGGATTATTTCTCCCACTTCTACTATCGCGGAGGTCGTTACTTAAAGGTGGACCTACGCCCTGCGGCAAATGGCCAGGACCTTCCTACCGTCGAATCGATCGAAGGCGCTACGATACACGCCGACGCTCCCGCCGTCGGACAGTTCTCCTGCTCGAACGATCTCTACAACAAAATCTACACCCTGATTCGCTGGGCGCAGATGAACAACATGGTCAGCGTCATGACCGATTGCCCGACGCGGGAAAAACTCGGCTGGCTGGAGGAGGACCATCTCAACGGCCCGGCCCTGCGCTATAATTTCGATCTCTCGACGCTCCTGACCAAGATGGTCTGCGACATGGCCGATTCGCAACGTCCCAGCGGAATGGTCCCCTCGACCTGCCCCGATTATCCCCAGTGGCCCGAAAGCAACCGCTTCGCCAACCCACCCGAATGGGGCAGCGCCTGCCTCATCGTCCCCTGGCAGCAGTACCAATGCGACGGCGATATCGACTTGCTGAACCGGCACTACGACACGATGAAAGCCTATGTCGGGTTTCTCAGCTCGAAGGCCCAGGACAACATCGTCAATTTCGGACTCGGCGATTGGTACGACAATCTCGGCACCGGCCCCGCGACACTGACTCCCATCGCACTGACCGCGACCGCCTTTTACTATAGAGACACTCTGATTCTCAGCCGGGTCGCCGCTCTCTTGGGAAAAAACGACGATGCCGCCCAAGACCGGGAACTCGCCGACCGGATTCGGGCGTCTTTTAATCAAAAGTTTTTCGACTCTGCCACCAACTCGTACGCCACCGGCTCGCAGGCTTCCAATGCCGTGCCGTTGGCCTTCAACCTGGTCGATCCTGCCGCACGCACGGCGGTATTGGAAAATTTGAGCAATGATTTTCAGGCCAAACAAACCACCGTGGGCGAAGTCTGCCTGGAATTTCTGCTCCAGGCCATGGCCGAGGGAGGACATTCCGATCTGCTCTATACAACGTATGCGTCGGACCAATCGGGTTACGGCCTTCAGGTGAAACTCGGGAAAACCAGCCTGACCGAGGGCTGGAACGGCAGCGAATCGCAGGACCACTTCATGTTTGGCCAACTCAACGAATGGTTCTTCGCGCATTTGGCCGGAATCCAGTGCGATCCGGACGGGCCCGGGTTCAAGAAAATCGTCATCCAACCCGCTGTCGTCGGAGACCTGACCGAGGTCAAGGCCAGCTATGATTCGATCGGCGGTAAAATCGTCAGCGAGTGGAAACGGGATGGATCAAGTCTAACGCTTCATGTCGTCATCCCACCGAATACGACGGCGACGATCGATGTCCCGACCGGCAGCGCGGATTCGGTCACGGAAGGGAACGGCCGTGCCGCCCAAGCGACCGGCGTCACGTTCGTAAAGCAAGGCGACGGCGCGGCGATTTATCAAGTCGGCTCCGGCGACTACACCTTCGGCTCGTCTTTGCCGTAAGCCGGACTTATTTCAAGTGCGGCTCGAAGATTTTCTTCTGGTCGGCACGGTCGAAAGCCTCGTAAGGCGTGATCGTCCCCTCCTCCATCAACTGGTAGAGCGAGTCGTCCATCAACCTCATGCCGAGCTTCTTTCCGGTCTGGATGACACCGGGCAGCATGAACGTCTTGGCTTCGCGGATCAGGTTGGCCACGGCGGGCGTATTGACCATGATCTCGAGCGCAATCACACGGCCCTGGCCATCGGCGCGGGGAACCAGTTGCTGACTCACGATGCCACGGAGCGATTCGCTGACCATGGTGCGGATCTGGCCTTGCTGCTCGACCGGGAAGGCATCGAGGACACGATCAAGCGTCCGCGCGGCATTGCTGGTATGGAGCGTGGCAATGACCAAGTGCCCCGTTTCCGAAGCGGTGATGGCCAGGCTGATCGTTTCCAGATCGCGCATTTCCCCAACGATGATGACATCCGGATCTTCGCGCAGGCTCGCGCGCAAGGCCGCCGCAAACGATTGCGTGTGGGCATGGACTTCGCGCTGGGTGATCTGGCACCCGGCGGGCACGAAGACGTATTCGATCGGGTCTTCCAGCGTGATGATATGGTCCTTGCGGTGCTGGTTGACCTCTTCGACCATCGAGGCAAGCGTCGTCGATTTACCGCAACCGACCGCGCCCGTAACGAGTACCAGTCCGTTGTGGTACTGGGTGAGGACCTTTAGTTGCTCGGGCAGGCCCAGCTCGTCCATGGTGCGGACCCGCGTGTTGATGATACGGAAAACGGCGTCGAGCCCCTTGCGCTGCTGAATCACATTGGAGCGAAAGCGGGCGAGGCCGGGAATCTCATAACTGAAATCGACGCCCTTGTTTTTGGCCAGGGCATCCAGTTGGGAAGGATTCAGGAACGAATGGACCAGCGTTTCCGTCTGAGCCGCCGTAAGCGGCTCGGCCCCGTGGTAAAGAGGCTGCAACGTGCCGTGCAGACGCATCAGCGCAGGCGAGCCGACCCCGATATGGATATCGGAAGCGCCCGCATCGAAACCCAAGCGGAGGAGCTCGGTAACACCCATGCCGCTGGGTAGATTATCGGCCTGAACCACTTCGATCTGAGGGTGCGTCTCGCCCGACTCGACGGCCTCGGGCTCGACGTGATGGGAAACCTCCTCCGCATGGCTGGGCGCTTCTTCGACTTGGGCGTGGGCGTGCTCCAGCCCGCTGTCTTCCTGCACCGCCGCACCCTCGACGGCAGAGGCGGACTTGGCCAGCGTGTCCTGCAAGGCGTGGCCCTGCTCGGGCGTGATGATCGCCTGCTCCTGGAGGAAATCGATGGCCGAGAGATGCGGCATGGCCTGAAGCGCAGCGGCGGCGGCATGGTATTGATCGAGGGTAATCCAGCCGGAATGATAGGCGGTGGAGAGAACGTATTCGTTGTACTCGGGTGTCATGGAAAAGGGTAAGGCGAGCAGCAATAATGGCAAACGCAGCATGTCGAGGCAAGAAGGGGATTCGATTTTAAGCGTATTGCCTTAAAAATCGGTATTCCCGCGAGGCCTTGCCCAATTCCCCATTAGGTTCTATAAATTTAGCATCCCCTTTTTCCGTTTCGGGCTGTAAGCTCGGCGGCTTATCCCGTTTTCTTTCCTATGATTCAATGGTTCGTCAAAAAAATTCTCGGCTCGAAAAACCAGCGTGAGGTCAAACGCCTCTGGCCTCTTGTCGAGAAAATCAACGCGCTCGAACTGGAGTATCAGCGCCTCATGGACGAGCAGCTCATCGCCAAGACCACCCAGTTCAAGGAACGCTTCGGCAAGGGCGAAACGCTCGACTCCATGCTGCCCGAAGCCTTTGCCGTAGTCAAAAACGCCTGCCGCCGCCTGACGGAACGCAAACACACCAGCCTGGTGCGCGGGCAGTCGGTCGTTTGGGAGATGATCCCGTTCGACGTCCAGCTCATCGGCGGCATGGTGCTCCACTCGGGCCGCATCGCCGAAATGGCCACCGGCGAAGGCAAGACGCTGGTCGCCACCTTCCCCGCCTATCTCAATGCCCTGACCGGACGCGGGGTGCATATCGTCACCGTCAACGATTACCTCGCCGCCCGCGACAGCGAGTGGATGGGCGAAGTCTACCGCTTTCTCAACCTCACCGTCGGCTGCATCCAGCACGGGCAGAATCCCCGCCTCCGCCGCGAGCAGTACCAGTGCGACATCGTCTACGGCACGAACTCGGAAATGGGTTTCGACTATCTCCGCGACAATGGCATGGCCACGAGCAAGGTCGAGCAGGTCCAGCGCGGGCACATCTACGCGATTGTCGATGAAGTCGACAGCATCCTCATCGACGAGGCACGCACCCCGCTCATCATCGCGGGACCTGCGACCATCAGTTCCCACCAGTACGACAAATTCAAGGGCACGATCGAACGGATCGTCCAGGCCCAGACCCTTGAAGCCAACCGCTGGGCCGCCGATGCGCGGAAACAGATCGAGGACGGCAACATCGAGGAAGCCGGGCGTCTCCTGTTCAAAATCAAGAACTCCGTCCCGACGAACAAGCAGTTGCTCAAGCTCATCGAGGAACCCGAAATCCGCCGGGCCATGGACGACGCCGAACTCCAACTCTACCAGGACCCGCGCAAGACCGAGCTCTACGCGCTGAAAGAGGAGGCCTACTTCAGCATCGACCCGAAATCCAACGAAGCCGACTTGAGCGAACGCGGACGCACCTTCCTCAACCCGAACGATCCGGACACGTTCATGCTGCCCGACCTCATCACCCGCTTCCACGACATCGAGGCCAATCCCGATCTCACCAAGGAAGAGAAGCAGCGGGCCAAGGCGAACGAGCAGGCGAATTACGACCAGGCCAGCGAGCGCATCCACAATATCTCCCAGTTGCTCCGCGCCTATTGCGTCTACCAGAAGGACGTCGATTACGTCGTCGTCGAAAACAAGGTGGTCATCGTCGATGTCTACACCGGACGCACCATGCCCGGACGCCGCTGGAGCGACGGTCTCCACCAGGCCATCGAGGCCAAGGAAGGCGTACAGATCGACCGCGAAACGCAGACCCTGGCCACCATCACCATCCAGAATTATTTCCGCCTCTACGCCAAGCTCGCCGGCATGACCGGCACCGCCGAGACCGAGGCCAACGAATTCCACGACATCTACAAGCTCGACGTCGTCGTCGTCCCGACCAACCGCCCCATCGCCCGCGTCGACATCGACG
>CAJCII010000062.1 GCA_903970335.1 Bacteroidota bacterium | reverse complement strand
TCAACGGAAGAGGATCTTGCGGACCATCGCGATGGGCAGGCCCCCCTGGGCGACGAATGCGTCGTGGAACTCGCGGAGCCCTCCGCCCTTCTTCGCCTTGCCGCCCGCCGCTGTCGTTGTCGTCGTGGATTGACTTTGGTTCGACCAGTAATACCACCCCGCCGCCGCCACTCCCAAGACGAGCAGAATCACGCCCAGCCACCCCACCCATCCCCATCCGGAACGCTTCTTCACCGGTGTTGTTCTTGGCGCATAGGAAGTCCCGCCGCCATTCTTGGCTACGGGTAGTGTTTGTGGACCGGGCTTCTGTGTCATCTCTTTGGCTTTGGAAATTGATCGAAGATCCATCGGGAAAATCTGCGTACCACCTACTTCTGGCTAGGGTCCGAAGCCTCTTGATCGGGTAGCAGTAAAGCGCTCAATTGCTTTTTTCTCTTCTGCGTTGCCTTTTCATAGGCCGCACGATGATCCGGAGATAGCTGCGCAGCGATCTTCTTGTGATATTCGTCCATCGTTGCCAGGATGTCGATGCCGAATTGTCGGCGAGTCTGCGTGATTTGGTGCGCCATCCCCGCCACCAGCGGCTGGATCCGATCCAGCTCTTCCTGGCTTAAGTGATATTGTTGGGCGTATTTTGCATTCGTGCGCGCGGCGATCACGCTCTCGGAGTCGCTCGTTTTGCTCATAAATTGGCTAATCGTCGTATCCGTAAAGTCCCACACCGTCAGCCCTCCCACGAGTACCCCAATCAGAAAGACTCCGGCAAATTCAACGAGAACCTTGCGCGAGGTTCGTATCGCCAACCCCGTATAGGTCGCTTCGTCCGTTTCAAGAGATCGAGACATTGTCCTCCTCGATAATGCTATTGATGCCCGGGTCCATGTAAGGGCCATGATGATGCTTGAGACCGAAGGTAATTCCCCCTGCCACCGCTAAAATGGCCAAGGCCGCGAAAAGCGCCCGCAGCCCCGTTCGCTCCATGGTCTGCTGTTCCATCCGCTGCGCTCGCACTCGCGCCAGCGTCTTTGTCACCAGTCCGTAAGGCAGTTCCGCCTCCACGGCATAGGCCGGTGCCGCCATTCCCAGTATAGCCCGCCATTTCTCGTCGTGTTGATTTGCCTCGTTCATTTTGTTTCCTCCAGCCGTTGCATCGTTTTCCGCAGTTGTGCCCGCACCCGGAACAGCCGCATCTTGATCTTCGAGATCCCCCAGCCCGTCCGCCCCGAGATCTCTTCCAGCGAATGCCCCTCCAGGTCCGCTTGCAGAATCAGGCTCCGATCCATCGGCTCCAAGGTCGAGAGCAGTTTTTCCACCAAATCGCGCGCATGGATCGCTCCCGTCCCGTCGCCCGTCTTTCCCCCCAGCCAAGCCGTTTCGAAAACCTCCGTCTCCTCCGTCGTCAGGTCGGACCATCGCACTTCCGGTCGAATCTTCTGTGCCCGCAGCCGGTCCATGCATGTCGTCAACGCCAGCCGCGACACCCAGTGGCTCAGCGGCGCGTCCCCCTTGTACTGGTGCAGGCGCGAAAAGGTCTTCATCAAAATCTCCTGCACGATGTCCTCCTCGTTGTCCCGCCTCGGAAGATTCGTCCGCACAATCCTCGCAATGATCGGATGTAAATGGCGGATAAGTTCCTCCGCCGCGCTTTCGTCGCCGCGCCTCCACCGTTGCAGGCAGTCGGCGACATCAATGGGTAAATCCATTCCGTCTTCACCTTACCCGTCGCTGGGAACGTGCAAATGCCTATTTGTGTTTTCAAGGGTGGACGAAGGTTGGGCCGGAGCAAGTTTACCATTCGTATGTGGGTCCTCGCAAATGATCAATCTCACTCCTTTTCTATCAGACGGCTCCAGCTTCCAAACCGTCACCTAAATTACCAAACAAGTTCGACTTCATTGATCGTATTGCTGAAACTATTAACTGGCGTTTTAAACCTTGCTTTTACTCCATGCCCTCTGCGCGACCCTCCCCGGAAATGGCATTGACCTTCTTCAACTCTCCAACCACCCTCCTCCAAACCGATTTTTCCCTCCCATGCACCACCAGCCCGACTCCTCCCGCTACGCACACATGAAATACCGCCGTTGCGGTAAAAGCGGCCTCTTCCTCCCTCGCCTCTCCCTCGGCCTCTGGCACAACTTCGGCGACATCGACTCCCAGGAAAACGCCCGCTCCCTCATCCTCCGTGCCTTCGACCTCGGCATCACCCACTTCGACCTCGCCAACAACTACGGCCCGCCCCCCGGCTCCGCCGAAAGTAACTTCGGACGCATCCTCCGCGAAAACCTCGCCGGTCATCGCGACGACCTCATCGTTTCCACCAAGGCTGGCTACTTCATGTACGACGGCCCCTACGGTGACTGGGGTTCCCGCAAATATCTCCTCGCCAGCCTGGACCAAAGCCTCCGCCGCCTCCAACTCGACTACGTCGATATCTTCTACCATCACCGCCCCGATCCCAACACCCCCCTCGAGGAAACCATGACCGCCCTCGACCACCTCGTCCGTCAGGGCAAGGCCCTCTACGTCGGCATCTCCAACTACAAACCCGAAGAGACCCGCCAGGCCGCCGCCATCCTCCGCCGCCTCGGCACCCCCTGCCTCATCCATCAGCCCAAATACAACATGTTCGAGCGCACCATCGAGTCCGGTCTCACCTCCGCCCTTGCCGATGAAGGCATCGGCTGCATCGTCTTCTCTCCCCTTGCTCAGGGACAGTTGACCGATCGCTACCTCCACGAAATTCCCAAGGATTCCCGCGCCACCCGCCAACAATTCCTCAAGACCGACGCCGTCGAAAAAAATCTGCCCCGCATTCGCGCCCTCCACGCCCTGGCCGAAAAGCGCGGCCAGCCCCTCGCTGACATGGCTCTCGCCTGGGTTCTCCGCCTCCCCGAAATCACCTCCGCCCTCATCGGTGTCAGCTCCACCGCCCAGCTCGAAACCAACGTCAAAGTCCTCGACCGCCTCGACTTTTCCCCTCAAGAACTCGCCGAGATCGACCGAATCCTTGCCTCCTGAATCCATTCCTCGCGCCTTCCGCATTCCGTCGAAAAATCGTCACAAACGACTTTTTTCCGTAATAACTGGAAGAATTACGCCTCAGTTGTCGTCAATTCTTTTGCAAAACAAAATTTCACCGGCAAAAGACCATTTCTCTTGCCGCCCAATCTTCGCGTGATTACGGTTCATCTTCCGAAGTCGAAAAGAACAGGGCCGATCACACCATGCAAATTTGCTCGTATCTTCCCTCCCTCTCCTGTTGGCGAATAACTCCGGTTTCTAAAGATTGTTCACCATCCGGACGCTTTGATTGTAAGCTCGTCTCGAAATTTTTAAGATAGTCGAAACCAACGACTTACAATCTTATTGTCACCACCTTTTCCCCCTTCCATTCACCCTTCTCCCCTTATCCACATAACCTTAATAACTTGTGAGTAACTTGGCCCCAACTATCGATTTGACCCAAATTTGGGCGTCCGTTTGCCTTGAATTGCAACAGGTTGTCTCCACCGATGCCGTCAATCGCTGGTTCCGTCCCTTGCGCATCCACAGTTACAACCACCACGCCCTCACCCTCATTTCCGACAACACCATCTACCAATACTGGATCGAGGAAAACTACCTCCCCCAGCTCAAGGCCGCCGCCACCCGCGTCCTCGCTGAACCCGTCGCCATCCTCTTCCACTCCCCTCTCTCCGCCCCCGTTCCTGTCGCCGACTCCGCCCTTCCCAAAGCCGAACCCGCCCGCGCCAAAAAGCAGCCACCGCTCAAGCTCGCCCCCAACTCCTCCAACGGAGACTCTCGCGGTTGCCTCAATCCCCGCTTCACCTTTGAATCCTTCGTCGTCGGCATGAACAACCAGTTCGCCCATGCCGCCGCCATGGCCGTCGCCCAGGCCCCCGCCCGCACCTACAACCCTCTCTTCCTCCACGGCAGCGTCGGCCTCGGCAAGACCCACCTCATGCAGGCCATCGGCCATCTCATCCAGCGCAACAAAGAGCACCTCAAAGTCTTCTACGTCACCTCCGAGCAATTCACCAACGACTACATCGGTGCCATCCAGCACGGCGAACTCGCCAAATTCCGCAGGAGTTACCGCCAGGTCGACGTCCTACTTATCGACGACATCCAGTTCCTCGCCGGCAAAGATCGCTCGCAGGAGGAATTCTTCCACACCTTCAACACCCTCTGCGACGGCAGCAAACAAATCGTCCTCACCAGCGATTCCCCTCCCACCGAAATCGCCAACCTCGAAAAGCGCCTCACTTCCCGCTTCGAAATGGGCCTCACCGCCGAACTCCAGCTTCCAGACGCCGAGACCCGCCTCGCCATCCTCCGCCACAAAATGAGCTCCATCCCGGAAAAACTCACCGACCCCGTCCTCTCTTTCATCGCCGAACGCGTCAAAACCAACATCCGCCGCCTCGAAGGTGCCCTCAACCGCGTTGCCGCCTTCGCCTCCCTCCATGGCAAGGCCATCACCGTTCCCCAGACCGAAGTCCTCCTCCGCGACCTCCTCCAGCAGGAAGGCCAGAAAACCGTCAGCATCGACTTGATCCAGCGCCGCGTCGCCGAAACCTACGACCTCCGCATCGCCGACATGACCAGCAAGCGCCGCCCCGCCAACATTGCCCTCCCTCGCATGGTCGCCATGTACCTCAGCCGCCGCCTCACCACGGCCTCCCTCAACGAAATCGGCGAAGCCTTCGGCGGTCGCGACCACGGCACCGTCCTCCACGCCAACCGCACCATCGAGGACAAAATGAAAAGCGACGAAAAACTCCGCCGCATCGTCAACTACCTCGCCGAAAAGCTCGTCTCCTCCAACACCGCGTAGAAGCTCTCTTGCTTCAGCATCTGTGCTCTACGTCCTTACCTCTGCGTTCTAACTTTTTTTGAACTTCATCCCCTCCTGCCACGTCAAAAAAAGGTGATGAAAAAGCTCGCCCTCAGCCTGCTCGCCGCCACCGCCTTCGTCTTGGCCACATCCGCCTCGGCCCGTGCCGACGAGTTCGCCGAAATCGCCAGCAGCCCCTACACCTATTGGGTTCCCCCGCCCCCCGGCTACTACGCCGCCCCCCCACCCTACTA
>CAJCII010000061.1 GCA_903970335.1 Bacteroidota bacterium | reverse complement strand
GTTCGCCGTCTCGAAGCGGCCTTCCCGCCGTTGCACCGCGCCGGTGAACGCGCCCTTTTCGTGCCCAAAAAACTCGCTCTCCAGTAGTGTCTCCGGCACCGCCGCGCAATTCACCTTGATGAACGGCATCTGCGCACGCGGACTGTGCTGCACGATCGCATGGGCCACCACTTCCTTGCCCGTTCCACTCTCGCCCTGGATCAGGACGGTCGCATGGGTCTGCGCGACTTTTTTGACCATCTCCAGGATGTCCTGCATCAGTCCGCAACGCCCCCAGACCACGCCACTCCCCTCCCCGTCCGCCTGCTGTTGCTGGCGCAGGTACGAATTCTCGCTCTGTAATTGCCGGATCGATTCGAGCCGCTGCAGGACCAGGTCGAGTTGCGCGGGCAGGATCGGCTTGATCATGTAATCGAACAACCCGATACGGATCGCTTCGACCGCCGTTTCCATCGTCGCATAGCCGGTCATCAGGACACCGTATGAGCGGGGGGCGACTTGCTTCAGTTGCCGCAACAGATCCAGCCCATTGCCATCTTCCAGCCGCAGGTCCGAAATTACCAAGTCGAACGAGTCGGTTCGCAATGCCTCGGCCGCCTGCTGGGCCGAGCGCATCCCCAAAGCGGTATAGCCCTCGGTCGTCAAATAATCGACCAACATCCTCCGGAGGGCATCGTCATCATCGACGATCAAGATTCGATCAATTCTCATAGGTAAAATGCTCCAAATCACTGATTGCTTGGAAGAAATTGCAGAGTGATCAGGCCTTCTATAGGCATTTTCTGCCGTTAGGCAAGAAAGTACCGCGCCAGCTTTAACTTGTTAAATAAGGCAATAAATCGGCGCTGAAATCTGAAATCATATAAAGCAACCTTGATTTAAGCCTGACTTGGACGGCAAGATAGCTTGAAGATTCTCCGCCTCATGGGTTGATTGATCGTAGACATGGCTTCCCTACTCACCGCGCGACATCACCCCGATTGCTATCCTTCCGATGCCGCTACTGCGCTCGATTTTTTTCGCGAGGCCCTGAAATCCTTCCCCGCTGCCGAAGTGCCTCCCGCACCCAGGGAAAGTTCTCTGCTCGGCATCGTTACTCCGCATATCGATTTCCGCGTCACCCTTCGTTCCTACGCCGCTGCCTTTCATCCGCTCCTGCAGGTGCCCCTGGCCGACACCTATCTCATTCTCGGGGTTGGCCACCGCTCGCCTCTCGAGTGGAATCTCGACCGGCGCGATTACCTCACTCCTTTCGGAAAAGCCGAATGCGCGACCGATCTCATCGACCGCCTCGCCGCAGACATCGATCCTGCCCGCCTCTTTTCCCTGCCCGCGCATAACGGCGAACACTCGATCGAATTTCCGCTTCTCTGGCTCCAGGCCCTGCACCGGCTCCATCCCCAACCCAGCGATAAGCCGGTCCGGTTCGTTCCTCTTCTCTGCGGCGGACTCCACCCCTTCATCGAAGGCGGAATGGAGTGGGACGAACTGGACGATTTCCACCTCCTCACCCGCAACCTTGCTGGCCTTTTTCGACAATTCCCGCCCGGAGAAAAACTCGGCATCATCGTCAGCATCGACGGCTGCCACCTCGGCCCACGCTTCGACCATCCCTTCCCCGTGACCTCCGTTCTGCTCAAAGTCACCGCTGGATGGGAGGAACGATTGTGGGCTGAAGTCGCAAAAGGTGAGGCACGCCGTTTCCTCGAGTGGCTCCGCGACGAAGGCAACGACCGCTATTTCGACGGTGTCGGTGCGCTTGCCCTTCTTCTCGCCGCCGGTGAAGGAAAAATCACCGTCCAGCGCACCTTCTACGAACAGTGGTTCACCGAGGAAGACGCCAGCGCGGTCACCTTTTCCAGCGGACGCGTTCTCGCTTGATCTAGCGTTGACCTCTAAAAGGAGACCTTTGGAACTTCGCGCTCACCGGGATCGGTGATTTCAAACAGGCTCGCCGGGGCAAAATTGAAGATACCGGCCAAGAGCGAGTTCGGGAAAATCTCTCGCTGCGTGTTATAATTACGCACCGACTCGTTGTAGGCCTGCCGGGCAAACGAGACCCGATTTTCCGTCTCGGTCAGCTCGCCCTGAAGCTGCAACATCGTCTGGTTGGCCTTCAGGTCCGGATACGCTTCCGCCACGGCAAAAAGCCGGCCCAACGACTGGGTCAGCACGCCTTCTGCCGCTGCGACTTTCTGCACGGCATTCGCATCGGTGGGGTCGGTCGCCGCCTGTTGACGGACCGCCGCCGCGCCGTTACGCGCCGCGACCACTTCATCGAGCGTCCCCCGCTCGTGCGCCATATAGCCTTTGGCGGTCTCCACCAGGTTGGGGATCAGATCGTGGCGCCGCTTGAGCTGCACGTCGATTTGCGCGTACTGGTTCTTGTATTCGTTCCGTAGCGTGACGAGCCGGTTGTAGATACCCACCGCAATGCCGCCAAGAATCAGCGCAACCAGCAGCACGATCCCAAAAAAGCCGAGAAGGATGACGAGTATGGCGGTCATGACGATTTCCTCGCGAGTGGAACCGTCCGCGCGTTGTCCGGCCCGAGAATGATCCCCGCAATTTCATCCCGGAGAAAGTAAGCGACGAGTTGTTTTCTCTCGTTATCGCGATAAAAATAGATTTTGTTATCAACTGCCTTATCGTCGTGCAAAATCTCCGCCGGAACTTCTACTTTGGTCCCACTACGGAAGACGATTTCATAAATCCGCATTCGTTCAAGCTAAGCAGGAAGCGGTGGAATGTCCAGTAACTCGAGGCATTCGAATCGACAAGCCAAGGCCATGAAAAAAATTCTCTTCATCCGGGGCGGTGCCTTGGGCGACTTCATCGTCACTCTCCCGACCCTGCGGCTGCTGCGGGAAAAATGGCCCGCTGCGCACATCGAGCTTCTCGGCCACCCGCGCATCGCCGAAATCGCCGTCGATCGCTTTTACCTGAATGCCGCCCGGTCCGTAAACCACGGTCCCTTGAGCGCCTTTTTCACGCCGCGCGCGGTCCTCGATCCGGCCTGGATGGATTACATCGCCAGCTTCGACCTGGTCCTTTCCTATTTTTACGACCCCGACGGCCTTTTCCTGACCAACTTAAAGCGATGCCGCCCCGGACAGATTCTGACCCACTCCCCGCGCGTACCCGATTCCTTCCCACTGCCCGCCGCGCACTACTTTGCCGGTATCTTGCAGCCGCTCGCGTTGACGTTGGACCACGACCCCTCCAGCGAAGTCTTCCCCCTCCCCGGCGATTTCGCTGCCGCCGACGCCTTCCTTTCCGGCCTCAAATCGGGCACCCGTCTTGTCGCGATTCATCCCGGCAGTGGCAGCGAATCGAAAAACTGGCCGGTCGAAGCCTGGGCCGAATTCGGACGCCGTTTGACCGGAGCAGATTCAACCATCACCCTGCTGCTCGTGGAAGGCGAGGCCGACGGCGAACCGGCGCAATCTTTAGTCGATGCCTGGAAAAACCTGCCCCTCTTGCGCGCACGATGGTTGCCCCTCCCGATCCTCGCAACCGTTTTACGCAAATCGATTCTCTTTTTAGGCCACGATTCGGGAATATCCCACTTGGCCGCGGCAGCGAGCCGGAACCTGCCCGTCATCACCCTCTTCGGACCGACCGCCCCGGAAGTCTGGGCACCGCCACGATCCGGGGTGCGCATTTTGAAAGGTACGCCAACCCTGAAGAACCTTCCGGTCGATGACGTTCTGCGAGCTGCCTTGGCTTTAATTGAAAAATAAGCCGTTCCCGCGACGGAATCTTTCGAGGACTAGACCAGGATCGAAATCGAACTACGCAACTCACGCACCCCGAGCGTGGAGCGAGCGATATTTTCCGCCTGCTGGCGCAAGGCTTCCGAAGCCACTTTGCCCTGAAGAGAAACAACCCCGCGGTTGGCCACCACTTTAACCGGCAGGTGTTCGGTCTCGCGAACCAGCCGAAGCCGGAAAAGGATCAGCGCCTGAAGCGATTCGTCGTCCACGGGCGCAGGCTCGGCCGCAACCACGACCGGACGCGGCACAGGCAACCCGACTTTCAGCCTGGATTCGATCTCGCCTCCCGCTGCCACGGCAAGTTGCTCGGCCCAACTCTTCTGGGCGGACGTTCCGACTTCCCCTTCCAGCATATGGCAACCCTCCACCAAACGGACGAACACTCCCGAGCGCAAGGTCTGATCGGTCGCCAGAAGAAACTGGATCGATTCGAGTATCGCCCCGGCCTTTTTCTGCGCGGACGTTCCCGAAGTGCTTCCAGACTCGAGCACCGTCTCGTCTTTTACCTGTACGATCCCTTCGATCTGCCGCGCCAACAGTTCGGCCATCAAACCGATCTTGCCACTGGAAACGCTTCCGGACAAATAAGCCGTCTGTTCCTCGACGCTGATCCGCAATCCGCCCGCTTGCAAAAAATGCCGATGGAGGAACGACAACTTAAATAGGGCCTGACGCGATAAAGAAACATCGTGGGGATAAAGCGAGAAGCTGCCGAAATAAATCGCTGCCACCGCGTGGGGAGCGATCCGCCCGGTAAATTCCTCCCTGGCGTCGTACAGTGAAGACCGACGGACTTCTTTGACTGCCGAGCTGTCTTCCAACGAGGGGTGAAAGTTAAGGGTAGTTTTGGCCATACGGTTACCTTTAATGGATTTTGGGTTCACTATAATGCATTTGGCGTACCGCTTTTTGAAAGATGACCCATTCGGAGGCCCTTAACGCCCTTCCCTGGATAAATATCATGCATATATTCAAACCAATGACGGAGCTAGGCGTATTGCCCCTCAAAAAGATAGCCTGTCTGGGAATTTTAGTTACCAACCTAGGCATTATTTGCCCGCTACAGTGTATCCTATGCTAACAAGTGTCATTTTCAAGGTATTTCCCTTTGCTTTTTCGACACTCTATCTGTCCATTCTATTTGCATTGGCTGACCGTTATGTTGGATTAGGTCCTTTAGTCGTTCTTCCACCTGTGCTTCCGCCTCCGCTTTAAGCGACGATTTTTGCGCTGCATCGTGCGCTGCCATATTCAGGTTGCTCAAGATCTCCCCCCGGTCCGCATCGGTAATTCGATTCAGGATCGCATCTTCTCCTTGAAACTTCGTCTCGCCGGTCTGCTCGACCGAAAGAATCTTCGCGTGAGGCATCGTGGCATGGACCTCGTGGGTGACCGGATCGATTTCCACGGAAAAGGGCTCGCTCAAATCGAACCCCGCCTTGATCCGGTAAATCGATTCGACCGTCAGTTTCTTCTCCGTCAGGGGCAATTGCACCGTAAACAGTTCCAAATGCTCGGTGAACCCGAGGGTGACCATCTCGTCCTTGGTGACCACCGCCAGCTCGGCGATCGGCGCCGTTTGCGTCAGCACGACCTGCTGATTCATCGTAATTTGGGGCTGAACGCGCAGCACCTGGACGAAAGCATCGCGGATCGAATCGACCGTGTGATCGACCGCACTCGTACAGCGCTGGATCGCAAACGCCGCGATGCCCGCCACAGTGAGCAGGACGAGGCAAAGTCCAAGGTAATGCTTCATGGGAAAGCTCCAGCCTAAAGCCGACCGGATCGCACGCTATGCATTCTCGCGCTGCGACACACTCCGATCTATACCCCGTCCTCTACCGCTTGTCCAAGGTTAGCTGGACCTGCGCTTGGCTTGGTTTAGCAGGAGATCTAAGACTCCAGGCCCGATTTCTTTGCTTTCGTCTTGGGCTGAGGAGGCTTGGCCATGGCACCACCGGCCCCAGCCCTTTTGGCACGTTCGGACAACGATTGGGCAATCAACTCCGGTAACGGATCGCTCAGCAGGTGAACACCCACGGAGGGAGGACGATGAGCGAAAAGAGGTTTATTCATTGTGGTGGAAAAGATGGATCTCATGGTCAACTCACCGCTCAAGGCGAAACGTAACGACGGGTTTTCATGAGTGGTAAATTAAGAGAGGTGGAAGCAATCCGTTCGGTGAAAAAAAGTTTCCGAATCGGACTAATAATAAAACAGGTCATCGTAGCCTATCGAATTTCTGCTTCAATGCCAACTCAAAAACAACCCTACCCGCCCGCTTGTCGCTTGTCGTTTGTTCATATAAGGTATCGGGGATCATGTTTGTTTATCCCAAGCCTTACGACGTTATCGTCATCGGCGCAGGCCATGCCGGTATCGAGGCGGCCCTGGCTGCATCGCGCATGGGATGCGAGACCCTCCTCCTGACCATGAACCTCGATACGATCGGTCAGATGTCGTGCAATCCCGCCATTGGCGGACTGGCCAAGGGACAGATCGTTCGGGAAATCGACGCCCTCGGCGGTGAAATGGCCCTCAACACCGATGCCACTGGCATTCAATTCCGCATCCTCAATGCCTCCAAGGGACCGAGCGTCCGCGGCCCCCGCGCTCAATGCGACAAAAAAGCCTACCAATTCCGCCTGAAGGCTACCTGCGAACGCCAGGATCGCCTCGACGTCAAACAAGGCCATATTTCGGAGATTACCGTTGATGGAGAGCAGGTTACGGGCGTTACCACCCAGTTGGGTGTCGCTTATCGCAGCCGGTGCGTCATCGTCACCACGGGTACCTTTCTCCAAGGTCTAATGCACGTTGGCTTGCGTAATACCCCCGGCGGACGCATGGGTGACTCCGCCAGCGGTCTCTCCGCCTCCCTCCTCAAGCTCGGCTTCGAGTTGAAACGCCTCAAAACCGGCACCCCCCCTCGTCTGCTCAAGAAGAGCATCGACTTTAGCCGGATGGATCTCCAGCATGGCGACCACCCCCCCAAGCCCTTCAGCTACCTCGCCGACACCCTCCGGAAAGGGCCGGACGACACCTTTACCTTGAACGAATGGCGTCATGGAATGTTCCACGTGGAACAATTGGCCTGCGCCATCACCTACACTACCGCTGAAACCCACGAGATTGTCCGGTCCAACCTCGACAAGTCTCCCCTCTACTGCGGCCGCATCGAAGGCATCGGTCCCCGCTACTGTCCCTCCCTCGAAGACAAAGTGGTCCGATTCGCCGATAAGGAACGCCACCAGCTCTTCCTCGAACCCGAAGGTCGTCACACCGACGAGTATTATATCAACGGCTGCTCCACCAGCCTCCCCTTCGAGGTGCAACTCGCTTTTATCCGCTCCGTCCCCGGATTGGGAAATGCCGAGATCATGCGTGCCGGCTATGCCGTCGAATACGACTTCAGCCCGCCCACCCAACTGCACCCCTCCCTCGAAACCAAGCGAATCGCCGGACTCTACTTTGCCGGGCAGCTCAACGGCACCTCCGGCTATGAAGAGGCCGCTGGGCAGGGGCTCGTCGCAGGCATCAACGCCGCCCGGCAGGTCCAGGGCAAGCCCCCCCTGATCCTCGGTCGCGACCAATCCTACATCGGCGTCTTGATCGACGACCTCGTGACCAAAGGAACCGAGGAACCCTACCGCATGTTCACCTCGCGGGCCGAGCACCGCCTTCTCCTTCGCCACGACAACGCCGACCTCCGCCTCACCGAAATCGGGCACGAAATCGGCCTTGCCACATCCGAACGAGTTTCCCGGCTCCATGCCAAACAACAAGCCCTCGCCGAAACCCGGCATCTACTGGAGACCGTCAAGCGGGACGGCCAGTCCTGGTCGCACCTCCTCAAGCGACCCGATACGACGTGGACCGATTTGCCGGAACCTTTTCAAAGCATCGACCCCGAAGTCGCCTCGCAACTCGAAACCGAAATCAAATACGAAGGCTATCTCCGTCGGGAACAGGCCCACATCGAACGCAATCGCGCCGATGAAAACCGTTCAATTCCCGATTGGATCGACTTCGAACGCGTACCCGGCCTCAAGGCCGAGGCCCGCCTCAAACTCAAAAAAATCCAGCCCCATACCTTCGCCCAGGCCTCTCGTATTTCGGGCATCAACCCCACCGACGTCGCTCTTTTGCAAGTCCATGCCAAACGAGGCAAAAAAGCCGCGCTCGCCCTCATTTAATTTTTAACTATTATGCTTTCCGACGAACTTGAGCTGCTGCTCATGAAAAGAAAAATCGTGCTAATCTATCTTTCCATTGTTGGATGGATCGGATTGGCGGTAGGTCTCCTCACGCCTCTGGTTATCTTTTCCAACGCCGATGACGAACTCAGTCAGCCGTTCATGGTTCCCATCTGGGTGGGCGGAGGTGCGCTCGCCGTCTTCATGGGCATCTTCATGCTCCTTTATCGCAGAAAGAAATTAAGCAAAATCGGCCTTTTCTTCGTCATCGTCGGCTCCATGTGCTTGGTCGCTGCCGGTTACTATTACTTTGAAATTCAAAATGACCCCGAGCCCTCCATCATGGCCCAACCTGCAAACGCGGGCGCAATCGGTAATTGAGGCGGTCCTCGCCGAACTACCCCCCGAAGTGCTGGTCGAAGCGCAAAAGGTTCCCTGTCTCTTCGAACGCGAATGCGCCGAGGATCCCGATATCTTTGGCACCTACGGCCACTTCGAGCCCGGCGAAGTCTCCCCCGCCAACGGACCGATCATCCTCTACCTGGCCACCATCGCCGACTACTGCGACGAGGAAGGGGAGGACTACGAAACCGAGGTCCGCTTGACCTATCTCCACGAACTCGGCCACCACCTCGGCTGGGACGAAGGCGACCTCGAGGAAAGGGGACTCGATTAAGTTTTAAGTTCTAACCCTGAGCGAAATAAGGTTGCCTAGTTGTTATACTTATGTATCATGTCGCCGTGGAACTGACTTCCAAATCCCGCCCCGGACGCGGTGCCGTGCGCGATCTCCCCAATCGCTTCGAGAAGCTCGCCCTGGACCTCGATCCCGATGTCGTCCAGGCCGACCCCGATGCCGAGGGCGAAGCTCTGCCCAATCCCAAGACCACCTTTTACGACGACACCACCGAGTCGATCATCGTCCGCAACGACAGCCCCGATCTCTCCTACAGCGCAGGCCTCAACCCCTATCGCGGCTGCGAACACGGCTGCGCCTACTGTTACGCCCGTCCCTACCACGAGTATCTCGGCTTCTCCGCCGGACTCGAGTTCGAGACAAAGATCATGGTCAAGCGCCGCGCCGCGGAACTCTTGCGCCGCGAACTCCTCTCGCCCAGATATGTTCCGCAAGTCCTTGGCCTGAGTGGCGTCACCGACTGCTACCAGCCCGCCGAGCGCCACTTCAAAATCACCCGCTCCTGCCTGGAAGTCCTCGCCGAATTCCGCCACCCCGTCACCATCATCACCAAAAACTTCCTCGTCACCCGCGACCTCGACCTCCTCCGCGAACTCGCCTCCTACCACGCCGTCCACGTCTATTTGTCCGTCACCACTTTGAACACCGACCTCGCCGCCAAAATGGAACCCCGCGCCAGCCTCCCTTCCCACCGCTTGCGCGCCATGGAAATGCTCGCCCGTGCCGGCATCCCAGTCGGTGTCTCGGTCGCCCCCATCGTCCCCGGACTCAACGACCGGGAAATTCCCTCCGTCCTCGAAGCTGCGCGGTCGGCTGGCGCGACCAGCGCCGCCTATACCCTCCTGCGCCTGCCCTACGGCGTGAAGGACGTTTTCCAGGAGTGGCTCAAATTGAATTTCCCGGAAAAACTCGATCGCATCCTGGCCACAGTGCGCGCCGTCCGCGGCGGAAAACTCAACTCCTCCGCATTCGGCACACGCTTCCGCGGCGAGGGGAATTACGCGGAGCAAATCCAACGCCTGTTTCGGGTTTTCCGCGAACGCCTCGGCTTCGACACCGAAATGCGCGAACTCCGCACCGACCATTTCCGCCGCGTGGAAGACCGGCAGATGCTGCTCGACGTTTAGTGCATCACGCCATTGCCCGCTTGAACTTCAGGGCTGCGAGCGTATGCTCATTCCGCCATGGGTTCTCTCTTCAGCAATGAAATACCCAAGCGGGAGCCGACCGTCCTCGAGCGCATCGGCCCGGAAATCACCCATCTCAAGAACAAGACCTCCGTCCGCACCGGCAGCTCCGTCCGGCGCAGCGCTCCCTGGACCCTCACGATTATCGTCGGCTCCCTTTTCTGGCTCTACCTCATGGACCCGTTCCTCTACGCCCTGCACAAGTCCGACGCCATCCGGACCTACCTCTATCTCCACAACTACGACAGCCCGGCTGCCACCCAGCCCCTCGTCGCCACCAAAATCTTTTCCATCGACGAAATCCGCACCCTCGACGCAGAACACGGCTCCTATCAGGACTATTTCGCCTCCCCCGCCGAGGCCCGGCAAAAAGCCGCCTCCATCGTCTCCTACCTGCAAGACCTCCAGTACCTCCACGAGGGCAATGAGGAAAAGCTCGATTTCGTCGGCAAGTTCCGCTGCGTGCTTTTCGTCAAGACCGGCCTGACTCCCCCAATTCATTGGTCCATTCTGGATCCCTCCATTAATTAGGACTGCTCGACCCACAACCATCGTAAAATTCTGTGCGGGTAGAGCCAGGGACCGGTTGCTCTAACGGCTGGCTCGTCTAATCTTTTCCGATGCCGCCCGCCTTTGCCGACGTTGTCGCCGCTCCCTCCGTCACTCCACCGCTCGATTGGTCCAGCGCGCTCGCCCTCGGCCTTTGCGCCATCATTGCCGGGGCCATCAACTCCGTCGCGGGCGGCGGCAGTTTTCTCACCTTCCCCGCGCTCATGTTTTGCGGCGTCGCTCCCATCCGCGCCAACGCCACCAACACCCTCGCGCTCTGGTTCGGCTCGCTCGCCAGCTTCGGCGCCTATCGCAACCTCCTCCGCGGCCAGCGCCGCGCCCTCGTCACTCTCACCGTCACCAGCCTGATCGGCGGATTCGTCGGCGCACTCCTTCTTCTTCGGACGCCCGACGCCACCTTCAAGCAGCTCCTCCCCTGGCTCATGCTCGTCGCCACGCTCATCTTCATCTTCGGCAAGAATCTCACTGCCCTCCTCCGCCGCCTCGTCCACCTCGACATCAACCGACCCCAACACGCCGGCCCCTTCATCGCTGGCGTCGTCCTCCAACTGATCATCGCCGTCTACGGCGGCTTCTTCGGCGGCGGCATCGGCATCCTCATGCTCGCCCTCCTTACCCTCCTCGGCTACCGGGAAATCCACACCATGAACGGCCTCAAGACCCTCCTCGCCTCCACCATCAATGGCGTCGCCGTCGTCACCTTCATCCTCGCCCGCATCATCGACTGGCCCCAAGCCATCGTCATGATCGTCGGCTCCATCCTCGGCGGCTATTGGGGCGCAATCATCGCCCAACGCGTCTCCGGCGACGTCATCCGCTACGTCGTCATGGCCGTCGGCATCGGCATGACCATCTACTTTTTCATCTATTAAAATTCGCCACCTGACTTCTATCTCGTCAAAAACTCCCCGATCGCCGCGCACACCTGCTCGATCTCCCCCGCCGGAATCTCCGGATATATCGGCACGCTGATCGCCTCGCCCGCCAGTCGATGCGCCCACGGAATCTCCTCCGCACGGTACCCCAGCTCCGCAAAGCACTTCTGCTCATGCAGCGGCACCGGATAATAGATCTCCGACCCGATCCCCCGCGACGTCAGGTGCGCGCGCAACGCCTCGCGCTGCCCCGCGCCGATCACCCGCAGCGTGTACTGATTCCAAATGTGCCCGTTCTGCGCGTACGCCACCGGCAGAACAATCCGCGCCTTTTCCTCCATCTTCGCCTCGATCGCGCATCCGCAATCCTCCGCCCGCGCCGTGCGCACCCCCGGCAACTTCCCCAACAATTCCGCGTAGAGCGCCGCGTTGCCTCTGCGCTTCGCCGTATAGCCGTTGAAATGTGGCAGCTTCACCGACAACATCGCCGCTTGCAACGCATCCAGCCGAAAACACCCGCCCACCAACGCATGATGGTACTTCGGCTCCATCCCGTGCATCCGCAAAATCTTCGCCCGCTCGTACAAGGCCGCGTCGTTCGTTAACACCGCGCCAGCGTCGCCCAGCGCCCCCAGGTTCTTCGTCGGGAAAAAACTGATCGTCCCGCAATCCCCCATCGTCCCCACCTGCCTCCCGCGATACGTCGCCCCCAGCGCCTGCGCCGCGTCCTCGATGACCCGCAGCCCGTGCGCCCGCGACAACTCCAGCAACCCGTCCATCTCCGCCGCCTGCCCAAACAAATGCACTGGCACGATCGCCTTCGTCCGCACGGTGATTTTCCGCGCCACGTCGCGCAAATCGAGATTGAAACAAACCGGGCACGAATCCACGAACACCGGCTTCGCGCCCACCCGCGCCACGCACCCCGCCGTCGCAAAAAACGTAAAGCTCGGGCAGATCACCTCGTCCCCCGGCCCGATCCCCAGCGCCATCAGCGCCACCAGGATCGCGTCCGTCCCCGAGCTCACCCCCACCACGTGCTTCGCCCCGGTGAACTCCGCCAGCGCCCGCTCGAACCGCTCCACCTCCGGTCCCAGGATAAAATGCCCCGACCGCACCACCCGCAAAAAAGCCTCCTGCAACTCCGGCTCCAGCGCGCCGTTCTGGGCCTTCAGATCGAGCAAGCTTACGTTCATCGGAAAATCATGCGCCAACGCACCCTCAGATAAAAGACAGAACCATTGCTCGTTTACGACTCGATTTGAACCCACTCCAATAACGCGGCGTAACAAGTAAGCCTCCGTTAATCTAAATCTCGGATCTTTCCCATGAAAACCGCAAAGCAAAAGCTCCTCCCCATCGGAAATCCGGCTGGCATCAAGAGCCCGCTCAAAAAGCATTGGGCGGTAATTCGCGCAGCGGCAAAAAGAGGACAGAAAATGAGCCCCAGCCAGATATCGGAAGATTGCGCATCGAAGCAGAAACAGCGCTCCGCCTCTGGCACCAATTTGCGCGTGAGTCGCCGGATTTTCACCTCACCGGTCACCGGACTGAAAGTCGCGGTATAGAGCTGATCGATATTCCTACGGCCTCAATCCCCCATCGCCTCGGGAATCAACCGCGTCAGCTCCTCGAACGTCGTGCTCCCCAGCCACGCCAGCATCACCACCAACACAAAATAGCCCACCCCGACGATCGCCCGCTGCCGCACCGTGCAGCCCAGATCGAGCTGCGGCGCACGCGCCCGGATCAGCAAAATCAGCCGCGGCAACCCGAACGAGAAAACCCCCAGCAGCACCAAATTGAACCCATGCGTCAGGGTCAGCCCCATCGCAAATAGACCCAGCAGCCACGCCTGCGGCGCAATCGCCGGCGCAATCCATCCTCCCTCTAAATCGAGAATCGGCACCAGCGTCAGCAGATTATAAAAATAGCCGACGCACGCCATCCCCAGAAAATACGGCGCGATCGAATGCGGATTGTCCGCGCTGTCTGCCAGCGACGACCCCGCCGCCAGCAAAACCGAAACCAGCGACCCCGTGATCGGCCCTGCAAAGCCCACCACCGCATCGGTCCACACCTTCCGCGGTTGATTTTCCAGCGTCGCCGTCGCATTCGCCCCAAAGCAGAAAAACCGGAACCGCACCGGTATCTTCAGCCACCACAACGTCAGCAGCGTCCCCGCCTCATGCACCACCAGTTGCAGCACAACCCCCACGGCGGACGCCCACCCGTAGGCCTCGATCTGGTTCGATGGCCCCAGCACCGCCACCCCCGTCGACAACGCCTTCGGATGAAAGATCGACATGAAAATCAGGATCCCCACCAGCAACGCCAGGCCTGCCGCCAGTTGTTCCGCCCAGAGACGCGCGGCGGAAGGGGAATCTGCGGGATCGGGTTCACGGGCCATGTCCCGACTCTACCCCGCCGCCAACTCCGAGTCCAAACCAGAAATGCATGTGACCCGTTGCCTTCGTTGGCCATTCGTCCCATCCGACCAGTTTGACCTATTCAGCCTGCCTTTTCCGTGGCAGCCGTTCCTGGGGAGGGTCAACCTCCGGCCTGACCCATTCTCCGAAGCCCGCCGCCGCGATGGGACGAGTCCCTCCCGAGCGGCGATGCCTTCTTCAGTCGGTAGCCGTCGCACTCCGGGCGACGCAACCCGAGCGCAGCGAGCCAACCCATCCTCAAAGCAACAACCCGTCATCCTGAGCGAAGTCGAAAGATCAGCCCCCGACCGAACTTTGCAACCGCCAGGCCATAGCTCTACCCAAATGGCCCACCTCATTTGCCAAGCTTTACTGCCCTCCACCATGGCGACATAGTACCCCCACGCATGACGTCCGATGATCGCGAGCTCCTCCAGGCCCTGCGCCGCCAACAGATCGACCTCCAACGGTCGCTCG
>CAJCII010000060.1 GCA_903970335.1 Bacteroidota bacterium | reverse complement strand
GACTGGCGGGCTTGTGATGATCACAACCCGACAAAAGGAGGACGATAAAAAGAACGCTGGCGCGGAATCTCTGCATGGGGAGGTTCATTTACGCAGAGGGGCGGCGACCGTCAAGTTCAGGTCACCGGCCAGGAAGGGAGTTCCCTCCCCGGCGAGCTGGTAGCGAACGTAACCGAGCGCGATCGCTTTACCGAGGCGCGGCGAGAAACCGGAACTGACGACCAGGCCGACTTCCTGCGCGTCTTTGGTCAATTTGGTTCCGGGGGCGGGCGGAAGGTCGCCATCGGCCTGAAGGAGGACGAGGATGCGGTTGACGTGTCCGACGCTTTTGAGGCGGGCGATGGTTTCCTGTCCGACATAGCAGCCTTTGGTGTAGCTGATGGCGCGCAAGAGGTGCGGGCCGCCTTCCGGAGGCAAGGTGTTGGCGTTGAGTTCCACCCCCCAGCGCGGGATGGCGTGTTCGAGCCGGAGCGTTTCGACGACATCGGCTTCGACCGGGTCGCCGACAAGGACGGGGCTGGCCCCGGCGATCCAGACATCGTGGCCGGGCAGGCCGAAGCGGGGGTTGGCGACGACGAAACCATTGGGTGGGACGGAGGGCGGAATTTCGCCAAAGACATGGGAGAGGCTCCACTGGTCGCCGAGGTCCTCGACGACCGCGTCATCGGCAATGAGATATTTATCGAGGCGGGAGCCGAGGCTTTCGTGTTGGGAGAAATCGGAGTCGAGATAAAAGGCGTCGTCGTGGACGGCGATGTGGAGGTCGCCTTCCATGCGTCCCTTGGCGGTGCAGACGGCGGCATAACAGGCCTGGCCGGAGGCGAGGCGGGCGATGTCGTTGGTGACCTGACCATTGAGGTAGCGGACACGGTCGGAGCCGGTCATGCGCCAGAGGGCGCGCGGGGAAAGGACGAAGGTAAGGGTTTCACCGGCGAGGAGCCGGCGATAGGAGTCGAGGTTCATGAGTGAGTTTCGGACAGCCTTTAGAGAATTTCTTCCGTCGAGGGAAGTTGTTCTTCGACCACGGGATTGCGGAGGATGCCGATGCCTTCGATTTCAATCTCGACGACATCGCCGGGCTGGAGATAGACGGGTGGTTGGCGGCCCATGCCAACGCCTTCCGGCGTACCGGTGAGAATGAGGGTGTTGGGCAGGAGGGTGGTGCTGCCACTGAGAAATTCGACGATTTCGGCGACGGAAAAGATCATGTCGCGGGTGTTGCTTTGCTGCATGGTCACGCCATTGACACGGGAGGTAATGGCTAGGTTATCGGGGTCCTTGACGCTGGAGGCGGTGACAAAGGCGGGGCCGACGGGACAGAAGGTATCGAAGGTCTTGCCGCGGCACCATTGGGAGCCGCCCCAGGTTTTCTGCCAGTCGCGGGCACTCACATCGTTGGCGATGGTATAGCCGAGGACGTAGTCGAGGGCGTTGGCGCGGGAGACGTTTTTGCACTCGTAGCCAATGACGATGGCGAGTTCGGCCTCGAAATCGACCTGGTCGCTGCGGAGATGGCGGGGCAAAACGATGGGACGTTCGGGATCCTGGACAGCGGTGGGGCTTTTGAGGAAGACGACAGGGTGTTCGGGAATTTTCGCACCAGTTTCCTCGGCATGTTTGCGGTAATTCAAACCGATGCAAAAAATTGTTTTGGGGTCGAGTGGGGCGAGAAGTTCCAGGACTTCAATGCGTTCATTGGTGATTTTTATTTCTCCACACATGAAATCGCCGGCAAGGGCAAAAAAGTTTTTTCCATCTTCGGAGGTGGCCATGCGCGTTTGGTGGGCGCGATCACGCAAGCGATAAATTTTCATGGATTGGTTTATAAAGCAAAATCATTTGGTTCGCGAGCGGAATGGCGCGGGCAAGGCATTTACTTTTTTTAAGTAATATAGTCGCTTTCCATCTGGCTCTTAATCTGCTTCGCTCCAAACCAGACGCACGAACGGCGTCCTAATTTTATGCCCATCCTCGGGAACTTATCCGAATTTCCACTCCCGGAAGTCCTACTCCTAATCGGAGTGAGGACGGGGCGGCTACGTTTGCTCGACGTGCCGGAATTCGGGATCATGGATGTCGATTTTTCCAACGGCGAAGCGCAGGCGATGCACATGGGGAACAAGCGGTTTACGGAACCGGAGGACATGATCGAGAAACTGAGCGCGGTGGTGCAGGCGCAGGGGGGGATGTTCGAGTTCCGGCTGCATCCGGTGACGACGGTAACGCGGGAGCGGCCGCTGATGATCAATCAACTGGTGATGTCTCTGGTGTGCCATGTGGACGAGCAGGTGGCGCGACAACGGGCGACGGCGTCGGCGGACAGTCGCTATGTGCTGGTCTCGCCGCAGCCGGAAATTTGGATCGAGCCGGAGTTGCACAGTTTTTTCATGTCGGCCTGCGCGTATCTGGCGATGGGAATTCATCTCGACGAGCTGTCGAGACGGATGGAACTCGACGCGACGACCGTGCATCAAAACCTGACCAATTTACGCCTGTTGGGGCTGATCAAATTGATCGATGTGAACGATGCGATCCGAAGCGATGACGGTACGGTGCACGAACAAGTTTCGCGGAAGAGCAACGAGTTTCTACGGGCGGCCCGGGTGGTGGGCGAGCTGCAGCGGGTTTCCGACAAGCTGCCGAAGATACAGAACCAAGGCAATTAAGGGAAAAAGAGCGTGACGGCCTTTTTACCTTAACCGGCCCCGGTGGAGATCAGGTGGCCTTCGGTGGAGTAGCCATCGAGGTGGATGGGGCGGTAGTCATGGGGGTGGGGCCACGACCATCGTGAGCCGTGATGACGCGCGCGCCCTGACGGCGGGTGAAGAAAGCCCAAACCCAGCGGATGACGACCGTGACTTTATTGGTGAACCCGACGAGGAAGAGCAAGTGGACGCCAAGCCACATGAGCCAGGCGATGAAGCCGCTGCATTTGAACCAGCCGAGCATGGCGACCGCGCGCGAGTGGCCGATGGTGGCCATGGTGCCTTTGTCCCAATATTTGAAGGGATCGCGCTGATCGACGCGGAGGTTGGGGTCGGCCTGTTCGGTTTCGATGAGTTTGGCGACGTACTGGCCCATCTGGATGGCAGCAGGCGAGACGCCGGGGACGGGAGTGCCGTCTTTGTTGAGGATGAAGGTGATGTCGCCGATGGCAAAGGCCTCGGGGTATCCGGGGATGCTTAGGTCGGGGTTGACCTTGATGCGTCCGGCGCGGTCGATATCGACTCCGAGGGTACGGGTGATCGGGTTGGCGCCGACGCCAGCGGCCCAGACGATGGACGAGGAGTGGATGGTTTCCAGGACATCGGGTTTGTCCTTGGAGGAGACGACGACGGTTTCGTGCTTGATGTCCTTGACCATGGTGTTGAGCCGGACTTCGACGCCGATGTCCTCCAACTGACGCTGGGCGCTGTCGGAGAGGTCGCGGGGCAGGTGCATGAGGATGCGGTCGGCGGCCTCGACGAGCAAGACGCGGACTTTGGTGGGGTCGATCTTACGAAAATCATGACGCATGACATAGCGGCCCAGTTCCTTGCAGGCACCGGCGAGTTCGACGCCGGTGGGGCCACCGCCGACGATGACGATGGTCATGAGTTTTTTGAGCTCGTCGGGGTCGTTGGTCAACTCGGCCTGCTCGAAGGCGTAGAGGATTTCGCGGCGGATGCGCAGGGCGTCGTTGATGGACTTGAGTCCGGGGGCATATTCGGCCCATTCCGGATGACCGAAGTAGCTGGTGACGCCACCAAGGGCGATGATGAGATAATCGTAGGTGACGGTGCGGTCGGAGAGGATGACAGTGCGGGTCTTGAGGTCGATGGCCTCGACCTTTCCCAACTGGACGCTGATGTTTTCGTAGTCGCTCAGGATGGAGCGAAGGGGCTTGGCAATTTCGACGGAGGAGAGGCTGGCGGTGGCAACCTGATAGAGGAGGGGCTGAAAGAGGTGGTGATTCTGACGGTCGATCAGCGTGATGCGCGCGTTGGCGTGGCGAAGGGACTTGGCGAGGTTCAAGCCACCGAAGCCGCCGCCGAGAATAACGATATGGGGATTGGTTTTATCGATCGGCTTGACCGCAATCGATTCGGTCGTGGCAGCGGGTGATGGAGCAGCTTCGGTTGCGGGCATGCGCCGAAAATATACACAGTGAGTCTCCGATGGCAAACGTCATTGACGCAATTCGCGACAAACATCAAATGCTTCGCCTTCAACGGCAACGATGGCAATATATATTCCACTCCGGTCAGAGGGACGCGCTGCGGATTAATTACTTCCGGGAGGAGTGGCGTTGGCTTTTTCCTTTTGCAATTCGTTCATGAGGCGGGCGACTTGGTTGCGACCCCACTCCTGGCCGATTTGGGAGCTTTCCCGCATGATCTGGGGAGAATTGGCGAGGACGCGCTGTCCGACCGGGCTTTGATAGAAAGCGTTGATGGCCTTCAAGTCGTCCAGGGTATAGTATTTGTCGTAGACCGGGATCATTTTATCGACGAGATCCTGGGTGTCCATTTGTTTGGACATGCGGTCCCAGAAGTCGGCGGAGAGGCCGCTGTTTTGTGCTTTCAAAGTATCGACCATCTGGTTGAGCACCTGGTTCATCAATTTTACGGTGCCGGTCAACTCAAGCATCTTGAGGATTTCCGCCTTTTTGGCCGGATCGATGACCTGGGGAGTGGAGTCCGTGGGCGGGGCGGGGTTCGCCGTATCGGCGGGAGGTGTCTGGGACCGGACCTGAAGACCGATCGAGCAGAGAATGAGGAGGAGCGGGAGAAAACTACGAATTGCGTTCATGATGCGAGGATCCGGTGAGAGGAAATTGCGATGGTAGCCCGGGGCGTCGAATTAGGACATGGAAATGTTGGAGCCGCTCCCCTTTACGCGGGCGAGGTGTTCGGCTAGGGTGGATTGTCCGTGAGCATGACCGATTTATGAACGCACCTACGACGGCCCCCAGGCGACCCGGCGGGCGCATGGCTTCGCGCCCCCTGCATTTTATCTGGCTGGCGGACGGTTCCGGATCGATGCGGGTGGACGGAAAGATCCAGGCGCTCAATCATGCGATCCGCGAAGCGATTCCGCACATGCGGTCGGCGGCGCGGGAGAATCCCCATGCGTCGGTTTTTGTCAACGCGATCCGGTTTGCGGACGAGGCGCGCTGGATGGGGGAGAAGTTGACGCCGGTCTCGGAATTTCGCTGGCAGGACATCGAGGCAACGGGACTGACGGCGCTGGGCGAGGCGCTGAGCATGGTGGGCGATGCGTTGCAGCCACCACTGATGACGGAGCGGGCGTTGCCGCCGGTGATCGCCCTGGTGACCGATGGGATGCCGACGGACGATTTTTCGACGGGGTTGAATCATCTGCTGTCGAAGCCGTGGGGACAGCAGGCGGTGCGGATTGTGGTGGCGATCGGGGAGGATTCGGCTTCAAGCGAGGCACAGGATATTTTTCGCGCTTTTATCGCCAACGATGCGTTGCGGCCTTTCCAGGCGAACAACCCGGAGGTGTTGGTCGAGGCGATTCGCTGGGTTTCGACGGCGGTGCTTAAATCGGTCTCCTCCCCGGTCAGCCAAGTGGTGGAGGGAGAAGCGGCAAGCGTGGAACCGGAAGAGGAGGCCTCGACGCCCGAGGCGCTGGGCGTGAAAACCGAGACGCAGGACGAGGCCGACGTATGGTGAGCACGACGGCAAGGTGGTCGGCCCTTGCCGCCAGCGTACGGGGAGCTTCGCATGAGAGCCGCGGCCAACAGAACCAGGATGCGGTGCGGTTAAAAAACCCGTGCGGCGCGAACGACTTTCTTCTTCTGGCGGTGGCGGACGGACACGGGAGCTCACGGAGCTTTCGCAGCGAACGGGGATCGACCCTGGCGGCCGAGTGCGCCTTGCGGGTGCTGGGGGAGATGATCCGCAAGCTGGGGCCGGATGCGCCACTGAGCCGGGTCCGGCGCCAGGCACAACTGCGCTGGCCCAAAGCGGTGGTGGGGGCCTGGAGGAACGCGGTGCGGGCGGATCTTTTGGCCCGACCGTTTTCCCCGCTCGAGTTTGCCGCGTTTCCGGAAGCGCCGCCGGCGATCAAGCCGGAGGGGGAGTTACCCCCGAGCGCCTACCTGGCCTACGGGGCGACGCTGGTCGCACTGGCGATCACTCCCCGCTATATCTTCTATTCCCAGTTGGGGGACGGCGACATCCTGGCCGTGAGCCCGGACGGCCAGGTCCATCGTCCTTTGCCGAAACAACACGAATTCCAATCGAATCAAACCATCTCGCTTTGCACCCAGCACGCCGCGCGACTGTTTCAAGTAAAAGTGGAAACCTGCCGGGGGAACGTACCCGCCATGATCACGCTTTCCACCGACGGCTATGCCAATTGTTTCGGCAACGAGGAAGGTTTTTTCACCGTCGGCACCGATTTGCTGGCATATCTGCGGTCGAGTGGTTTCTCCTTTGTCGATACGCATTTGGAGGAGTGGTTGCGTCAATCCTCGCGCGACGGGAGCGGAGACGATATTACCGTTGGGCTGGCGGCCCGACGCGTGGCACTGTAAAGATCACCCTGTCATGAATACCTTTCATCCAGGTCAAACCGTCTGGCTGGAGATCGCCGGCGAACGCTGCGAGATCCTGGAACTGATCGGCTCCGGCGGACAGGGACAGGTTTATCGGGCGTCCTTGAACGGGCAGGACTATGCGCTAAAATGGTATTTCCCGACGAGCGCGACGCGGGAGCAGCGGGCGGCGATCGAGCGGCTTGTCCACAAAGGTCCGCCGAACGACCGCTTTCTCTGGCCGCTGGACATCGCGCTCTGCCAGGGCCACGCGAGCTTCGGCTACCTGATGCCCTTGCGAGACCCACGTTATCGCGGCCTGGCCGCGATGATGAACCGGGAGGTGGACCCGACGTTCCGCACGCTGACCAACGTGGCGCTCGAACTGGCCGACAGCTTTCTGCGTCTGCACTCGCTGGGGCTTTGTTACAGCGACATCTCCTTCGGCAATATTTTCTTCGATCCGGTGACCGGGGATATTGCCGTCTGCGACAACGACAACGTGGCGATCGATGGCGAGGGCCGCGGCGGCGTGCTGGGAACACCCCGCTTCATGGCGCCCGAGATCGTCTGCGGTTTGTCCCGTCCTTCGGCCAGTGCGGACCTTTACTCGCTCGCCGTCATCCTGTTTTACATGTTCATGATGCATCACCCATTGGAAGGTCGCCGGGAACGGGAGATCAACTGCCTCGACCTAGCCGCGATGCAGAAGCTGTATGGGAGCGAGGCGCTGTTCATCTTCGACCCGAAGCAGGGCGCAAACCGGCCCGTGGCGGGCGTCCACAACAACGCGACGCTTTTCTGGAATTTTTATCCGGGCTATTTGCGGGACATTTTCACGCGAGCCTTCACCGAGGGCCTGCGCGATCCGGCCGCACGGGTGCGCGAAAGCGAGTGGCGAACGGTCTTCACCCGGATGCGGGACCAGATTTTTTACTGCCACAAATGCGGCGCGGAGAATTTTCTGACCAACGAGGGCGACCTGGCGCAGCCGATCGAAAGCCAGGACTGCTGGAATTGCGGAGAGGTGCCGATACCGCCGCTGCGGCTGCGACTCGGTCATCACTCCATCGTCCTGAACCAGGACACGTTGCTTTATCCCCATCATCTGGACGTGAACCGGCGCAACGATTATTCCGAAGTCATGGCCGAAATGGTGCCGCACCCGAAACGGGCGGATGTCTGGGGCCTGCGCAACGTTTCCGGGGAGAATTGGACGAGCTATCCTCCCTCGGGACCGGCGGTGGAGGTGCCTGCCGGGCGGTCGATCTCGCTGTTGCCGGGGCTGCGCATTCGGTTCGGCAATGTCGAAGGCACGGTGATATAGAGACGGAGGAACGGAGTCTTGCCATTGTTCGGCAGGAAGTCTTATGCTTGGTCATGGCCAATTCGATCGCGATCAATCATCTTGCCCTGAACTGCTGGAACCTTGCGGAACAGGAAGCATTCTATACCAAGTATTTCGGGTTCAAACGCGCCCGTACCCTCAAGCGCAAGACCGGCGGGGAGATTATTTTACTGAAACTCGGTTCCGTTCGACTTGAGCTTTTCCCGACGGAACGGGACAAGACGGCGGGAATGCAGGGCGGAGAACAGCCGATCGGCTTTAAGCACCTAGCCTTCGACGTGCCGAAGCTGGAACCGTTCCTCGAGAGGTTGAAGGCGGACGGCATCGAACCGGAGCCGATCATCGAACTCGGGGAACTGCTGCCGGGCTGCCGGATTGTCTTTTTCCGCGATCCCGAGGGCAATATCCTCGAATTGATGGAGGGTTACAGCGACGAAGAGTAAACTCGGGAAGTTCCTTTTTTAACCATTGACCCTTTCGCCCGGACTTTTATCCTCCAAAGATGGCTACTCTCGAATCAAACGATTCCAACATTCTCGATGCGGAAGAGATCAACTGGCGGGCGATCGTCTATCCCGCGCTCGCGGTCGCAGTCCTCATTGTCGGAGGCGTCGGCTACTACTACTACGAACAGGATCAGCGCAACCAGATCGAGGCCAAGGCCCGCGCCGCCAGCCTGACGGCGACCACGCCGGACGATTTGGTCGCGGCCGCAGACAAGTTCCCTAACACGGACCAGGCGACCCTCGCGCTGCTGAGCGCGGCGGACGGCTCCTTCGCCAAACGGGATTTCGATGGGGCGGCGAAAGTCTATCAACGCGTGATCTCGAACTCCGCCACCAGTCCTGAAATTCGCGACTCGGCCCAACTTGGGCTGGCTTCGTCCCTGGAGGCGGCAGGGAAGCTCGACGATGCGATCAACACCTATCTCGTGGTGGCCCATGAAGGCGACAAAAGTCCCTATGCGCCTTACGCCTATTATTCGGCGGCGCGGATTTATCTGCAACGGAACGACAAGGACAAGGCGCGGGAAATTCTGACCGAGGCAAGCAGCCTCGATCCCGCCTCGGAGTTTGTCAAACAAGCACAATACCAATTGAAGCAACTCAACGCGGCCATGCTACCCCCGATGACGGCTCCCGTGCCGGCAAATGCCGCACCTCTGGCCCCCTCCGCGCCGACAGCCAACGCCGCCCCAACGGCTCCGACTGCACCAGCGACGAAGTGAACCACTCCAGCGGACGACTCTGACGGGTTGTCTACAAAAAAGGGTCTGACCAGCGCCCGACTCTTCCCTAAGTTAAATATCGAGATTACGGACGTTGAGGGCGTTGTCCTCGATGTACTGCCGGCGCGGTTCGACCTCGTCGCCCATAAGTCGCGAAAACATTTCCTCGGCCTCGACGCCATCGGTGACATCGACGCGGAGCAGGCGGCGTTTGACCGGATCCATGGTGGTGGTGAAAAGTTCCTTGGCGTCCATTTCTCCCAAACCCTTGAACCGGGTGATGACGACGCCCCGTTTGCCGACTTCTTTGACCGATTCGAGAATCTCCGGGATGGAGTGGATCGGGCGCTTTTTCTGGTTTTCCCCCTCGCCTTCGAGCAACTCGAAGAGCGGCTTGTCGGCGGCGCGGTACTGATCGATGGAAAGCCCCTTGCGGTCGAGTTTTTTCAGCAACTCGGCGACGGCCTTACTCTCGTGCAACTCGACATGGATGCAGCGTCGGCGGGTCACCGTGCCGGAGGTCGCCGCGCGGGCCGGTTTCTCGCCGCCATTGGCCTCCGCTTCCTCGACCGGTTCCTCGCCGAAGATGCGCAGATCGACATTCTCCTTGGCGAATTCGTTCAACTCGTGGTCGGTGCCGAAATAATGGACCGTCTCCTGGTTGCCTTCGCGCACTTTGACGAGATGCCGCGGCAGTTCGTGGGTGCGGGCATCGCGCGCCGTGAGATAGTCGCCGAAGTCACCGCCATGCCGGGCAATGGCGCGGGTGAATTTGTCAAGCGACTCGAGCATGTCGAGAATTTCGACGAGCGAGTTATCGGCGACGATTTTGTTGTCGGAAAGATTCTTTAGCTGCACATCGTCGCTGCCGAACTTGATCAACATCTTGTTGAGCTGCGTTTCGCCTTCGACGTATTCCTCACGCTTCTTGCGCTTGATCTGGAAAAGCGGCGGCTGGGCGATGTAGACGAAGCCCTTGCGGATGAGGTCGGGCATCTGGCGGAAGAAAAAGGTGAGCAGCAACGTGCGGATGTGGGAGCCGTCGACGTCCGCGTCGGTCATGATGATGATCTTGTGATATTTCAACCGGTCGAGGTTGAAGGCCCCCTCGCCGCCTTCGCCGATGCCGGTGCCGACACAGGTGATGAGGCTCCGGATTTCGGCGTTTTGTAGCACTTTGTCGAGACGCGCCTTCTCGACGTTGAGGATTTTGCCCTTGATCGGGAGGATGGCCTGGTTCTGGCGATTGCGCCCCTGCTTGGCGGAGCCGCCGGCCGAGTCGCCCTCGACGATGAAGAGTTCGCAGTCCTCGGGATTGCGGCTGGAGCAATCGGCGAGTTTGCCGGGGAGTCCGCCGCTGGAGAGCGCGGTCTTGCGGACGGCCTCACGGGCGCGGCGCGCGGCTTCGTTGGCGCGGGCGGCGTTAAGGGCCTTGTCGATGATGCGCTTGGCGATGCCCGGGTTGCCGTCGAAGAAACTCATCAGGCTTTCGTAGGTCGCAGAAGAGACCATGCCCTCGACCTCGGGCGAGAGAAGCTTGACCTTGGTCTGGGACTCGAACTTGGGATCGGGATGGAGAAGGGAGATGACGGCCACCAGACCTTCGCGAACGTCGTCGCCCGAGAGCGCGGGGTCCTTGGGCTTAAAAAGAGTGTTCGTCTTGCCGTACTGATTGATGGCACGGGTGAGCGCGGAACGGAAACCGGCGAGGTGCGTGCCGCCGTCCGGGTTGGTGATGGTGTTGGTGAAGCAGAGAATCTGGTCGGCGATCGAATCGTTGTACTGGAAGACGATGTCGAGCTTGATCGGGCGGGGCGTGCCTTCGACGACGACCGCCGCTTCCTTGACGCGGGAGATGCGGACCGGCTTGGGATGCACGACCTGCTTGTTCTTGCCGAGCTGCTTGACGAATTCCTCGATGCCGTCCTTGTAGTAGTAGCGTTCCGGTTCGGTCTGCTCGGTCCTTTCGTCGATAAAGACGATCTCGAGACCGGGATTGAGGAAAGCGAGTTCGCGGAGGCGCCCGACGATGAGTTCCTTTTTGAATTCGATCGTCTGCTGGAAGATTTCGGGGTCGGGCTTGAAAGTGATGAGCGTGCCGGTCGACTTGCTCTTGCCGATGACTTCGAGCTGCTTGACCGTTTTGCCCCGCTCGAACTCCATGTGGTAGACCTTGCCGTCGCGCGAGACCTCGACCTCGAACCATTCCGAGACCGCGTTGACGCACTTCGCGCCGACGCCGTGGGTACCGCCGGAAAAGATGTAACCGCCCTGGCCGTACTTGCCGCCGGAGTGGAGCCGGGTCAGCACCATTTCGACGGCAGGCATGGTCTCGCCCTTGGCCGTATCGACGGGGATGCCGCGGCCTTCGTCGCGGATGGAAATTGAGCCATCGACATGAACGGCGACCTCGATTTTCTTGCCGTGGCCGGCGAGGTGTTCGTCGATCGAGTTGTCGAGCACTTCGGAAATGCAGTGGTGGAGTGCCCGCTCGTCGGTGCCGCCGATATACATGCCGGGCTTTTTGCGGACCGCTTCCAGCCCCTCCAGCTTGCCGATTTTCGAGGCGTCGTAAACGCCATCACCCACACTTGAATCGAACTTGAGAATTTCGTCGCCGCCTTCGGAAGAAGCTGGTTTTTTCGGGTCTGCCATAAGCCGTAAATTCTACCCAAAATCCGGCTGTGTTCACAACAAGTAATGCGCTTATTTTAGGGCGATTTCGGACGATTTTTTCTGGCGAGAAAATCGCCCTTACCGGGAACGATTCCACGCCTCGGTCGCGTACCGGTCCCGCTCGAGTTCGACGGCGCGGACCGATTCCGCGGAGGTGAGTTCGTCGGGCACGAGGAGCAGGGTCAGGTGGGAGGCAAAGGCGGCGGCGAACCCCTGGCGGAGAGACTCATTGCGGGTCGGATCGGGCAGGAGGATGCTGCCCTGGTGGAGAAGACCTTCGCGGGTGCGGCGTTGCGCGGCTCCGCTTAATTTTCTCCCGGCAGAGACGACATCGAATCGGACGGGCTTTTGGAAGCAGGCTTCCGATTCGGCGGTGCTGGAGGCAGGCGTCAGGTCGCTGTCGATGCCACAGGCCGCGAGGGCCGCACGCACGCCGCGATGGACCAGGCAGTAGCTCTCCGGCGCGGAAAGTTCCATCCACGGATGGGCGCGGGGCAGCACGATGGTGTAGGTGACATCGCAAGCGTGATCGACCAATCCGCCTCCGGTGTATCGCCGGATAAAGGGGCGTCCCGATGGTGCCAGCGCGGCCGGCTGAAAATAGCCGAGGCTAACCGCCGGGACGCTCCACTCGTACAGGCGCACCACCGGCTCCCGCACCTCGCGGAGCAGCGCCTCGTCGATGGCCATGTTCCGCGCCGGAGAGGCCGGGCCATGGAGGAGAAAACGCCAGGAGGACATCGCGCGACGCCAGCCTATTTGAAGATGCTTTCGATTTTGTCCTTCGCCTTGTCGAGACTCGTGGCGGCCTTGTCGATGATCGAGGCGTCCTTCGGCTTGACCGGCTCGGCCCCGATGCGGGCGAGAAAGGGCACCGCGACCCGCCAGGCTTCGCGATCTTCGGCCGGATTGTAATTCTTGCTCTGCGGGTTGGACCAACCGCGCCCCGCCGCGATAAACCAGGCCTCGAAATCGTTGCCCGCGTCCTTCATCAGGTGCTGGAAAGTGACGACATCTTCATGGGTGATGACCGGATCGTTGTCGGGAAAAACCGAACAGAGCGGGACGACAAATTTTTTGATGTCGGCGGGGTCGGTAATCGTCGGCCCGTAGAAGGTGATTGCGCCGTCGAGCGCCTTGTTGTCCCGGGCCGCTTCGAAGACAAAGCTGGCTCCCGTGCCCCAGCCCATGGCCACGACATGATCGACATGAAACGTCGGGCTTTCGTGCAGGAAGCGCACTCCGGCATTCAACGTTTTCATCACCGTGACGGTGTCGAGGTTCGCGGCGAGGTTCGCCCGGTCGGCTGGGTCGGTGGTGATATGGCCGTTATAAATATCGAGCGCGACGACGATGTAGCCGAGGCTGGCCAGGCGATTGGCCTCCGCCTTGGTGAAGTCGTCGAGACCATAGGAGTCGGGCACGAGCACGATGCCGACCGTGGGCGGAGTCGCGGGGATGGAGAGATAGCCGACCTCGTCGATGCCGTAATCGCCCAAGGGAAGGATGCTTCCGACCGGCTTGGACACCGGCGCCGAGCGCGAGGACGAATTCTGCGCTAAAAGAGGAGAGGCGAAGACGAGGCCGAATGCAGCCAGCAGTACGGCACCTTGCAGAAAGCGATCCGGAGACCCAGCCATGAAATAATGCAGTCGGTAACGATTCATCAAAGCTTAGGGGAAGAGTCCCCGAATGGTCTTGCCGTTGACGACCTTCTGGATGCCGAGCGAGAGGGCGGCGGTCCGGTGGTCGATGTTGTGTTTGCGCGCCTCTTTGAGGACCGTGTCGAGCGTGTGGCCGAGGATGCGGTAGAGTTTGTCGAAGATTTCGGTCTCGGACCAAAAGAAGCTTTGCAAGTCCTGGACCCACTCGAAGTAACTGACGATGACGCCGCCAGAGTTGCAGAGGATGTCGGGGATGACAAAAATATCGCCACGCTGCCGCAGGATGGCATCGGCCTCGAGCGTGGTCGGCCCGTTCGCGCCCTCGGCCAGGATGCGGCATTGCAGCTTGCCCGCATTCTTGTCCGTGATGACGCGGTCCAGCGCGGCAGGGATGAGGATTTCGCACGGCTGGAGCAGCAGGTCCGCATTGGAGATGGCGTCGCCCCCGTCGAAGCCGGACACGCCATGGTTTCGTGCCACATATTCCTCAAGTTTCAGAAGGTCGAGTCCCTTCGGATTATAGATGCCGCCGCCGACATCGCCAATGCCAACAATGCGCGCGCCATATTTGGCCATGCCCGCCGCCGCGTAACTGCCGACGTTGCCGAACCCCTGCACGATGACCCGGCTGTCCTCCGGAAGCTTGAGGATATCCGCCACGCGATTGGCCAGAAACGCCACCCCACGCCCGGTCGCTTCCTTGCGTCCAAGCGAGCCGCCGATGCTGACCGGCTTGCCGGTGACAATGCTAGGCACGGCGTGACCGATCTGGTGCGAATAGGTGTCCATCATCCAGGCCATGGTCTGCTCGTTCGTCCCCATATCGGGTGCCATCACGTCGGTCTGCGGCCCGATGAACGGGATCATCTCACTGGTGTAACGGCGCGTGATTCGCTCCAGTTCGCCGACGGAAAATTGCCGCGGATCGATGGCGACGCCGCCCTTCGCCCCGCCGTAGGGGAGATCGGCGAGCGCGCATTTCCAGCTCATCCACATGGCCAGCGCAGCCACTTCACCCAACTCGACGCCGGGATGATAGCGGAGGCCGCCCTTCGTTGGGCCGAGCGTGAGGTGATGCTGGACGCGGTGCCCCTCGAAAACTTTGACCTCGCCCGAGTCAAGCCGGACCGGGAGCGAAACGGTGACGAGTCGCTTGGGGAGCTTGGTCCGCTCGCGCAACGCCACCGGCATGTTCATGAAATCGGCGACGGCATCGAATTGATCGCAGGCCATCTTGTAGGCGGGATTGGCAAGGAGGTGTTTCATCGGAAAGGGGAAGCGTAATGCTTTTTTAAAAACGAGCGACTCAGGCGGCTTTTTTCTTCGCGTGAAATTTGTTCGAGATGCCGAGGAAATTTTTCAGCAGGTCCTTGCCGTGGCGGGTGAGAATCGATTCGGGGTGGAACTGGACGCCGTGAATTGGGTAGTCGCGATGATGCACGCCCATGATTTCGCCCTCGGCCGTGCGGGCGTTGACGATGAGCGTCTCGGGCACGGTCGGCGGGTCGATGATGAGCGAATGGTAGCGGGTCGCCTCGAACGGACTCGGCAGGCCGGCAAAAACCCCGGAGCCGTCGTGGAGAATGGGCGAGGTCTTCCCATGCATGAGACGTCCCGCGCGGACGACCGCCCCACCATAGACGTGGCCGATGCACTGGTGCCCCAGGCAGACGCCGAGGACAGGCAGGCGCGGTCCGATCTGCGCGATGACCTCGTTGGAGATGCCCGCTTCCTTCGGCGTGCATGGGCCGGGCGAAATCACGATGGCCTCCGGCTTGAGCGCGTCTATTTCCGCGACGGTAATTTCGTCGTTGCGCTTGACCAGCAGTTCCGCGCCCAACTCGCCAAAGTACTGGACGAGGTTGTAGGTGAACGAGTCGTAGTTATCGATGATGAGGAGCATGGGGAAAACTGAGTTTAGACGGGATTAACGGGATTTCCAATAGCGGAGCATCTGCGCGACTTCATCCGCCACATCGCGATCGAGGAGGAGGGTCACTGCAAATCGGCGCTCATCTGGCGTGCCACAATAGAGTCGATTTCGGCACGATTGTCCTCGTAATAGGCGAGGCACTCGTAGACTTGCGCCCTCGTCACGTCGGGGTAACTGCGACAGACATCGTCGACGGACGCGCCGTTTACAATCACCGCGATCACATCGTGGACGCCGATCCGCGTGCCTTCGATGATCGTCCTTCCAGAGCGGACGCCGGGGATGTTGGTGAGATAGCGATATTGCGTGGCGGGCATGGGGTAAACTACGCGGCTGAGAGGAGGAAATCAAGGCGCATGAGTGACGGATGCTTTGCGCGCCAAATCCGCAGGACTATTTATAAATCGAGTTTCCCCATCAATTCGGCAACGGTCAACTTGTGATGATTCGCTATGCTTCTCAAGATAGAATGCAATGTACCGAATGGGCTTGATTGGGAATAACTTCATGATGCTCCCCATTCAACTGAGTCGTTACTCGAATATGCGCCCCTTATTGGCGAGTCGAAGCATAGCCCAAAATTCGTAGAGCCTTGACTAGATCTGTACCGTCCAGATTACGAGGTAGTTTCACCTGGCCAAAACTTCGTCGTGAACCAAATGGAGACGTATGATTTTCGGTGCATCCATCGTTTCATCAAAATAGCAGTCAACCGCCTCACGAACCATCGCGCGAAGTTCCTCCATATCTCTGCCTTGAGTATGGATGCCATAGCCAAGAGCGCTGGCGTTGAACCCGCCATCCACCTCGTCTTCGCGTACTTCAAAAATAATTTCGCTCACGGGAAAAGCTTAGTGTGGCTGGCGCGGATCAGCAAGAGTGATTGCTAAAACTGCTTCGCCATGGCGAGCGCCTTCAGCCCCGCCTTCGCCTTGTTGAGCGATTCCTCGTACTCGCCGAGCGGCGTCGAGTCGGCGACGAGTCCGCCGCCAGCCTGGAGATAGGCCTTACCGTCCTTGAGCAGGACCGTGCGGATGGCGATGCACGAATCGAGATTGCCCGAGAAGCCGAAGTAGCCGACCGCCCCGGCGTAGGTGCCGCGACAGGTCGGCTCCAGGTCCGCGATGATCTGCATGGCGCGGATTTTCGGCGAGCCGCTGACCGTTCCGGCGGGGAACGTGGCCCGCATCACGTCGTAGGCGGAGTGGCCGGGATTCAGCTCGCCCTCGACATTGGAGACGATGTGCATGACGTGCGAGTAGCGCTCGGTGATCATGAAATCGGTCAGGCGCACGGTGTTGAACTTGCAGACGCGGCCCACATCGTTGCGGGCGAGATCGACCAGCATGACGTGCTCGGCGCGTTCCTTGGGATCGGCCAGCAATTCGGCGGTCAGCCGGTCGTCCTCCTCCGGCGTCTTGCCGCGGGGACGCGTTCCCGCGATGGGCCGGATTTGCACGCGACCTTCCTCGCAACGGACGTGCAGTTCCGGCGACGAGCCGACCAGCGCCATGCCACCGAGCTTCAGGATAAACATGTAGGGCGAGGGATTGATCAGCCGCAGGGCCCGGTAGAGGTCGATGGCCGGAGCATCGAAAGGCACCTCGAACCGCTGCGACGGCACGACCTGGAAGATGTCCCCGGCGCGGATGTACTCCTGCATCGCCTCGGTCATCTTGACATACTCGGCGCGGGTCATGTTGATCGCGGGTTCCAGCGGCACCACATCGCTGAGCGCAGGCAGCAGGCTCGATCGCACCGGACGCGACAGCCGCGCTTCAAGCTCCTCGATCTTCGCCACCGCCTCGTCGTAGGCGCGATCAGCATGGGTCGGGTCGACGATCTGCGCGTTGGCCACGATCTTGATCCGACGTTCGAGATGATCGAAAATCAGCAGCGTATCGGTGATAAAAAAATAAGCGTCCGGCACGCCGAGGTCGTCCTTCCGTGCGCGGGGCACCGCCGGCTCGAATTGCGTGACCGCCTCGAAACCAAGATAGCCAACCGCGCCTCCATAGAACAGCGGCAGGCCCTCCGTCGGCACCGGGCGATATCCCGCCATGAGCCGTTCGAGTTCGCGCAATGGGTCCCCCGCTGCGGTATAGACGCGCCGTTCCGTGCCTTCGCGCAGGACAATTTCCTTCCCCCGCGCCTCGACGATCAGGTGCGGACTCGCGCCCAGAAACGAGTAGCGGGCGAATTTTCCTCCCTTTTCCACCGACTCGAAGAGAAACGAGTGATCGCCCGTATCGATCTTGTGGAAGGCCGAGACCGGCGTTTCCATGTCGGCAATGATCTCCCGGTAAACGGGGATCAGGTTTCCCCGATGGGCCAGTTCCCGGAAGCTCTCGCGCGAGGGAGTCAGACGTGCGTGCATAAACAAGTGGTGGGTAAACGAAAAGTTTACGCCCCGCGCCGCGCCCAGACAATCAAAATGGAGTCGATCGGAACCCCTTGGGGAAATTCATACCCCAAGGCGAAGAGAACACCCCAACGTCAGTTGGCCTCGACCGATTCGTTTTCCAGCACGGAAGTGGCACCGGTTTTCGCACCGATCCGGAACGCGGACAACGGCCCGCCGTCTTCCGCAAAGAAGTGCAATTCCCACACCGGTTCGCGTCCGCTGCGAGGTTGCAAAAGCCGGAACTCCGCCGCGTTGACCCCCTTCAACTTCGAAGCGGCTCGCGCCTGCTCGATCAACCGGTCCGAATCGAAAAGCAATTTGTTCTGCGGAATGGGTAGCAGGGAATCGGCGCTTTCCATTTTGGAGGAGCTGAAGGCCTCCACCGTATCGGGGTGCTCCGACGATGCCTTCGCGGCCACCGTCACCACCCGACAGTGACCGCTCGTTCCCGGATCGAGGAAAACAAAACGCCACGCCGTCGGCGTCAGATTGCCATTACTCCGCGCGCTCGTCACGCTGAGCAGTTTTGCCCGTACTTCCGGCCGCAACCGCCGCTGGGCGATTTTTAACGCGCGCAGGGCGGTCAATTTGGTCTGCTCATCGGGAGCCGCAAAACCGAAAACACATCCAAGGGAGAGAAGCGAACATTGCATTGTGCTCATAAATTTTTCCTTTCGTTATCGCCTGAGGCGATTAGGCGGACCGTAAACAGCGGTCGCGCACTCTGGTTATCAAGTAATAGTTATCGTCGTACGCCTAAGTTTTAGCCATTCCCGTGCCTGATAGTGAAATAGCCCGATCCATGTCATGATTTTAGGAAACCTGCGAGAGGTTCTCTCGTATTGATTGGACGCCTTTATGAGGCAAAAGGTTGCAAAAATCGGAATAAACCGTCTTTCACCCGAAGTACACTAGGCGGCAATCCCGGCTTTATGCTTACGTAAGTGTCTTTATATCAATATAGTATAGATTAATCTTAAACATCCTGACGAATGCAATTAATAGAGTCCCTTCTCCTCGCATTTTCGAGCCTTGCATCGTTCTGAAACGTCGATCACGACATATGTTTTTGCGCGGCCAAACTTTATTGAAACGACTTAATTTTCGTACTCCTTCGTTGCAAATGACATCGTTCTGAAGAAAATATGCACGAAACCACGACACCACCCGACATTGCCACTTACTAGACAAGCCCTCTCCGCTATCCAATCAACCAGGGAGCTTGGCCCCCGATCAACCTTGTCCCCGTCTTGCTTTGCACGGGACTCTGGCTACTTTACTAGATATTTAGTCAAGAACTTGCCTTTAGCCTCCTCTATACTAGCCCTCCCGCATGTGGATCGTACGCCTCGCCCTTAGAAAACCCTACACCTTCACGGTGATGGCCCTTCTCATCCTGATCATGGGGGCGCAGAGCTACCTCAGCATGCCGAAGGACATTTTCCCCAGCATCGACATCCCCGTCGTCAGCGTCATCTGGGCCTACGCCGGACTCCCTCCCCAGGAAATGGAACGCCGCTTCGTCACGATCAGCGAGCGCGCCATGACGACCACCGTCAACGACATCGAGCACCAGGAATCCCAGTCCTACCCTGGCGTCGCCGCAATCAAAGTCTTCTTCCAGCCCAATGTTAAAATCGAACAGGCCGTCGCCCAAATCACCGCGATCAACCAGACCATCCTCAAAATTTTCCCGCCGGGTGCCACCCCGCCATTGATCATCCAGTACAGCGCCTCCTCCGTCCCCATCCTGCAACTGGCGGTCAGCAGCCCGACCCTCCCCGAGACCGAGCTCTACGACCAAAGCCTCAATTTCATCCGCGCCCCCCTCGCCAGCGTGCCCGGAGCGGCCATTCCCTTGCCCTACGGAGGCAAACAGCGCCTCGTCTCCGTCGATCTCGAACTCAAAAAGTGCCAGGCCCTCGGCATCTCACCCACGGAGGTCAGCGATGCCATCAACGCGGAAAGCGTCATCCTCCCTTCCGGCACCGTGAAAATCGGCGAGCGCGAGTACAGTGTGCTCCTCAACAGCAGCCCCAGTATCCTCGACCAACTCAACGACCTTCCCGTCAAGCAGGTCAACGGAGCCACCATCTACATCCGCGACGTCGCCCACGTCCGCGACGGCTACTCCCCGCAAGTCAACATGGTCAAGCTCAACGGAGAAAAGGCCGCCCTGCTGCCCGTGCTCAAAAATGGCTCCGCCTCCACCGTCGATGTCGTCAACGGTATCCTCGGACGCCTCCCCCAACTCGCCACCACGCTCCCCCCCGATCTCCACGTCGAACCGCTCTTCGACCAGTCTCTCTTCGTCCTCGCCGCCCTCCAGGGTGTGGTCGTCGAAGGCACCACCGCCGCCGTCCTGACCGCGCTGATGATCCTCCTCTTTCTCGGCTCGTGGCGCAGCACCCTCATCGTCGCCATCTCCATTCCCCTCGCGATCTGCTGCTCGCTCATCCTCCTCGCCGCCCTCGGCAAAACGATCAACATCATGACCCTCGGCGGCCTCGCCCTCGCCGTCGGCATCCTGGTCGATGACGCCACCGTCACCATCGAAAACATCCACCGCCACCTGAGCCTCGGCAAGCGCACGGTCAAGTCGATCCTCGATGGTGCCCACCAGATCGCCATCCCGGCTTTCGTCTCCACCCTCTGCATCTGCATCGTCTTCGTCCCCATCTTCTTCCTCCAGGGCGTCGCCTACTACCTCTTCACCCCGCTCGCCCTCGCCGTCGTCTTCGCCATGATGGCCTCCTATTTCCTCTCCCGGACCGTTGCTCCGACCATGGCCAATTTTCTCCTCGGTGCGGAGGTGCATTACCCCGATGGCCACATCCCGCCCAAGCCCCGCAATCCCTTCGGTCTCATCCACTGGCACTTCATCCGCAAATTCGAAGCGGCCCAGGGCAGCTACCTTGGCCTCCTCGAACGTGCCCTGCGCGCACCCGGTGCGGTCATCATCGGGGCTGCGGCCTTTGTCGTCCTGAGCCTACTCGCCCTGCTCCCTACTCTTGGACGCGATTTCTTTCCCCTCGTCGATGCGGGTCAGTTCCGCCTCCACATCCGCGCCCCCAGCGGTACGCGCATCGAGGAAACCGACCGCGGTTTTACCCAGGTGGAACAAATCGTCCGCCAGGTGATTCCCCCCAACGAAATCGGCATCGTCGTCGATAACATCGGCCTGCCCGTCGGCGGCGTTAACCTCGCTTTCACCGATTCCGCCACCACGGGCCCCTTCGACGGCGAAATGCTCGTCTCGCTCAAACCCGGCCATAAATCGACCTGGGACTACGTCAAAGAAATCCGCCATCGGCTCAAGTACCAGATGCCCGACTACGAATTCTTCACCCAACCCTCCGATATCGTCGGGCAAATCCTCAACTTCGGCCTCCCCGCGCCCATCGACGTCCAGGTCGTCGGGCCGCCGAAAAACAGCGATGCCAATTATGCCGTCGCCCGAAAACTCGTCGACCGCCTCCGCACCGTGCGCGGCGCCGTCGATGTCCACCTCCAGCAGGTCGTCAGTTACCCGACCCTGTTCGTCGATGTCGACCGCACCCGCGCCAGCCAGCTCGGCCTCACCCAACGCGACGTCGGTAACGATCTGCTCGTTTCTCTCAGCTCCAGCAGCCAGACCGCTCCCAACTACTGGCTCAACCCCGTCAACGGCGTCAACTACTCCATCGCCGTGCAGACCCCGCAGTATCAAATCGACTCGCTCGACGCCCTCAAGCAATCCCCCATCAGCGCCGGAAAGATCCAGCAACCGCAACTGCTCGAAAACCTCGCCCCCATCACCCGCACCAACACCCCCGCCGTCATAACCCACTACGCCATCAAGCCCGCCTACGACGTTTGCGTCAACGTCCAGGGGCGGGACCTCGGCGGCGTGGCCGATGACGTCCAGAA